>VFZO01000160.1 GCA_016871155.1 Acidobacteriota bacterium | reverse complement strand
TGTGACCGTACTGATTCCCATGCACAACGAGGAACGGGTTGCGGCCGACGTACTGCAGGCTCTTGTCGACTGTGATTACGCCTGGGACCGCCTGGAGATTATTCCGATCAACGACCGGTCCACTGACGGAACCGCCGGAATTATCGAAAACTTCGCCCGCCGTTACCCGTTCATCCACCCCATGCACCGGACTGCAGGGCCAGGTGGGAAGCCTGCGGCGCTGGAAGAGGCTTGCGACCGTGCCAGCGGAGAGATTTTTCTACTCTTCGACGCTGACTATGTGCCCGGCCGCGCCGTTTTGAAAATGCTGGTGGCTCCGTTCGCCGATCCGGAAGTCGGAGCGGTTATGGGCCGCGTCGTTCCGCACAACATCGGCGAAAGCCTGCTGACCGGACTGCTTTCGCTGGAGCGTTCCGCCGGCTATCAGGCCGCGCAGCAGTCCCGCTACAACGCGGGGTTCACCGCGCAGTTTGGCGGGACGGTAGGCGGCGTACGGGCAGCGGCGCTGCGGTCGGTGGGCGGGTGGAATCCGGAATCTCTGACTGAGGATACCGACTTGACTTTTGCCTTGCTGCTGGGCGGTTGGCGAACGGCGTATGTGAATCGCGCAGAGTGCTACGAAGAGGTTCCGCGCACATGGACCGCTCGAAAACGGCAATTGAGCCGCTGGGTCACCGGGCATACGGAGTGCTTCCACAGCTACTCCAGCGAATTGTGGGCGTCCCCGTTCCTGACTTTCGCCGAAAAACTGGATGCGTTGTTCCTGCTGGCCATGTATTGGACCGCGCCGATGGTGGTGCTCGGCTGGATCGCCTCTTTGGCGCTGTTCTTCATTCCGGAGGCGCACCAAGTGCCTGCGCTGCCTGTGGCGCTCGGTTTTCTTTGCTATCAAATGTTCGCCAATCAGGCTTCGTTTCTGGAAATTGGCGCCGCAACGCTGTTGGACGGCACGCGCATTCGAGCGCTGCTGCTGCCGCTCAGCCTGCTCAACTTCTTTGCGAGCACAGGGGCCATTTGCGGCGCTCTCTGGAAGTTCTATTGGAACCGGTTCTGGGGCGGGGACGGCGACGGCTGGTACAAAACACACCGCACGAGGCTCTCCGACGGCAAACTGTTCGGTTCGAATCAGTCCCCGGGGATCACTCGAACCAGCTTGGGCACCTACCGTGCGGAGGCCTCCGGGGACTAACCATGCACTTCTTGCTCTTTTCTCTCGGATTCCTGTTCCTATTTTACCTGCATTTCGGCCTGGCCAATTGGGCGTGGCGGACGATTCGCGGCCGCCATTCCTCGGAGTTGGACATGGGCTATGTCCGGCTGGAAGACTATTTCGGGCAGTCGTTCCGGACGAAACTGCGGGAGTGGCTGCGTGTGTTTCCTCGTGAGTCCGGCGCTACGGCCGCTCTGCAAGTTCATGATTTGGGCGGAGAGCGGATCTTCGTCGCGGGCTCGTCCACTTATCCTTCCGGAAGGCGGGAGAGGGAGGTTCTGGTGATCGAGGGCGACTTCCGGTGCGGCAACGACTGCGAGTTCGAGCGGGAGTTAATGGTAAAGGGCGACTGCCAAGTGGGCGCCGATACACAGTTGCGGGCGTTGGCCGTGGACGGGAAGCTTCGTCTGGAAGAGGGCGCGGCGGTGAAACGTTGGGTGGACGCGACCAAAGAGTTAGTTCTGGGACCGGACTGCGTAATCGCTTCCCGCGCGACCTCGCGAACCTCTATCGAGATTCAACCCGGGGCTCGCGCACTATCGTTCTTAGCGACCGAGGTTTTTACGGAAGGCCGTCACGAGCCGCGGGTCCGCCTGGATAAGACTTCGAGGGCAGTGCTGCAGATTCCGCACGCCGAGGGTGCGGTGATGGAGCATGGCTATGATCCAGCCAAATTGTTTTCGATGGGCGGCGGTTGTTATTTGTACCAGGGCGATCTGGAGACTACTATTCCGATTCACCTAAAAGCCAACTTAGTGGTCCGTGGTAAGTTTTACTGTCCCAAGGAAAGTCTGCTCGACGGTAACTTGAAGGCGGCTGGGCGCGTGACGATCGGCGCTGCATCGGTGGTCCGCGGAACTATCGTGGCCGGGCAAGACCTGGTGCTGAATTCGAACGTATACTTCCAGGGATTGTTGCACGCCGGCGGTCAGATGCGGCTTTGCCACGGCGTTCGCGGCATGCGCGACGGATTGCCGGTGGCGGTGTACTCGGCCGGAGCGCTGACTGTAGAAAGCAACGTGGTCGTTTACGGAAAACTGGCGTCAGCGCGGCACGTCATCGCAGTTTCGACCCCGATGGCATGGCTGGAGACACTGCGATAGGAGGTAAAATGCGGCTACTTATTCTGATGAGTTTGTGTTGCGGGGCGTGGGCCGAAAACGCCCAGTCGCCTGCGACACCTGCCACCTTCGACCGGCCCGGTTATGAGAGTCCGCTGCCTGTGTTACTGGAAGTGGGCACTTACCACCACGGGGTGTCAAACGGCCAGGGTTACTGGCGCGGTGCCGACGCCGCCATTTGGCTGCGCCACAACCCCCGGTTTACCCCGGTGTTTCTCTTCAACTCCCAGACCCGCCCTGGTATTCGCCAACAAAACATCGGATTCTTCAGCTTCGCGAATTGGACGAAGAACTTCTATACAACGCAAGGTTTCTCCGTCACGCCAGAGCGCCGCGGCTTTTCGATTTTCCCTCAACAGCGCTACGACCTGAAGGGCTTCTACAAAGTTCCGTTTAACCGGCAGCTTATACTCTCAGCCGGCTACTCCCATTTCTCCTTTCAGTCCCCGGTCAAGGGTCACATCTACAACGGCGGATTCATCTTCTACCGCCCCAGAACGATCATCGAAGGTAACTACTTTCTAAATCGCAACCAGCCCTTTGACAAGATCGGTCACGCGGCGTCGCTGGCCGTACAGCGGGGTCAGGAAGGCCGATACTGGATCGGCACAGTGGTGGGTGGAGGCAAAGAGGTTTATAGCTACATCGCAACGACGCCGTTAGAGGTTAACCTGAACAGCGTCTCCATGCAGATCTTTCTGCGCAAATGGATTACCCGGCATTACGGTTACTACGTCTCGTTCGATCACCAGACACGATTTACGGCGTACTCCCGCACCGGCGCCACGGCCCGTATGTTCTTTGAGTTCTAGTACGGATGGAGCGCAGCGCTATTACGAAAACGCAGTTCGGTTCATAGCTGGCGGCCGCGTTTTCGCGCGCAATGGTGTTATGCGTACTTGGCTGTGCCTCGTTCTCGCTTTTCATGGAGCCGCGGCGGCGGTGTCGTTTCAGTTCGAAGGTTTTGGGGCCGCCCCAAACCTCACCCTCGTCCAGAATGCGGCGCTGACGGCAAACCGGCTTCGTCTAACTCCGGCGCTGGAAAATCAACTCGGCGGAGCGTGGTATGACACCGCGGTGAATGTGCAGGGAGGGTTCTCGACGCGTTTCCAATTCCAGTTCACAGAACGCGGCGGCCACACACCGGATTGGGAACCCGGGGTCTCCAACAATGGCGCCGACGGCATCGCCTTCGTGATTCAGAACGCCGCCCCGGCGCCGATTGGACTCTTCGCCAGCGGCATTGGATACTACGGCATCGCCAATAGCCTGGCGGTGGAGTTCGATACGTGGCATAACAAGCCGTCCTACTGCGAGCCCAATGGAAATCACATCGCGGTGAATACGATGGGTACGGCAGAAAACCGGCCCGAACATTGCCAGGATCTGGATGGTGCGCCCTCCAATCCCACTCTCGGGATTGCAACTCCCGCTGTGGACATGTCGAACGGAGCGATCTACGATGCCCTGATTAACTACAGGCCCGGACAACTATCTGTGTACTTCGGAAACACGTTGGTTCCTATCCTGACCGTCAACGTCGATCTGGCCACGACGCTGAACCTGGCCAACGGAACGGATGCCTATATCGGATTTACCTCGTCTACCGGTGGCGCATGGGAGAACCATGACATCTTGAGATGGTCCTACGAAGAAGTGCCCGAGCCGCATTCTGTCCTGTTGGTTTCGGCCGGCCTGGTCTGGTTGGTCTTGAAGCGGCGCCGCGCCTAACGAATATTGACCAGTTCCTGCGCTTGCGCCTTTCTGTTGTTCAAACCCGATTCCAGCGTCTGCGGAGAACGCCAGAAGTCCATCAGCGAAGTCATATGGACGCAGGAGATGGTACACATCGGCGCACAATCCTTCTTGGAGAGGTACTCGCGCTTCACGTCATCGGTGGTGTAGTCGAGCAGCGGCGTGCCTGGGTAGCCGCGCTGCTGGGAGCAGTAGTGGACTAGACCGTCCTCACAGACGTATAAATACCGTGCGCCGGCCCGGCACCTCCACTCCGATTCCTGGCCGCGCGCGATGCGCTCCTGAAAGCCCGAAAAATGGGCGAAACTGCGTTTGGAGAGGCTCTTGAACTCGTTGAAGACTTCCAGTTCACGGGTGCCGAGCGGCCGAAGTTGGCCATGCCCGTCGTGGATAATGCCAACCGTGCAGGAAAAGCCAAGTTCGAGTGCCCGGCGGCCGACGGTCAGCGCGTCGTTGGGGTTGGAAACGCCGCCGCCAAGCACCGAGTTGATGTTCACATGGAAATCGGCGTGCTCGGCGAGCATTTGGAGTTTCTTGTCTAGCACCTTTAAACTCTTTTTCGAAACATCGTCGGGCATGACGTTGTCGATGGAGATTTGCAGGTGATCCAGGCCGGCGTCGTTCAGCCTCTGAATCCGGTCGGGCATCAGCAGGTAGCCGTTGGTGATCATGCCGGCGATCCGGCCGTGGTGGTGAATCCTCGCGATAATCTCTTCGAGTTCCGGGTGCAGCAGTGGTTCCCCGCCGCTGATCATGATCAGCGTGGCGCCCAGCTTCGCCAAATGGTCGATGCGGCCCAGCATCACGTCCAGAGGCACGGGCTTTGAAACATCGTCGTATTCGTTGCAGTAGGTGCACGAAAGATTACACCGGCGCATCGGAATGATGTGAGCCTGAACAATATGATCTGTGGACGTGAGGCCGTGCGCGATCATTTTCAGTTCGCGAAGCCGGCGGTGACCCGCCTTCAGTTTGCGGCGCAGCCGTGTGGCAAGGCTCGGCATACTTGCAGTAACCACCTATTAAACCATACGCATGCAGCGCCCCGCACCCAGAGGGCGGCGAGTGGGGAATTCCCGAGGTCGAACGTCGAATCTCAGGGCTTTTTCGGCGCCAGCGGAGGAGCCAGTACAGGACCCTTCGGGGCCTCGGCACCTTTTCCGTCGGAAGAGGTTACCTCGTCGCCGAAGGTGATCGTTACGTCGGACTTGAACTGCTTGTAGTCGTCGTAACGGATGCGCATTCTGAATTTGACGCTGTTTTCTTCAAAATGCAGAGTATCGTCGGCGCGGGTCAGAACTGGAAACCAGTACTTGCCGTCGATCTGATCCCGAAAGGTTTCGAACTTCGGAAACCGCATGTCGGCGTTCTTCTTGAGTTTTCCAAGCGCCCGTCCGTAGGTCCGGACAATCTGGAGCGTATCGATGTCGACCCACGCGATACCGGCAAAATAGCGTTCCCCAATCGCCATGTCCTTGGGCTTCACGGCGAAGGCGTAGCAGTCCACCTCGTCTAGCGTCTCCCGGCCCAGATACCGGACGTGGTACTTCGGCAGCTCGGTACTATTCAGGACGAATGGCTGCACGCTTCGAATATCCTGCTCGTCTTCCGGCGTGAGGACGATGTGCTGTAGAGTAGAGACGGGCGCCTTAATCACGCGCTCCGTCCGTTTTCCGTTGACGTTGAAGACAATATCGCTGGTCACCTCCATTTTGCCGCAGTCGGCTCCGGCGGCGTCGCAGGCCTCGATCCGTACGAACTGGCGATACGTATACAACTCTCGCGCTTTCGAAAATGCCGCCTCCTTCGCCGCAAAGGATTGGATGACCTTTTGAATCTCGGCGTCGGACGGGTCGGCTTTTGTCGCACCGATCAAGGGCAACGTGAGCAAGAGAGCAAGTACCGTGCGCATAGCTTCTATTGTATGGATGAACGGTGTCCCGCGGGGGTTACGACAGAATTTCCTTGGCGATGGTGACGCGCTGCATATTCGAGGTCCCTTCGTAGATCCGGCCGATCTTGGCGTCCCGATACAGCTTTTCCACGGGACTCTCCTTCGTGAAACCCAGGCCACCAAAGATCTCAACGGCTTGCGACGCCGCGTCTTCCGCGACGATCGACGAATGCAACTTGGCCATAGCCGCTTCCTTCACGAACGGCAATCCGGCCTGGCGCAGGCGCGCGGCGTTGTAGACCAGCAGGCGGGCGGCCTCCACCTGGGTCGCGATATCGGCCAGTTGAAATTGCACTCCCTGGAACTGGGCGATCGGCTGGCCGAACTGCCGGCGCTGCCCGGCATAAGCGATGGCGTGATCCAGCGCCGCTTGGGCCAAGCCCACCAGTTGCGCGCCGATAGCGATGCGCCCGGCGTTTAAAGTCTCGATGGCGACTTTGTAACCCTTTCCCGGTGCGCCGATCACGTTCGCCGCCGGAACGCGCACGTCTTCCAGAATGACCTCGCACGTTGAGGAGCAGCGGATGCCCAGCTTGTCTTCCTTGCGGCCAACTTTCAGACCGGCCGTGGCCCGGCCGACCGCGAAACAGGTGACCCCTTTGTATCCGGCCGCTGTGTCAATCGTCGCGAAGACGAGGAACAGCCCGGCTTCGGCGGCGTTCGAAATCCAGAGCTTGCGGCCATTCAAGACATACTCGCCGCCTTCGGCCACGGCGCGGGTTTGCAGCGCGAAGGCGTCGGAACCGGAGTTTGCTTCGCTCAGCGCGTAGGCGCCCACGGTGTCTTTCGCCAGCCCCGGCAGCCAGCGTGCCTGCTGCTCCGCGTTGGCGTAGTCTCGAATGGCGGCAACCACGAGCGTGTTCTGAACGTCCACCAAAACCGCGACACCGGGATCGGCGGCGGCGATCTCCTCCACTGCGAGAATCGATTGAAAGAACGTACCGTCCTGCCCGCCGTGCGCCTCCGGAATCTCCACGGAGAGCAGACCGAGTTCGAAGAGCTGCCGCAACAGCTCCGGGTCGAACTTCGCCTCCGCGTCCATTGCCTTGGCGCGGGGCGCAATCTGCTCCTTCGCAAATCGGCGGACAGTCGAACGGAATAAAGCCTCCTCTTCGGAGAGCTGTGTGAGTGGCCGGTTGTCCACTCCTTTAGTCTATTCCGCCGCGGCCTGCGTCGCGCGCGGGGAATAAGCGGAGAGAACCTCGTCGACCGGGCCGTCCATGATGAGTTGCCCGTGGTCCAACCAAATCGCCCGCGAGCAGAGATTCTTGAGAATCGCGGTCGCGTGCGACACGCAGAGGATCGTCTTGCCCTGGTTGCGGATCTCGAATATCTTGTCCATGCACTTTGCCTGGAACGCCAGGTCCCCAACGGCCAGCACCTCGTCGATGATGAGAATTTGGGGGTCTAGGCTCAGCGCCACGCCAAACGCCAGCCGGAGAATCATGCCATTCGAATACGTACGCAGCGGTTCGTCGATGAACTCCTGCAACTCTGAGAAATCGACGATCGTGCCAAACAGATCGTTCGCCTGACGGCGGGTAAAGCCGAGCAGGGAGGCATTGAGGAATACGTTCTCCCGTCCGGTCAGATCCGGGTGGAAGCCGGCGCCCAGTTCAAGCAACGCCGCCAACCGGCCGTTTACCTTCACCGTTCCTTCGCTGGGTGGGGCAAGATGAGTCACAAGGCTGAGAAGCGTGCTCTTTCCCGCACCGTTCGAACCCACTACGGCCACCGACTCGCCGTCTCGAATCGTAAAGCTGACATCCTTCAGAGCGTAGAACGGGTTCGGATCCTTTGCGCCGAAGAAATCCTCCAGATAATGGCGCAACAACCGCTGGCCGCCGGACCGGTGAAAAGTTTTCGATACGTTCTGGAATTCGATGACGTTCATGCGCTACAGGTAGTCAAAGAACCGGCTCTTCAATTTGGAGTAGATCGTAAGTCCCGCGGCAAAGGCCACCGTGGAACTAAAAGCGAATTTCATCAACAGTCCTGTGTCGGGCGAGGCGGCGTCGATCAAAATTCGACGGAGCGCCAGGATGAGCGCGGCAATGGGATTGAACTGGTAGACGGAAACGTATTCGGCCGGGACAATCGCCAGCGTGTAGAAAATCGGCACCAGCCAGAACAACACGGTGCAGGCCGACTCCACAATGTAACGCATGTCGCGCAGATAGACGTCCAGCGCCGAGGTGGCCAGCACCAGGCCGCAAACGAAGAGGATGTCCAGCGCCCACACCACTGGCAGCCACAGCCAGTATCGATTCACACCCGGTCCAAACACCGCCGCCATCGTTAGCAGCAGTAGGATCTGAATGCCCAGGTGAATGCAGGTGGAGAGCACCGTGGCGATGGGGACGATCTCTCGCGGCACGGGAATGCGCTTGATGAGTCCGGCGTTGTTGGCAACCGAGATCGTACCGTTTTGCCAGGCGATCGAAAAAAAATTGAACGGCACCAGTCCGCACATGACGAACAGCGGAAAGTTGTCGATGTTCGAATTGGGCATGACCTTGACGAAAACGAAGGTCATCACGCCCATCATGATCAGCGGGTTCAGAAGCGACCAGAACACACCAAGCGACATGTTGCGGTAGCGAATCTTGAAATCTTTTACCACAAGATTCTGCAACAAAAAAAGGTAATCGCCGTTCCACATAGTTCCACGCTAGATGCGTGAATAGTCAATGATACCGCACCACCGAAGAACGGTGTACACCGAACAAACTACAAGAAATGTGAGCCACGGTGCCGGATTCCGCGCGAAGGCGAAGAGCCGGTCTGCCCGCCACCACCCCCAATAGCGGCCCGCCTCCAGGGCTAGCCATGCTAGAAGGCCGGTGAAAACGAATGGGCTGAAGGCGTGATAGGTGAACGCGTCCACCGGCTTCCCACGCAGCAGGCAGGCCACGCCGCGCGTCATGCCGCAGAACGGGCAGGGAAGCCCCGTGATCAGCCGGAACGGGCAGAACACCGGGCCCGCTGCGTTTTCAGGTTCCACGGCCGCGCAAAACAGCAGCGCGCCCGCAGGAGCCAGCAGCCGGGCGAAATCGATCACGCCAGCCTCGCGCGCGTGGCCGGGGTCAAACCGCAAATTTGCGAGTAGGCGACAGCGGTCGCGGCGAAGTTCACGGGGATCGCCACCAGAAGCCCGACGCCGCAAAGCAGCAACCCCGCCATGATCAGCCCGACTTGAAGCAGCGTGAGCAGCACCATCGAGCCCAGGTAAGGTTTCGAGAGCGAGATGCTCTCCGCGATCGCCTCGGAGAAGCTCAAGCCACGGTCGAGAATCAGCGGATAGACCAGTTGCAGCAGTGCGGCCGCAATCAACCCCGGCACCAGCAGGAACATGCTGGCAAGCGTGACAATGATCGACGCAATCAGGCAGCTAAGAATAGCCGGCGCGATCAGTTGGAAGCCAGCGTTGACATCGTTCGACGCAGCATTCCGGCCGTTCACCTGCCGCAACGCCGCCCACTGCAGGCCCAAGCCCAGCGGCCCTTGCAGCACGACCGGCAACACACTGCCGCCCACAACATAGAGCAGCGTAAGCAGCACGAACGTCCAGAAATTGGAGGTCACCGCGTTCCAGCCAGAGGCCATCCAGGCGCCCGCGCCATCGATCCGGACCGGCACTAGCGCCGACAGGCAACGAGGGCAACCTGGCGCCGATGGTGGAACTTCCTGACCGCACTTGTCGCAGAACATAATGCCTATCGTAATATGATGTCCTTCTATATGAAGACCGACTGGCAAGCGTTGGCCAAAGCCAAGGGCCTGGATGGGAACGAGCGCGTCACCGCCCCGCTCGAAGCTTTGGAGGCGCAGTTCCGCACCCTGACTCCGAAAATCGAACTGATGACCGAGCCGGTGAACTTCTACGTCTTGCCGCTCGATGGAGACCGGAAATGACGATCCTGGAAGCGGCGGCCGCACTGCGGGCGGGTACCGTGTCGTCGAAGGAACTGACGCAACAATGCCTGGCGGCTATCGACAAGAACAACACTCGCTACAACGCATTTCTAACCGTGACCGGTGACTTCGCACTCGCACAAGCCGCGCAGGCCGATATCGAACTTGCGAGCGGCACGGACCGCGGTCCGCTGCACGGCATTCCTATCGCGCTGAAAGACGTCTTTTCGACCAAGGGCATTCGCACTACGTGCGGATCGCTCTTGTACAAGGACCACGTTCCGGATTTCGACTGCGCCGTTGCCGAAAAGCTTTACGCCGCTGGCGCCGTGATGGTGGGGAAAGCGCACCAGCATGAGATGGCCTACGGCGTCACTTCGAATAATCCTCACTTCGGGCCCGTTCGAAATCCTTGGAACGTGGACTGCGTGCCGGGCGGCTCCAGCGGCGGTTCAGGCGCGGCGGTCACGGCCGGGATGGCGTTCATGGCCATGGGCAGCGACACCGGCGGATCGATCCGCATCCCGGCATCCTTTTGTAATACCGTCGGCCTGAAACCAACCCATGGCCGCGTCAGCCGCTACGGCGTTTTGCCGCTGGACTTCACGTTGGACCACATGGGGCCCATGACGCGCTCGGTTCGCGACGCCGCGGTTTGCCTGAATGCGCTGGCCGGCCGCGACCCCCGCGACGAGACCTCGAGCTACGCGCCGGTCGAGGATTTCTTGCCGCCGGCGCAGGTGAGCTTGCAAGGCGTTCGAATCGGAATTCCCGAGGCTGGTTATTATGACCGCCTTGAACCCGCCGTTCTGGCTGCTACCCGGCACACGATCCAGACCGCAGCAGCGCTCGGTGCCCGCGTCACACCGGTCGAGACGCCAAGCCTGTTCGACTTGAACACCATCGGCCGCGTGATTCTGCTCTCGGAGGCTTCGGCTTTCTTCGAGCGATATACGGACCGTAAGCACCTTGTCGGCGACGACGTCCGGACCCTATGGGATCAGGGACTTTTGCTCTCAGCCACCGACTACATCAACGCTCAGCGCCTGCGCCGCCAGTATTGTGAGGCATTTCGCCGTGTCTTCGACTCCGTGGACGTGCTGATTACCCCCTGCGCGCCTGCTACTGCCAAACGGATCGGCGATACGACCGTTACGATCGACGGGGTCGCTGAGGACTTCCGGCTGGCAACTACCCGTTTTGTCCGGGGCATCAACGTCCTTGGATTCCCTGCCATTTCAATACCTTGCGGTTTCGATGGGGAACGAATGCCTATTGGCGCTCAGCTCATTGCAAAGCCGTTCGCCGAACGTCAGCTGCTTGAGGTGGCGGCAGCGCTGGAGGATGCCTCCAGCTTTCACAGGGAACTTCCGCCCGGACTCTGAGCAAAGACTCTTAGAGGTGCATCAGGCGTTTTTCTGCTGGTACTAATAGTACGTCGCCGTGGAGATTCCTCGCCGCGTCGACGATGGATTGGGAAACCGACATGAATGCACACACCGTCTTCGTATGCGACGCGGAACCGGCTGCCGTCGCCGGCGTCCAGGGGTACCTCGAATCCGCCGGGGGATTTGAGTGGTTGGGAAGCGCGAACTCTGTCAGCGCGGCGTCCGCCCGCCTGGAGGAAGCCCGGCCCGCCGTTCTGCTGTTAGACCACGCAAGCGGTCTGCGAAATACGATTCAATTCCTCAGCGAACTTCGGTTCTTGTCGGCCAAGACGCACTGTGTTCTTTGGATCCGTGATTTACCCGAATCCGAGCAGGTGCGGGCCTTTCAATCCGGAATGAAGGGGATTGTTCGCCGGGTTGCACCGCTCGCCGTTTTGGCAGATGCCCTGCGGCAGGTCGCAAACGGCGAGACGTTTCTGGAGGAGTCGGCTTCGCCGTCGCTTCGCCAGTGGGCGACCCGCCGCAACGTGCCCCGATTGACACCTCGCGAGCGGGAGATCATAGGTCTCGTCTCCCACGGTCTGAAGAACCGCGAGATCGCCGAGCGCCTGGCAATTACGCCGGGAACGGTGAAAGTGCATCTGATGCACGTGTTTGAAAAGACGGGCGCTCGCGACCGCTACGAGCTTGCTGTGCATGGGGACCGGTTGCTGGAGCCCATCGAAAGCGGTACGGGCGTGCTCCAAAGCGCCTAAGGTTTTCTTCTGGACCGGCCGATGAACGGGATGTCGAATGCAACGGGATCTCGATCAACAAACGGGCGCGGAGACGTCCCTTCCGGCCGAACAGAGTCTTCGAAGTCTCAGCGAAACCGGCCAACCGGGCGTCGCCGGACCGGCTGAAGAGACCGGGTCGAGGTCGATTTGGGCCCCGTCGTTGACCGATTTTCTGTTTTTCTCGCTCATTATTTGGCTCTTCCTCGCCGGACCGAACGGCTGGGCGGCCCTCCTGTCGGACGGCGATACCGGCTGGCATATCCGCGTTGGCGACTGGATTCTCCAGAATCGAGCCTTTCCGCGCGTCGATTTCCTCTCGTTCACCATGGAAGGCAAGCCTTGGTTTGCCTGGGAGTGGCTGGCCGAGGTTTGGATGTCCGCCCTGCATAGTTGGGCGGGGATGAAGGGGGTCGTCTGGGGTTTAGGCCTATTGATTCCCGCGTATCTGATGATCGGATTCCGGCACGCTCTTTGGCGCGGCGCTGAACCGTTGGTGGCGCTGCCGATACTGCTCGTGGCCAGCGGCTCATCGGCTATTCACTTTTTGGCCCGGCCGCACATCTTCACACTGTTTTTCTTGTCGATCTCGCTTTGGGTGATTCAGGCCGACCGCCGGCGCGCCTCAAACTGGCTCTGGATGCTGGTACCGCTAACGGCGCTCTGGACCAATCTGCACGGCGGTTTTCTCGCCGTTGTTATGTGTCTGGGGATGGCCGCGGCAGGCAGCGCGCTGGAAAAACGTTGGGACCGAACAGTTCGCTACGCTAGCGCCGGCGCGGCCTGCTTCGCGGTATCGCTCGCAAATCCATACGGGTACCACCTGCACGAGCACATCTTTGTGTACCTGCGAAGCGACTGGATCAAAGAGGTGGTCGACGAGTTTCAGTCGCCTAGTTTCCGCTCGGAAGCCATGTTTATGTACGAAGCGCTGCTGTTCGTATCGCTCATTACGATCTACCGTGCCGTAAAACGCGGGGAATGGGTCGATACGTTCCTTGTACTTGGATGGGCGCATTTCAGTTTGACGTCGGTACGCCACGTGCCAATTTTTCTTCTGGTGGCCGGGCCTATCGTCGCCTCGGAGCTGTCCATTTGGTGGCGGGAATCGGTGATTGGTTTGCCCAAACGGTCCCTAAGCCGGACGTTTGCGGAGCTATCCCGCGATCTGCGGCCCAAGTTCGCCGGAACGAGTGTTTGGGTTCTAGTTCCGGTTATCGCTTTGGCCTTCCTAGAGAATCCGATTTCGTGGCCTCGGACGTTTCCTGAGGTTCGATTCCCCGTGGAGTTCATCGAGCGGCACAAATTGGAGTTGGAGGCCAAGCGCGTCCTGACCACGGACGAATGGGGAGACTATCTCTCGTATCGCTTTTACCCGAACCAACGAGTATTTTTTGACGGTCGCAGCGACTTTTTTGGTGAGGCGTTGGGCAAGGACTACTTGAGTCTGTTGCGCGGCGGGGCCGATTCCGAACAGCGGATCGAAAAGTTTCAGTTCGAAGCGGCACTTCTTCCCCTGGACTGGCCAATCCACTTGATGCTGCGCAAAGACCCCCGTTGGAGGGTAGTCGAGGAAAACAAGAGGCTAGCGCTATTCGTGCGGGTGCTGGACCCGCCACGCCCGGCGTTCTAGGGAAATCATGCTCGGGACCCTAATGAAATCCCCCCAACCAGTCGAAAGTATTGGTGGAGACAAAGCACCGCCTATGAAACGAGCCAAGTCCATTGAGCCGGGATTTCCATTTTGGGTCTCCCGGACCCCCACAGTATACACCAACGCCTCACTCCCGTGCCGGATTTGATCAGAATCCCCTTTCCGAGGGC
>VFZO01000159.1 GCA_016871155.1 Acidobacteriota bacterium | reverse complement strand
CGCCCTCGGAAAGGGGATTCTGATCAAATCCGGCACGGGAGTGAGGCGTTGGTGTATACTGTGGGGGTCCGGGAGACCCAAAATGGAAATCCCGGCTAATTCCCCGCATTCGCGGCAGGCAGGCTGACGCGGAACGCCGCGCCGCCCAGGATGCTGTCGCAGTACTCGATCTCGCCTCCGCAAAGCAACACGCTGCGCCGGGCGATGGACAATCCGAGCCCCATTCCGTTTTTCTTAAACGTGATCGACGGCTGAAAGAGGGTGGATCGCGCCAGGTCGCTGAGACCTGGTCCGGAGTCCGCCACCTCGATGACGGTTCGCCCGCCTTCGCGAAACGTTCGCGTTTGGATCTTTCCGCCCGGGCCGACGGCCTGCGCCGCATTTTCCAGCAGATTGGTCAGCACGCCGCGCACCAGATCCGGATCCACAATAGCGGCGGCCCGGTCGGCGAGCGCGATCTCATAGGCGACCTCCGGATGAGTAGGTTTCAGAAACGCCACTCGCTCATGCACTAGTCCGTTTAGATCTGTCTCCCTCGCCTGGGCCGAGGGTTCCGAAGCGAAATCGGAGAACGCGCGAACACGCTTTTCCAACGTCGTGACCTCATCGGCCACGATCTGCGACGCCTGCCGGAGAAACGCGGCGTCCACCGATCCGTTCCGCGCACCGATCTCCTCCATGGTGAGGCGGATCGGCGTCAGGGAATTCTTCACTTCATGGGCCATTTTGCGGGCCAGCATCTGCCAGGACGCGACTCGCGTGAGCTCCACCAGCTTGTCGCGCGAGTCTTCCAGGTGCGCCGCCGTCTCGTTGAACGCCGCAATCGCCTGCCCAGCCTCGTCGCGGCCCTCTCCCGGCAGACGCACACCAAAATCTCCGGAGACCAGCGTCTTCAGGCCATTCGTCAAAGCTCGCATGGGACGGCTGACGCGGAACGCGATCCAGAACAGGATCGAGAGTGCCACCAGATAGACGGACGCCGCCACAACGATCAACGCCCAGGTCACTCCACGCCGCAGATCGTGGCCACGGGCGCGGTCGACCAACTCCCTCGCTCCCGAGATCTGGCCGGTGAGTTTGTTCATGCCCACGCCGCCCAACGGACGCGCATACATCCATACGTCGCCGTTTTCGCGGGCCACCAGGTAGTTCAAAGTGTCTCCGTTGGCTCCGCTGAGTTGAAATCGTTCCGCTTCCCGGCTGGCGGCAAACGTGATGACCTCATTCGGCCACTGCGCCGAACTCGCCGCCTCAAACTTCCGCGCCGGCACGCGGCCGGCGGCGGCATCGTGCCGCAAAGCCTCGCGCGCGCTGCGGTACATCTCGCGGCCTGTCACCTCGAGAGAGCGAGACAACTCGTCCAATTCCACGGTGGTGGCATACCGCAAGCTTTGGTCCAGCAGGTTCGTTGTCACCCAAACCATAACCGCCATGGGTACAAGCGTTGCCGCCAGGAAGACGAGGATGAGCTTTGTGCGGAGGCTCACGGTTTGAGTCTAGCGCTCCAGTTCGTTCAAGCGGAACGGCCCGCGCTCCCAGGCCCACCGGGACGCTTCTCCTCGCGGCGCGCGGCCGAACCAATCCACCAACCGGGCCAGTGTCAGCGACGGGTCGAGAATAAATCCACCCGAGTCGCGTGGATCGTCCACGCGCAGCTCGGTTCGCACCCAATTCGGGCTGTCACCGCGCAAACCATGCAGGGAGAGACCGGCGTGATCGAACATCCATCTCTCCGCCGCATCGCGCGAAAGGTGAGAGGTTTGCTGTTTCACAAGGCCGAGGCGGGTGACGGCGAACTTCTCTTCCCAAAGGTCGAAGCTGACGACGAAACGCTCTACCTGCCGCCGGGAGACGGTTCGGAACTGATCCGTCGAAAGAGTCAGTTGCAGGGAAAACACCAAGCCGGCGCCGTCCTGTAACCGCTTTAGAACGGGACCTTCGATAAAGTGCAGGTTCCCCGGTGCGCTCACGCGCAGCACCCCGTCGTCATGGCGCAACTCGGGCAGGGCCCAAAGTGGCGCTCCACCCAGAATCGACAATGCCGAACGGCGGGAGACAGGCATCAAAAGGTTGCCCCCGTAACGACAGACGCTTCCATGCGGCCTTCACGCAGCGGAAAAGCTACGTACAGATAAAATCCGTCCCGGGACCGGAGTCCCGCGCCGACCGAATTGCGGACTGTTGCCACCGAACCGCGATTCCATAGCGCGCCGCTATCGAGAAACGCCGCCAACTCAAATTTTTTCTTCAAGGCGTGGCCATACTCTGTGGACGTCGCCATCAGCCGGTCGGCGCCCAGCGGCGCCAATTCGAATTTGGACCAGCCGCGCAGAACCCGCGTTGTGCCGGCGGTAAACCGGTCGCGAATCGGCGACCGTCCGTCCAGCCCGCCGGCCAGCAGATCGAATGACAGGGTTGAGGCGCCGCGCTGGTACACTAACTCGCCGCGCGCTTCCTGCCTGCGGAACCGGTAGTCGCTCGATAACGCGTTCGTGCCGTTCGCTAATCCGTAGGAAAGCTTCACGACATTGCGTCCGGTGGATACATCACCTCGCACGCGCTGATATCGCAGAGTATTGACCAGCGCGTGGGAGGCAACATTGCGATTTGGCCCGGGGGATTCGAGCACAAATCGCTGTAGCCGCACGCCGCTCTCCAGGGTTAGCTCGTGACCGTCATCCCCTCGAAAAGGGACCAGCACAACCGTGGGTTGGAAACTGTCGACGCTGCGGTACAAATCGTTGGTCCCGGCCGCGGATAGCGTCCGGGAGTCGTACTGTGCATGCGAAGTCGACAAACTAATGCCGGGGCGGACCCGGTCTCCAAGCATCGAAAACCGGTAGCCTGCCTTCAAGCCGGCCGAGCGCTCAACAAGAGTGTCGGCGTCCGAGAAGATGCCGGCGGTCAAAAGCTGCCGCCTCCCCTCGTGCAAACTGAACACCATGTCGCCGGTCCAACCGAGCTTCGAGTGCCAGGCAAACCGGGATGATTTGGTGTCAAGTACGACGTGCTGGCCCAGAACATCCAGAACCACCCGCACATTCTCCGGCGAACTGCCCTTCACAAGCTTCGGCGAAACCAGACGCGCTTTCAACTCCTGTCGTACCCGCGAACTGAGCTTTCCGAACTTTTCGGGCGAAAAGGGTTTACCGACGTAACTGCGCAACTCCTCACGCAGGCTCTTCGATAACTTTTCCTCTTCAGCTCCGGAAATTTCCACGCTTTCCACGGTGTATCGCGAATTGACGTTTGCCTCGTCCGGCGCGTTCCAAGAGAATGCACGCATCGAGAAAACGCCGATCAGGAAGCCCGTGACGAACACCGCAGTGACCATTCGACGGAAGTGAGAACTACTTCGCATGCCGATTCCAAAGCAATCGCGGTGCCAATTCAGAAGTCATTGATTTGCTTAGACGCACCGGAACGAAAATCGTTCCCAAAGTGTCACGTGTGAACGACAAGCACACCCACACTACTCACCGTTCTGCGCCAGAAGCTTGGCCACGAGCGCCGTCCAGCCAGTCTGGTGGCTGGCGCCCAGGCCTTCGCCCGTGTCGCCGTGGAAGTACTCGTAGAACAGGTGATAATCCCGGAAATGCGGGTCTGAGTGGTACTTGGGATGAGGCCCGAACGCCGGCCGGCGCCCGTTGGCGTCTACCAGAAACAGCGCCGAGAGGCGCTGCGAGAGAGCTGCCGCCACGTCCCAGAGATTGGACTTGTTGCCGGTACGGGCGGGGTACTCGACAGTGTACTCGTCGCCAAGGTAGTGGTGGAATCTCTGCAACGATTCGATAATCAGGTAGTTGACGGGGAACCACACAGGCCCGCGCCAGTTCGAGTTGCCGCCGAATAGCCCGGTGCTGGACTCGGCGGGTTCGTAACGAACCTCATGACGGTTGCCGTCCACATCCAGCGAGTAGGGATTGTCGCGGTGAAACCGGGATAACGCCCGCACGCCGTGCGGCGAAAGAAACTCCTCTTCGTCCAGCACGCGCTCTAGAATGCGGCGCAGCCGCGTAGGGTCCACAAGCGACAACATCCTCCGTTCGCCGATTCCCCGCTCCGTCATGGAGGCGATGTTCCGGCACAGGTCGGGCCGGTTCCGGAGGAACCACTGCATGCGCCGCCGAAAACCCGGCAACTTGTCGATCACCGCAGGCTCAATGGTTTCCATTGCGAAAAGAGGAATGATACCGACCATCGACCGCACGCGCATCCGCTCGGCTTCGCCGCTCGGAAGCCGCAGGAGATCGTAGTAGAAACCGTCCTTCTCATCCCAAAGCAGTTCATTCATTGCGGAGGCGATATAGAGGAAATGCTCGAAGAACTTGCTGGCGATGTCCTCATAAATCGGGTTCTTTTGCGCGAGTTCCAGGGCGATGGTCAGCATGTTCAGCGAGTACATGGCCATCCAACTGGTTCCATCGCTCTGCTCGATGATTCCTCCAGTAGGCAATGGCGCGGAGCGGTCGAACACGCCGATGTTGTCGAGGCCGAGAAATCCGCCCTCAAACACGTTGTTTCCGACCGTGTCCTTTCGATTCACCCACCAGGTGAAATTCATCAGAAGCTTGTGGAAGCAGCCCTCTAGAAAGGCGTGATCGGCGCGGCCGTGGTGGCGCCGGTCGATTTGAAACACCCGCCAGCAGGCCCACGCGTGGACGGGCGGATTCACGTCGCTTAGCGCCCATTCGTAGGCCGGTATCTGCCCGTTCGGGTGCATGTACCACTCCCGAAGAAATAGTCCCAACTGGCGTTTGGCGAAATCGGAGTCGATCAGCGCCATCGGGATCATGTGAAAAGCCAGGTCCCAAGCGGCGTACCATGGGTACTCCCATTTGTCCGGCATGGAAATCACATCTTCGTTAAAGAGATGATTCCACTGGGAGTTCCGTCCGAATCGCCGTCCGGGCGGCGGAGGAGGCGTGGCGGGGTCGCCACCTAGCCACTCTTCGACAACGTAATGGAAATACTGTTTCGTCCAAAGCAGCCCGGCGTAGGCTTGGCGGCAGACACCTGTGGCGTCGGCCGACAGCGCCACGGACGGGACGTTGCTAAAAAACTCGTTCGCCTCGGCGATGCGCGTCCGAAACAGTGCGGCGGCGTCGACGGCGGCGGATTCCTCCGGTGCCAACCGAAGGATCACGCTCCGGGACTCGCCAGGTCCCAGGGGCCAGGTGTAAAGGCCAGCCATCTTTGTGCCGCGGCGAGACGGGTTCACGGCGTCCCTCCGGCCTTCGATCAGATATTGTTGAAACGCATCTTTCGCGTAGCCCGCGCTAGGCAGCCCCCAAAGACGTTCCGCGTTTCCGTCGTTCTCGGTGAACAGCATCGTCTCGCATTCCGGGCACTCGAACACCAGATTACCTAGGGTGCTGTGGCTGGCCAGGGTAGACTCCGGACCGATTGCGGACAGAACGGGTTTCGCTTCCCGCGAACGCCCCCAGGTCCAGGTATTCCGGAACCAGAGAGACGGCAGCAGATGCAAAGTGGCGGCGTCCGGGCCACGATTGACCGCCGTTAGGCGGATCAGCGTATCGTCCACACCGTTCTTGCCGTATTCAACAAAAACGTCGAAATAACGATCTTCGTGGAAAATGCCGGAGTCGATCAGCTCAAATTCCGGATCTCGGCGCGTGCGCGCTTGACTGGCCCCCAGCAGTTCGGCATAGGGAAAAGCGGCCTGCGGATACTTGTAAAGCCCCTTGCAGTAGGAATGAGTGGGCGTCGCGTCGAGATAGTAGTAGAGTTCCTTGACGTCCTCGGAATGATTCCCTTGCGGGCCGGAAAGTCCGTACAGCCGCTCCTTGAGGATCTTGTCTTTTCCATTCCATAGCGCGATGGAAAAACAGAGCCGTTGGTGATTATCGCACCAGCCCAGAAGGCCATCTTCACTCCACCGGTACGCTCGCAAATGGGCGTGTTCAAATGGAAAGTAATCCCACGCGGCGCCGCCGGGTGAATAGTCCTCTCGCACTGTGCCCCAGGCGCGTTCGGAAAGGTAAGTGCCCCATCGGCGCCAATGCTGGTCGCGCTTTTCGGCCTCTCGCAGTCGAATCCGTTCGGCGTGCATAATTCTTAATTGGATTGTGGCACGGCCCAGTCTGAGGTATCTTGTCGTGGTGAAAAGTTTCACCGTCATTCTTCTACTCTCCGGCGCCTGGGCCCAGCGCCCGCCCATTCCCGCACCGCAGTCGGTGCCCCAACCGGGACCCGTGAACAGCGGCCCGTATGCGCCACAGGCGATCCTGCCCGGAGGCGTCGTGATGCCTCTCTACCCGCCGGGTTCGCCGCTCCTCAAGGCGGAGCGCGTTCGCGAGGCCGAGAAGTACAACATGAGCCAGGCCGTGCCGGGCCGGATCTCGAGCATCGTCAATATTCACAATCCCTCCGTCGAATTTCACGTCGTTGAACGCGGCATTAACACCGGCGCGGTGATCATACTTGCGGCAGGGGGTGGCCACCGGACACTGAACGTCGGAGGCGAGGCCGCGGACTTCGTTCGCTATTTCTATAGCTTCGGCATCAACTGCGTGATCTTACGAAACCGCCTGCGCGCCGACGGCTACGTCGCGGAGGTCGACGCGGTAAACGACGCGCTGCAGGCGGTCCGCACGGTTCGCGCCTACGCCAAGGACTTCCACTACGATCCGAACAAGATCGGCATTATGGGTTTCTCAGCCGGAGCGGAACTTTCGGCGCCGGCCGCCGTGCTGTTCGACGAGTACGCGAAACGCACGGACGCCCCTCTGGCCGATGTCTCGGCGCGCCCGGACTTTGCCGGCATCATCTATCCCGGGCCTACGCCGTTCGCCCGCAACCGCACCGCTCCGCCGGTGCCGCCAAACACGCCGCCGGCGTTCATCGCCTCGGCCGGTCCAGGCGACCGCGTGCATGCCGTATGGGCCATGGAATACTATTCGGCAATGTTGACTGCGGGAATTCCAAACGTTGAAATGCACCTGTACGGTAACGGCGTGCATGGCGGGTCGCTCACCGATCGCAGCGGGATTCCATTTGGCACGTGGCAACTCCGGTTCATCGACTGGTTCCGCGATCTCGGCTTCCTCGGCAAACCGGGTGTGGAAACAAAAGCCGCCAAGGACGTCGCTGCGTTCGTGAGCCAGCCGGCACAGCCGTCCCGCTGAACTACCGGCGCGCCGTGGGAGACCCCGCGCCGGGCTGCCGCCAATCCCAATGGGCGCCGGCGCGTTTGATCACCGTATCGACGTCCCGTTCCAACAGATATCCGTTTCGCACCAAGTCCTTCGTCGCGGAGGACACCTTGGTCAGGAATCCCTCGCGAGAACCGTAGCGCGCTACGACGTTCTCCCAAGGGAACGGCAGGTAAGAACCGGTATTTGCGGCGAGTTCGCCTTCGCCGCCAATGGCGGCGGCCCGCGTATTGAATCCGGTGAAAGCGCCCAGAGGGACTGCAACGTCAGGCATGGCCAAGCCGCCCAGGTCGTTTCCGTCCGCATCGGCTTGCGGGATGCGCGGACCAAGCTCCTTACCTGTGCGGGGCGGTTCAGAGGCGAAATTGAGCTGAAAGATCCGGTGCATCGTCTTCGGCTTGGCGCCGGACGAATAAGCAGCGAGCGAGACAAGCTCGCCCTTGCCAACTTTCGGATAGCGGGATTCCGGCGGCGCAACACCATTCACCACCCAGTCTTTCAGGCGGACCAGCAGCGCGCGATGCGCCCACTTGTAATCGTTAAAACTCGGCAGATTGGCGTTCGCGCCGCGCTTTGGAGGAAACGGCGCCGGGCCGTGCTGTCCACCGGAAATTGCGTAGATCCGGGTACTATCGGGCGGCGCGACATCGCGGGCCCCGTCGGGCGAGGTGTGAATCAACGATCCGCCCGAACCCCAGTATTCATAGGCCGAATTCACATGGATGATCTTTGGCCATTGGCTCTTGTCTTTATATTTCGCCAGAAGATCCCAGTCCGTGTACGGCGGCTGGTCTGTGCGGGAGAAGGACGCGTCCCGCAGCGGTCCTGCGGTCCGGGATGGCTGACTGAACAAGTTCAAAATCATCCGCCGTCCGCCCGCGACGTTCGAGAAAATACCGTCGAAAACACGGCGGCCCTGTTCGTCCACATTGAATCCTTCGTAGAGGAATCCACGCAGAGCCATGGCGGACTGCGAACTTCCATATGCAAGAGTATGCGAAACCTTCGGCAGCGCGACACCCAGATCGCGGCCGCTGCGCAAGGCAGAAACGAAGTCGCGGATGGCGGCGAAGCCGAGTCCGCCAACGGCCGGATCGTTCGAAGTGTAGACCACCTCATAGGTGCGGCCCGCCTTGCCCGGTGGCGTTAACACAACGTCGGTTCCGTCAATCCTCCAAGAGCCGGCCGGCATGGGCGTCCGCAGCCCATCCTCTCCGTCACGGTAATACGCGCGCGCGCTCAAGGTGTTGGCGGCGGGATAGGGAATATGTCCACCAGAACCGAGCGAAAACCTCTCCATGGGCTCATCAGAGGTCCTTTCGCTGCGAACAAGGCCGGACACGCCGCGCGCCTCCGGAGCATACAATCGAAGCCCCTTGGCCACATCGTGCTGCCAGCCGACCCACACCTGCATCAAACCCTCGCGGCCCATCAGGTCGTCCCCGGCGCGATTGAAGGTGTTCTTCATCCCGCGCCCGCCTCGATTCGGCGCCTCATACAACAGTACGCCGACCGGTTTTTCCGGCAGCACGATCACGAAGTCCGCGGAAAACTCCACGCGGCCGTTGGCGTTCGTCGCCGCGCGAGAGATGCCGTCAATCCCCCTGTTCGAAGCAGCCCGCGGATCGACCGCGAAAAACGCCTTGCCGTGAATCTCCTTGGGATCTCTCTGCGGTGATACCTCCAACTTCAGTAACTCGGCTCGCGCCGCCACGGCGATAACGAGAAGGCCCAAAATCCTCATGCGAACAGCCCGGTTATCGGTCTCCCGTTGTCTGTAATCGGCACGGGGCGATCGCCCGCATACAGATTCTTATGCGGATCGATTCCTAGGGCGCTGTGAATCGTCGCATGGAAGTCCGGAATGGTCACCGGCCGGTTGACAATCTTCTTGCTCAACTCATCGGTGGTCCCGATCGCCTGACCGGTCTTAAGCCCGCCGCCCGCAAGCAACATCGAGAAAACTTCGGATTGGTGCCCGCGTCCGCCTCCGGCATCGAACTCAGGCGGCCGGCCAAACTCAGTGGCAATCACCACCAGCGTCGTATCCAGCATCTTTTGCCTCTCAAGGTCCGCCAGCAGAGTCGCGAAGGCCTTGTCCAAATCCTGGATCAACAGGTGCTGATTTGCCTGGCCGTCGTTGTGCGTATCCCAACCGCTGCCGTTCAGAAAATTGAGGTTGAATGAAACCTCCACGAACCGGACACCCGACTGCACCAACCGCCGCGCCAACAAGCATCGCTGCCCAAACTCACCGCCATAGGCTTCACGCAGCGAAACCGCCTCGCGGTCGAGAGCGAACACGTTCATAAACCGTGGCCCTGCCAACCGGAACGCCTGTCGAGAAACATCCCCGCGCGCCTGGATCACCGCATCTCCCGCGTTTCGTTTCTGATGGCCCTCTCGCATCGCGGCCAGTAGCGTCTCGCGCCGGTCCTGCCGGGTAGAATCCACGTCGGGCGGTCGAACCAGGCCGTTCGGACCGATGTCCACCTGCGTCAGGTAAATGTAGCCGTACTTCGCGCCAAGAAACCCAGGATCGCGTGTAATGTTCGGGTACCCCATTACAACGTAGGAAGGCACCTCATCGGTCTTTGGACCCAATTGGTGCGACACCACCGAACCGATCGACGGATACTGAAGCGTCCCGGACGGCATACGCCCCGTGTGAACCAGATTCGCGGCAGCGGCATGTTCGCTTACGATCGAGTGGGTGCAGGTGCGAAGAATCGCGCAACGGTCCAGCATCGGCGCGGTCTGTTTCAAATGCTCGCAGACCTGTACGCCCGGGATGGCCGTATCGATCGCTCCATAGTAGGAGCCCGGTTTCTTCTTCCCGTCGCCGCGCTGCTTGGGATCAAAGGTGTCCATCTGCGCGGCCCCGCCGCCTAGCCACAAGAATATGCAGGCATCGGCCTTGCCCTTCGGAACTGAGGCGGCGGCCAGCGACGATGCCAGAAACTCTCGACGATTCCACATTAGGGCACCACCGAGAACTCGGGGCTGTTCACCAAGGCCCACAGCGTGTCTTCATACTTCTCGCGGAAATCCGTGGTTAGCCGGGTCGTCGGCACGTCGCCGAATCGAAGCTTGCGCTCCTCTTCCATACGGATCACGGTCGCCTCCGCCGAAAGGTGGTTCGACCAGGATACGCGTCCATCGGATTCGCGTTTCGACGAGCGGGCGACGGCGCCTTTCACGACACGGCCTGCATAGGACGGCGCCAAAAGCTTGACGTAAAGCCCGAGTTCTTCCTTCGAAGGCTGCCGCGACAGAATTCGCAGGAACGACTCTTCCACTAGTTTTTCAACCGAAACGCTGCTCAACGCCAATTGGGTGAAAACGCTATCGTCGGAAAGCCGGGCGATTCGCGTACCCAACACGCCGTTCGCCAACAACAAGGTCTGCATCGGTGAAGCCGCGTCGTCGCGCTCGGTAGCAGGGCTCTGCCGCGACTGGCGCCAGCCGTACGATGTCATCACGTCCACGATCGACTGTGCGATTGGCAGCGCCAACGCCGGGCGGTCCCGCTCGTTCGACAAAGCCGTCAACTGCCAGCCGCGAGTTGGCTTCCCGAGGTTCAGAAACTGCTTCGCGGCGCGATCTCCCGCCGGATTCAGATTCATCTCCTCGCAGTCGAACTCCTTCCCCGCGGCCAGATGCAGGGAGTCCACCAGTTGCTCGGCGGTAAGTCCACGATGGGCCGGCCCGGCGAACAAACGCTTCGCGCTGGACATCTGGTCCGCCGGCATTCCGCTGGCCTTTCTCTGATAGACATCGGATTCGAAGATCAGTTTCGCCAGGTACTTCATGTCGTAACCCGAAGCTTTGAATTCCGACGCCAGATACGCCAGCAACTCCGGATGCGACGCGCGGCCGCGAGTCCAATCGTCCACCGGCTCAAAGATACCCACGCCGAGGTAGCGTTTCCATACACGGTTCACAACCACCTGCGCGAAGCGTTCGTTTTCCGGCGAAACGATGAAACTCGCCAATTGATTCCGCGAAGCGGCCTTCGCCATCACGGGCAGCGTGCCGTCGCCGGCATGCGCGAGCAACGTTTCGAACGGCCAGGCAGGCGCGATCACTTCTCCCGGCTTCAGTGCGCTATTGACGTTTGGCTTCCGTCCTCCGTCGCCCTGCGGCACCGTCGAGGTCACTGGCAACTTCAGGTCCTTGCCATTCAGCATGGCGGCAAGCGCAAAAAGGTCCTTCTGCTTGAACGGATGAAACGGGGCGTCGTGGCAACGCGCGCAGGACATTTTTTGCCCGAGGAACGCCTGGGCCACAATATCCGCCTTGGCCGCCGCCGGCGAATCGTTCAACGTCGCCTGGCTAAACGCAGCCGGCCCGCCCTGCGCTTCCGAGCCCTCCTGCTGCACCAGTTCCGCCACGAAACGATCGAAGGGAATGTTATCCGTGAACGACTGATGCATCCACCATCGGAACGGACCGGTGTTGTTGAGGTCCGGCTTTAGAATGCCGGGGTTCTCCGCGAGGACATCCTGCCAATAGCTCACCCAGTGGTCGGCCCAGCTTGGGGAATCCAACAGCCGCCGGATCGCGGAGGTGCGGCGAGTCGCGGCCGGTTCCTTTAGAAACGCGCGGACCTCCTCGGCGGTTGGAATCAGCCCTGTTGTGTCCAACGTCAATCGCCGCAAAAACGCCAAGTCGTCCAACTTGGCAGCCGGCTTCACGCCGGCCTCCGTGAGTTTTGCATTCAGGAACGAGTCGATCTGATTTTTTCCCGTGGGCTTGCCGGTGTGCCTGGCCGTCCAGGCCGCCGCCACCTCCGCCGACACAGCGCGCCGGGTCAACTGGTTCCGCTCCGCATGGCGGGCTTGCGACGCCAATGTGTAGGCCTCCCACGCCGCATCCGTCAGCGGCGGCGCGTCGTCCGGACCCAATAGGCGATCCACTTGATCGCCTTTTCCACGCACGCTCACCGCCAATTCGCCTGGAGATGGATACAGCCCTTTACCGCCAATCACCGCGACCAGAACAAAAGAGTGTTCTCCGCCGGTAAACTCGAGATTCGCAAACGAATCCTGATGCGGGTAGGCGGCGGGCCGAAGCGGGGTGTTGTCGCGCACAACTTGCGGAGGTACGGGATCGTCACCGCTGGTATTCGGCTTCTGCGCTTTCGTCGAAGCGGCCAGTTTGCCGTCCACGAACAATTGCGCAGCTCCGCGAGCGCGCAAGCGGAACGAATAGGCGCCGGCCGGAAAACTCCGCGAATAGGCGGCCCGCAACACGAACGGCGTGGAACGATCCAGTGGAATCGCGTTCGCCGCGAACTTCACAGGCGTATGAACGAACGCAAAGGCAGGTTCGCCGTACGCCGCCGTGGCGGTCCGCCCGTCCAACTCGAACTCTTTCCCGTTCGAAAGGTCTTCGAAGATCTCGACCCGCACCGGTTCGGCGGCCCGCGCCATCACACTGGCTAGAAGAAACACACGCAACATGTGCGTACTTTATCACCATTGCTAACCGCTTCGGCGACGGCCCGCCCGGCGCCGGACCCGCTTCTAATACCGCTTCATGCGGCCGCGCACCCGCTTGGTGAGCCGTTCGATTTCGTCCAATTTTTTCAGCGTTGAAATGGAAAGAACGTGGCGGTCGTTCTTTTCCATGTCGATCTTCACTTCCTCGATTAGCTTTCGGATCTGCTCGACGTCCTTCAACGACGCCTCGTGATCGGCCTTCAGAATCATCTCCGTCCGGTTGCGTCCATCCGGCGTCCGCAGTACCGCGCCGTCGTTCGGCGGGGGTGCCGCGGGTGGTTGGCCGGGCGCCAGCACAACTCCAAAGGCCAGTAAAATCAGGGGGCGCACGCGCATGACTGCTATCATAGCGGGTTATGACAGAAGTCAAGCTAGGCATTGTTGGCCTAGGAAACGTGGGCTCGGGGACCATTCGAATTCTCGCCGAAACAAGCGCTCAGATTGAGCAAAAGCTGGGCTTTCCGCTGCGGGTGGCCGCCGTGTGCGCCAGGAACCTGGAAAACAAGGAGATTCCCGCCGCTCTGGCCGGCTCGCGCCGCACCACCGATTGGCGCGAGGTTGTGAATAGCCCCGATGTCGACGTCGTCGCCGAACTGATCGGCGGTGTCACTACGGCGCGAGAAATCGTCGAAACCGCTCTCGGCAACGGCAAGTCGGTCGTTACCGCGAACAAGGAATTGATGGCTCTGACCGGTCCCGAACTCTGGGACCGGGCCATTCAGAAGGGCGTCAACCTCGCAATGGAGGCCTCGGTGGCCGGCGGCATTCCCATCCACACCGTGCTTCGTGAAGGGATCTCCGGCGACCGCATCGTCGCGCTCTACGGCATCCTGAACGGCACCAGCAACTACATTCTTACCGAGGTCGAAAAGTCCGGAGCTGCGTTTGACGATGTTCTCGCCGAAGCGCAACGGTTAGGATATGCGGAGGCCGATCCCACCGCTGACGTCGATGGCTTCGACGCGCGTTCGAAGCTCGCCATTCTGTCGGCGCTTGCCTTCGGCCAAAGGATCGAGGCCAGGAATATCTTCACGCAGGGCATTCGGCGCATCACGCCCATCGACTTCCAATACGCGCACACGCTGCAACACACGATCCGGCTGGTCTGCGCCGCACGCCTGACGCCAGAAGGGCTCATCTTGTCCGTCCGGCCGGCCTTGATTCCCAAGTCCACGATCCTCGCCAATGTGCAGGGCGCGTATAACGCCGTTTGGGTCCGCGGCAAGTACGGGCAGGACACCTTCTATTACGGCCGCGGCGCCGGCCCGGAGCCAACCGGCGTCGCCGTCGTCAGCGACCTGATGCGTGTGGCGCGGGAGATCCGCTCCGGCAGTCCGGAGCGGGTTTCGCCTTTCGCCCACGATCAACTGGCCGAGTTCCGCCCGGTCTCGGTCGAAGTACAGAAACGCGCAT
>VFZO01000158.1 GCA_016871155.1 Acidobacteriota bacterium | reverse complement strand
TCGTTCTATCCTGTCTTTGGCCATCCTCGTCCTGCTCCTTCGTGAAAGTCTTTGAATCCTTCCACTGGATCATGGCGATGGGTGGCCTTGTTCGGCCCTCCTTTTACACCCTAAATTTTACGCGGCCTTCGCGAATCACTTCCGACCGTAGCGCTGCGGGAATAATCCATTATAAAAAGGGAGAAAGGTCTGCGGTGATGCCAAGCGGCGGACCATCACCCTTCAGTAGGCTTAATGTATGCACGATTCCGGATATGGGCAGAGGATCATTCCATCGTTGATGGGCAGCGGGTTTCCCTTCCAGACCGCGATGGTCGAACTCGTAAAGAGTTGTGAAGGGTGGACCGTCACAGACCAAGAGGTCCCGTGGGATGACGACCATCGAGGGCAGCAGTTCTTGGATTTTGTGGCTCGCACTCCGAGATTGATTGCGGCCTTCGAATGCAAGAAGACGAGGGACGAGCAATTCGTATTTCTGATGCCCAATGGTGGTTCGCGGACAAAAAGGGTGATTAACTACTTTAAATTGCTTCCTATCGCGGATGCCACGCGCCGAACAGAAGTTTTCGTTGGGTCTTGGGCCGCCGATCCTGAATCACCGACTTCCAAATTCTGCATTATCGCCGGGGCCGGAAAGAACGGCGATGGACGACTCTTAGAACGTGACGCGCAACTTCTGGCCGGTGGCTCGCTCTCGCTGGCTTTCGTCGAAAAGGAAAAAAAATCCTCCGGCTTGGAACACTTCGTTCCGATCCTGCCGATCCTGGTGACAAACGCTGAGTTGTACACGGCGGTGTACGACCCGCTTTCAATCTCCTTGGACTCCGGTGAGCTCGCGAGAAATGATGTATCCTTGTCGCCCGTAGAATTTGTGCGATTCTCGAAGCCGTTTCTTTCCGATCCGAAGGGCGCCATCGGCGAACTGACTGTGTTTGTGGCTAGGGCGGCTGCGCTGAGTAGATTATTGGCCGATTTAGCCGACCAGACTCCGGGGCAACCGGTTAACGGCGTCGATCGAATCCTTAGGCGTCGCTCCTGACCGGGCCTTATGATGGCGTGGCCAAGGCGGGGATGGGCTGCCGCCCTATTAGCCTAGGTTCTAGAAGCTCACCGCGCAGCAACGGTGGTGGCCCCACACACTCTAGCCTACTTGGCTGGACAGTCCGACTGTTCCACTACCATGCGCTAGGTACACCCAGGTGGAACAAATTCGGGCAGCGATGCGACGGACCCGGTGGCAGAAACGGACCATAGCTTCGGGCATAGCGGCGAAGCGGGCTAACGCCGACGCAACTGACTGATTCTAATGAGCTTGTATGGTGCGCCCGGAGTGATTCGAACACCCGACCTTCTGGTTCGTAGCCAGACGCTCTATCCAACTGAGCTACGGGCGCGCATTGCGTATAAACGCAAACTTTTCTTAGAATACCACAGCCGGGGGCGAAGACGGGGCGATCAGGCGCGGATCTTGCCATCCTTTGACAGCACCAGCTTGGCTCCGCCCCAGTCCACCGTTTGACCTGCAAGGCCGGCCACCCAGACCGCCACCTGCGCCAGATCGCGAAGGGGCACCAGGCTCATCCGCCACATCACATTCCGGTCCTCAAGTATCATCAACCCCGCCAGCACGCTGACATTGAAACGGAGTGCGAACAGGATGAGCCCGAAAGCCTTATGACCCGTGAGGAAGGCCACCAGCGCCCAGAGCGTCCCGAACGTCACCGGCAGGCCGAGATAGCCGAGCACGCCGCCGCGCGACACGCGGATGGTCCTCGCCCAGCGGACCTGATGGCGCCAGGCGTCGGCCCAGGTCTTGGCTCCCAGCGCCGTCTCCACAACGCAGGACGATAGCACCGCCCGCTTGCCCTGCCCTGTGATCAGCTTGCCCAACTGATAGTCGTCTGCCAGGTAGTCGCCGAGGGCGGCGAAGCCCCCGACCTTTTCCAGGTCCGCCTTACGAAAAAAGAGAGTGGAACCCATGGCGAATTCGGTGACGCCCACCAGCGGGGCCACCAGCGTACTTGGCGCGAAATCCGTGGCGACGCCCAGCGCCTCAAACTCGCCGGGAAACGCCTGGGCCCGCGCCTTGTAGATGGCCGTGACCAAGCCGACGTTGGGTTGGTCGAGCTCTGCCGCCAAGGTTCGCAAATAGTTCCGGGGGACTCGGATGTCGCCGTCGTTCACCAGGTAGGTGTCGTATTTCGCGTGCCGGGCAAGATCGATGAGCGCGCCGACCTTGGGGTTCGCCGTTTGCGTGGATCGCTGAATGAGCTTCACGCGGCCCTCCGGCGCTTCGGACATCACCTTCCGGATGATGGGAATGGCGGGGTCGTCGTCATCGGCGACGGAGAAGAGCACCTCGAAGTGTGGATAGTCCTGAAAGGCGTGCGAGATGACCACGCTTTCGAATGCCGGGTCAGCGCCGCGAACCGGTTTGAGAATCGATATTGGCGGCATGGCCCCAGGCTCCGGGCGTTTCTGGCTGATCCGCCGGACACACGCAAGCACGGCTACGAACTGGTAGGCGATGGGGATGAGAAAGAGCCAATCCATTGCGTTACTGGGCGAGCAGCACGACGCCCAGGGCGATGATCAGCGTCCCGGCCCAGCGCGACGTAGTCACGCGCTCCTTCAGGATCACACGGGCCAGTATGGTTTCAATCACCAGGCTGAGCGCAGTGGCGGGCACGGCAAAGCTGAGGTCCGCCACTGCGAGCAGAGCCAGGAAGGCGTAGAAGGAGATGGCCAAAAACACGACGCTGCCGATGAGCGGCAGTTTCGTGGCGAGCAGCTTCAGCAGTTGGCCGGCGCCGGTGGTCTCGCCCTGGCGTTTCATCTCCCAGCTTTGCAGCAGATCGCTGGCGACCGTCGAGCCGACGATGACGAACACGTAGACCCAGGGACTCATGTGTGCGAATCCGTTCTGCCGACAATCACCGTTCCGCCTACGATACACAGCGTACCCAGCCAGCGCATGGGCGTGATGGTCTCGTTGAGAAATACGGCTCCCATCACCGCGTTCAAGACGAAGCCGATGGAGGTTACCGGGACCACGTACGTCAGGTCCGCCCAACTGAGGAGTGCCATGCGTGAAAGCACCCAACCGCTGAGCAGGAGGATGCCAAGAAACACGAACGGATCGAAGACCACTTTCACAAAGCTGAAGAGCGAGCCGTCCAGCGAAGCGCCATGCTTCATACCCCAGCCGAGGGCGAAATTGCCGGTCACGTTGGTTAAGACGACGATGGCGGCGAAAAGATGGGTTTTCGCTTGCTGCCGGCTATTGCTGGGCACTGACGAGCGCGGCCTTCTGATCCTTGACGAACTGTTTGCGCTTGCTTCGCAACGCCATGTATTCGCGCGCTTCCTTGTAGAGGCGCTTGCGCTCGGAGCTGTCGAACATCGCGTTGCGGACGATTCGCCAGGCGGCCTTGGGGCGGAAGTAGTACTCGGAGTAGAAGCGCTCCACGGACTCGACCAGTTCTCCGCGGTCCAGGCCGGGATAGATGATATTCGGAAGCTGGTGGCCGGTCTCGTCGGTCATCGAATCGAGCGTTATGAGATTGTTCTTCACTACGTGATCGAAGAACTCCGTGCCTGGATACGGATGCGCGATGGAAACCTGGATGGTCTCGCAGTCGATCTCCTTGGCGAAGTTGATGGTCGTGTTGATCGATTCGCGCGTTTCGCCTGGCAAGCCGATGATGAAGTCGGCGTGGATCTTCATGCCCAGTTTGTGGGCGTTGGCCGTGAAGCGCCGGGCCATGTCGACGTTGGCGCCCTTCTTAATGTTCTTCAGGATCTGCGGATCGCCGGATTCGTAGCCGACGATCATGAGGCGTCCGCCGGCGTCTCTCATGGCGGAGAGGGTGTCGTAGTCGGTGGTGACGCGGGAGGTGCAGGACCAAGTCATTCCCACCTTGCCTAGCTCCTTGCAGAGTTCGATCGTGCGGTCCTTCTTGTAGTTGAAGGTATCGTCGTCGAAGAACACTTCCTTCAAGCCGGGGAAGTTTTCCTTAATCCACTTCACTTCGTTGACGACATCGGCCACGGAGCGGAGCCGCCAGCGGTGGCCGGAGTGGGTCTGCGGCCAGAGGCAGAACGTACATTGCGCCGGGCACCCGCGGGAGGTGTAGATCGCCACGTAGGGGTTGAGCAGAAAAGGCACGTTGTAGCGCGTGATATCGAGATCGCGCTTATAGACCTTCGAGGCCCAGGGCAGCTCGTCGAGATTTTCGATCACGGGCCCGTCCGGATTGTGCCAGAAGCCGTCACCCTTGCGGAAGCTGACGCCGGGCAACTCCTCCAGCGGAGTTCCCTTGGCGTAGGCGACGATCTGATGGTCGAACTCTTTGCGCACCACGAAGTCGATTGCTTTGTTGTTGCGCAGCGATTTTTCGGGCTCAACGGTAACGGGCGGCCCGACGAAACAGACCTTGAGGTTCGAGTTTACGTCCTTCATCATCCCGGCCATCTTCACGTCGACGTGAAAACCGGGCGTAGAGGTGAACAAGACCAGGAGTTCAAAATCCTTGGCCATGGCCACGGTCTGTTCGATGGAGATCTTATGCGGCGGAGCGTCGACGAGCTTCGAATCCGGCAGCATCCCGGCCGGGTAGGTTAACCAAACCGGATACCAGTAGGACTCGATTTCACGGGACGCCGGCCAGCGGGAACTGGCGCCACCGTCAAAGCCCTCAAATGACGGCGGATTCAGGAAGAGCGTTCGCATCTCTCTTCAGGGTACGGCTTTCGGTGGCTCGCGTTCAAGCGCCGCCGGTGTTACACGCCGAAAAGGCCGTCTACCGTTCCCCGGCGTTGGCGGGAAACTGGGCGGTCGTTTCGCCTTCGCGGCCGAAATTCGAATAGCGAATATCCAGCTCGGCGGGGCCGGCGATCCGGGTCTCCGTCCGCCACTCCACGCGAATAGGCAGGGCCGCCGCCTCATGAAACGCGTAGGTGCGGGTGAAGTTCACTTTCTTCAGGAAGACCGAAGGATTCTTCACCATCTGTCCGGCCTCCTTCGCGGGCAGTCCTGTTTCGTCGTCGATCCAGAGCTCTCCCTTGAATAAGCCCACCCGCTTCTTGTGCGGGCTCAGTTCGAAGACATGAATGTTCCGCCCGTTGAAAGTATCCGGGCGTTTGTACTTAAATTTATAGTTCTTCGGGGAAATGTCGGCGTCGTGCGTCTTCTGCGACATGTCCTGCTCGCCGGCCAGATACTTGGCGATCACGTGGGTCTTTACGGTGTTGTCGCCAGTGATGGACTTGACGATGAAGCTGATCTTGCCGAGCGAGGAGACGATTCGGCGGCCGAGCAGATTCGCTTCTTTCTTCATCTTAGGCAGACGGGCGGAGAAGTCCATGTCCATCTCGATACCTAGGGTTTGCGGCTTCTGTTTGTTCAACGCCGCGAAGTAGCGGGCAAGCACCTGCTGGCCGACCTGTGGATTGGAGTCGGCGGGGGCGGGAGCGGCGTGACCGGCGCAGAGGACGGCACATACAAGGACTGAAAAACGGATCAACAAAAACCTCTGACCGGTAAGGGCAATCGTTCCACTCTAACAAGTGGGACGTGGCGGGGACAATCCGGGGTTGCGATCTTTGTTAACCGCGCGGGTGCAAAGTCGGCGCGATAACGACCTTGGTAAACGGTCGATCAGGATCTTTGATGCGCTGCAGCGCGAGATCGGCGGCCCGCTCCCCCATGAGGTAGGCGGGCTGGGCGACTGTCGTGATGGCGGGCAGAAAAATATCGAGCCATTCCGAATCGTCGGAGCTGGCAACCTGAATCTGGCTTGGCACGGCGAGCATCCTCTCGTTCAACGCGCGGACAACGCCGGTCATTAAGGGGAAGTTCGAGGCGAAGATAGCGGTGAGGGAAGATTCCCGGTCCAACAGGCGGTGCGTAGCCTCGCAGCCCGCCGCCTCGGTATGGTCGCTAATTTCAATGAGCGTATCGCCGCAGGCCAGCTTGTGCTTCTTGAGGGTCCGCCGCCAGCCTTCGATGCGATCGGTCGATGTGCTGAGTGTCGTTTGGCCGGTAACGATGCCGATATGCTTATGCCCGCGGGCGATCAGGTACTCCATGGCAAGCTGGGTGCCTTGGATGTTGTTGGCGCTGACGGAGTCCGCCTCGAAGCTTTTCGGCACGCGGCCCACGCAGACCACCGGCTTTCTGGCATTTACAAGCTTGGCCACATCGTCCTCGCCGCCGGGAGCGACGAAGAGCAGCACGGCATCGGCCTGACGGGCTTTGAACAGGTTCAAATAGCGGTTTTGTTCGGGAATCTCATCGTAGGTACTGCCGATCAGCAGGGAGTAACCGTCCTTGCGCAGGCGGTCCTCCACGCCACGAACGACGTTGGCGTAGAACGGATTGCCGATGTTCGGAATCAGCATGGCAATCGTCTTTGTGGCGCGGGTCTGCAGGCTGCGCGCGACAGCGTTCGGCGTATAGTCGAGCTCCTTGACCGCGACCAGAACGCGCGCCGTCAGCTCCGGGCTGACATAGGCGGACTTGTTCAACACGCACGAGACCGTGTAGGTGGAAACGCCGGCCCGCTTGGCGACATCGTAGATGGTCGGCATATTTGCGTAATTATACTGGGTTCATGATTTTTGCCGCGATCGCGGACGACTTTACCGGTGGAACCGACCTGGCGGGAATGCTGCATGAGGCGGGTGCGCGGACAGTGTTGACGTTTGGCGGCGGCGGCGTGCCGGATGGCTACGACGCGTGCGTCGCGTGCCTGAAATCCCGATCTGTCCCGCCCGCGCAGGCGGTGGCAATGTCGTTGGAGGCCCTGGCCGGGGTTCGCGCCCGGAATCCGCGGCAGGTGTATTTCAAGTACTGTTCCACATTCGACTCGACACCGGCTGGCAACATTGGACCGGTGTGCGATGCGCTGATGAAAGCGCTGCGGACGCCCTTCACTCTGGCCGTGCCGGCGCTGCCCGTCAACGGGCGCACGCAGTATATGGGCTACCTGTTCGTCAACGGGGTCCCGCTGGCGGAGTCGCCCATGCGAAACCACCCGCTGAATCCTATGACGGATTCGAACCTGGTTCGCTGGCTGGCGATGCAGACCGCGCGCACCGTTGGACTGCTGGGCCGCGACAGTTGCGAGATCGCCCTGGCCGACGTGCTCTCGGACGCGGATCTGGAAAGGCTCGCCGGGGAGTACGCGGAGGCGCCGCTACTGACGGGGTCGAGCGGCCTGGGCATGGCGCTGCCTCGCGTTTGGCGGGAGCGCGGCTGGCTCGCCGCGCACGCGGACGCCGCGGAACTGCGCAGACAGGGCGCGGCGCTGATCCTGGCCGGAAGCTGTTCGGCGGCCACGCTCAACCAGTTGGAGCGCCTGGGCGGCAGCCAGATCTCAGTGGACGCCGCGGCGTTGCTGGGAGACGCCGAGGAAGAGATCGCGCGGGTGCTGCGCGAAGCGCGGCGGCAGATTCAAAACAGCGGACATGCCGTGGTACGTTCGTCGCAGACGGCGGAGGAACGGGAAGCGTCCGGCCTGGATGGACGCATTGTCGCCGAAGAGCTGGAGAGAATGTTCGGAGCGGTGGCGGCCGCCCTGGCGGCGGAGGTAACGCGCATTCTGGTGGCCGGCGGCGAGACGGCAGGGGCCGTGACGGCGGCACTAGGCGTGGACGCCGCCGAGGTCTGCACCGTGATCGACCCGGGCGTTCCGGCCATCCGGCCCGCTGGCGACGGACCGCCGATTACGCTGGTACTGAAGTCCGGAAACTTCGGAAGCGCCGATTTCTTCCGCAAAGCGTTGGAAAGGACACGATGACTGAAACTGAATTGGAGGCGATGTGCGACGCGGGACGGAGTTTTCACGCGCGCGGATTGGCGTTTGGATCGACCGGCAACCTGAGCGTACGCGAAGGAGACACCGTGTGGATCACGCCGACGGGGCAATCGATGCGCCATTCCTCGGTGGAATCCCTGGCGGCGCTCGGCATGGACGGAAGTGCGCAAAATGCGAACAAACCGTCCAAGGAATACCCGTTCCACTTGCAAGCCTACGCGGCGGCGGGCGGCCGGGCCGCGGCGCTGGTGCACCTGCACTGCACGTGGTCGGTCATGCTGTCCTGCCTGGACGATCTGGATGAGGCGGCCCCCTTGCCGGTGATGACGCCGTACTATCTAATGCGCGTGGCGCCGTTGGCCGTGGTGCCCTACTTCCGCCCCGGATCCGCGGACTTGGCCGCGGCTATAGGCACCGCCGCGGCAGGACACGACTGCCTGCTGCTTCGCAATCACGGCATCGTCTGTTTGGGACGCACCGTGAGCGAAGCCGTGGACCGCGCCGAAGAGCTGGAGGAGACGGCGAAGCTTTTCTTCCAGTTGCGCAATGAAAAGGTACGATTGCTGACGGCGGAACAGCAGAATGACATTGGAAAGGTTTTTGGAGGACGTTAAATGGAACACCTGCTCGGCGCAAAGCACGAGGAACGGATCGTGGTGGACGATGCGACAGCCGTATCGTTCCTGAGCCTGGAAGGGGCGAGAGTATTGGGAACGCCATGGATGATTCTCTGGATGGAGCGCACATCGCGCAACGCGATTTATCCGCTGCTGCCTGCCGGCTGGGACTCCGTGGGGACCGTGGTGAACGTGGCGCACGTCTCGGCCGCCGGGATGGGCGCGCCGGTTACGTTCCGCGCGGAGGTATCGGAGGTGAAAGGGCGGCGGGTTTGGTTCCGGGTCGTGGCGGAGGCGGCGCACGGCATCGTCGGCGAAGGCGTGCATGAGCGGGCGTTGATCGACGTCGAACGTTTTGCCCAGAAAGTAGCAGCGAATCTGGGAAAATAGTGCATGCTTCGCTATTGGGTGTTGTTGGGGGCGGCCGTCTATGGCCAGACAATCTCCGGAACTTTGGAGGGTCACGTCGACGACGTTTCGGGAGCGGCCATCGCGGGCGCGAAGGTCTCCATCCTGGGTCGCGAAAACGGGCTGAAGCGGGAGAGCGTCACGAACGAGAACGGCTACTACCAGCTCACGTTCCTGCCGCTGGGCGGCTACACGGTCACGGCCGAAGCGGGCGGGTTCGGTCCCGTGCAGCGCGGCGCACAGATTGAGTTGGGAACCACGCGGGTGGCCGATTTCCGGCTGCAACCGGCGACGGTTACCACGCAGGTGACGGTAGAGGCAGACGTCCCGCTCATTGAAATGACGCGCGGCGAACAGAAAGGGTCGCTGGACGAAAAGACGATCGAGGACCGGCCTATGTCGTCGCGCAACATGCTGTCTCTGGTGGAGATGCTGGCCGGGTTTCAGAGTTCCGGCGGCTATTCGGGCGTAAACAATCCGACGCTCTCGTCGGGATCGTACGTCTCCTTCAACGGCACCGGCACGCGCTCCACGTCGTTCCAGATCGATGGCGTTGGCAACGACGATTCGTCGGAGGGCATCTCCAGGCAGAACGTGAATATCTCGTCGATCAAGGAGTTCGTCGTTCTGACGAACGCGTTCTCGGCGGAGTTCGGACGCGGCGCGTCGGCCGTGCTGGTGCAAACGAAATCGGGCACGAACAAGATCCATGGCGATGCCTACGAGTTCTTCCAGAACCAGGTGTTGAACTCGAACGGATACTTCAACAACACGGCCGGGTCGAGGCCAGACGGAAGCCCGGTAATTCCGCGCGCGCCCTACCGGCGCAACCAGTTCGGCTACACCGCAGGCGCGCCGATCATAAAGAACAAACTGTTTCTGTTCCACGCCTTCGAGCGCGTGGAACAGCGCGCGCACGCGACGGTGACCCGCTGGGTTTTTCCGGCCGGAACGCGCATCCAAGTTGGCGACTGCCGGCATTGCCTGAACCCGGACGAGCATCCAAACATCGAGGCCGACCGGCAACTGTTGCAGTCGATCCTGGACCGCTTTCCGAAGGAGGGTCCCAACAATCCGGCGTTCTGCGCCAACTGTTTCACCAAACAGATCGCTAACAATTTCCCCGATCAGGATTACTCCGGCAAGATCGACTGGTTGCGCTCGTCGCGCGATCTCTACGCGCTGCGATATCAGTACAGCCGGCAGAAACGGCTGCCCGGGCAAGTGATCGAGGGCGAGGCGGCGTTTCAGAACAACCGGCAGCAGAACGTGGGTTTCACGGCGACGCAGATCTTCTCCGCGGCGATGTCGGGCGAGTTCCGGTTCGGCCTGGGGCTGCGTACAACCCTCGTCGATATATCGAGCGGCAACCAGACTCCGATCGTGCGGATCACCAACCCAAGCGCGTTCACAACCACAACCATGGGCAGCGCCGGGGCGTTTCCCATCAACCGCTACCAGACCGATTTTCAGTGGAACTACAACCTCTCGCGGATTCAGGGGAAGCACTCGCTGCGTATGGGCGTCGATTTCCGGCGGCAGCGGCTCGATGATCTGGCGGACAACAATTCGCGTGGATTCTATTCATTCGGCGTAACGGGAATTCGAGGCACGCCGGGCTTCTACGACGGCTGGGAGAATTTCCTGCGCGGGTTTGTTTCGAGCTATCAGAAGGGCTACGGAAACTTCTTCACGGCGAACCGGATGGGCGAACTCAACCAATACTTCCAGGACGATTGGAAGGTGCGGCCGAACCTGACGTTGAACCTCGGATACCGGTATGAGTACGTGCTGCGGCCAACCGAGATCAACAACCGGGTGGTTTACAACTACAGAAACTTCACGCAGGGCCACGAGCCCCGTTTCGGCTTCGCATGGACACCTCGCGGTGCCCGCTGGCTGACCGGTGGACCCGACCGTCTATCCATCCGCGGCGGCTTCGGTCTGTTCCATTCGCGCATCTTTCAGAGTGTCTTTTCCCAAAGCGGCGCGAGCCTGCGCAGCCAGCCGCCGTATGGAATCCTGCGCGCCTTCGATCCGACCTTCGATGTCGCGGACCCGTCGCGCGGATTTGTGTATTCGGTGGATAACTTCAACCCGCGCGGACAGTCGATCGCGCGCATCGCCCCGGATCTCGGGATGCCGAACATCCAGCAGTTCAACTTCACAGTCGATCGCGTAATCACGCAGGACATCGTAGTCTCGATCGGTTATACGCGGACCAGATCCATCGGCCTGCTGCTGAACGGCATTCAGAACCGCGCCCGATTTCCCATGCTCGGTTCCGACGGAGTCCTGTACGACAAAATCTGGCCCGACCTGGGCGCGACGAATCCGCCGCCGGGCTATATCTCCCTGGCGCAGCCGCGCACGAACCTGCGGCGGCCGGACCCTCAGTTCGCGAGCATCTTCTACATACACAACGGCGCTTGGAGCTATTACAACGCGATGCGGCTGACGTTGCGCCAGAGATATAAGCGCGGGCTCCACTGGATGGTGAACTATGCATGGTCGAAGACCATCGACACCGGCACCGACGTGACGCAAGGCAACACGCTGACCGAGTTCGACTCGGCCCGCTCGCTGCGCGGGCTGAGCGACCTGCATCAGGGGCACCGCATCAACATCAACTACGGCTATGCGCTGCCGTTCTTCGCGAAGGCCAAGGGCGCGGCGAATTGGGTGCTCGGCGGCTGGACCGTGTCGGGCAATCACACCTACGCATCCGGGAATCCGTTCACGGTGATCGCCGGATACGACGTGAACGCGGACGGCGTGCTGAACGACCGGCCCGTGCTGTTGGATCAGACGCTCTACGGGCGCTCTATCGACAACGCGCGCGTAAATCGATCGACGGGGCGGCAGTTCTCAGAAGACGCCTTTCCCTTGACGGGTTTCTTCCCTACGATCGCGACGCCGGTCTCACAGCGGCCCTTCGATCCGGGCGGTTCCGGCGCCGGGTCGATCGGACGGAACACCTTCTACGGTTCCGGCATTCGCAACTGGGACTTGGGCCTCTCCAAGAACTTCCGGCTATTCCGCGAGGGGCAGCGCCTGCAGTTCCGGGCCGAGTTATTCAATGCGCTGAACACGCCAAAGTTCGGCTTGCCAGTGCGGAGCACGCTAAGCCCGGCGTTTGGAAGGATTACTTCGACGTTCAACAACTTCAACTTCGTAGGGGCCTCACGGCTGGACGACACAGCGCGGATGGTGCAGATGTCGTTACGCCTGGTGTTTTAGGCACTCAGTTCGGCGCGGTGATCTCCGGCTCCACCGTTTTTAATTGGCGTTCCAGGTACACCTTTACAGCCGCGGCGGCCTCCGCCTGGCGGCCCAGCCGCTGGTAGGCACGGGACAGTTGCAGGTGCAGACTGCCGTCGGGATCGTCCAACTTGGCGGCAATCAGGTGAGGAAGAGCGGCCGCGGGCTGGTCAGCAGCCAAAAGGGCACGGCCGAGCAACGCACGCCGCGCAGGGTCCAGCTTGTAGGCGGCCTGCAAGGGTGGAAGCGCCGCATAGGCATCTCCACTGTCCAATAAGGCCGCGCCGAGTTCGTACGGCAGGTTGTGCTTCTTCAACAGCGGGATGGACCGTTCGAATTCGCGATTAGCGCTGAGAGAGAGCGCAAGCGCCCGTTCCAGGCGGCTATCGCCCGGCTTCATGCGGAGTGCGGCGTCGTAATTGGAAGCGGCGCCGGCGTGGTCGCCATTCACCGTCGCGGTCTCGGCGCGAATTTCGTGCAACTCCGGTGAGGGCGGAAGTTGCTCCAAACGCTGAAAGGCCGCAAGCGCCTTCGCTTCGTGCTCCAAAACGCGAGAGTACGCCGGCGGAGAAGGCAGGTTCTTTTCGAGTTTCGCCTCAATACCCGCCCACTCGGGCTGCCCTGTGGCCCGGTAAATCTCGGCGATGGCGGCGTGGGCGCCTGGAAAATCCGGCTGCGCCTTCAAGGCGCTCCGGAAGAGCTGATAGGCGGTGCGATACTGCAGGCCGGCCAGTTTGGAGCGCGCCCGCAGCGCGATCCAAACCGCGTCGCCCGGCTTCATTTGCCCGAAGAGCTGTTGCGAGATGCCACTGTGCACACGGCCCATGCCATGAAAAACGCGCGGGTCGTTCGGGGTATTGATCGCCAGGGCGTCGTAGAGCGGGATTGCCTCGGCGTACCGGCCCAACAGAGCGTACGCCGTGGCGAGTTCAAGCTGCGCAACAGGCTGAGCCGGGTTGGCGGCGGCGAAGGTTTCCAGCGGCTGAACCGCGAGTTCGGGCTTACCCAGCTTCAATTGGGAAACGCCCAGAAAGAGCTTCGCCGGAACCAGTGCCGACTGGCCACAGTGTTTCACGGCCTCCGCGTGGCGGCCCGCCTGATGGGTGGCGATACAGAGATTCAGCAGGATGCCGGGATGTGCGGGCATCTGCTGAAGCACACGTGCATAGAGCCGTGCCGCTTCCTCGTATCTGCCGGCGGCCAGCGCGGTCTTGGCCTGCTGGCTCAGCGCACCCGGATCGCCGGCCTGCCAGAAGAAGAACGCGAAGAGAAACAGGGGCACTCTTCGTTACGGTACCAGAGATGTGATTTGATGGTTCGCGATGCGCTTTTCATTTCTGATCCTCGTTTCGGTCTCCATGGCGTTCGCCCAAAACGGGCGGCAGCTCTTTGTCCGAAGCTGCTCCGCATGCCACGGCGACACTGGAAAAGGCGGCCGCGGGCCGGACCTGACGACTGGCGATTGGAAATTCGGCGGGTCGGAGGACGATCTGGTCCGCAACATGACCAAGGGAATTCCCGGCACGCAGATGCCGGCCATCCCGATGCCGGAGGCCGAGGCAAAAGCGATAGCGCGGTTTCTGATTCAGCAAACGCAGTCCGGCAACGAACGGCCCACCGGCGACTCGGACGCGGGAAAGGCCTTGTTCTTCGGAACTGGAAAGTGCGCCGAGTGCCACATGTTCGGCGGACGCGGCAATATCTGGGCTCCCGATTTGACGAACGCCCGGGCCCGATTTCAACCTTCCGCGCTGGCGAAACGCATGGCCGAGGAGATCGAACTCGTGGAAGCCAACGGCACGCGGGGGGCGATGAAGGGCGAAGATACGTTTACGCTCCAGATGCTGGACAAGTCCGGCAAGTGGCATTTTCTCTCGCGCGGCGCGGCGCGCAAAGTCACCGAAGCGCACCCCTCGCTCGATAGCGCGCAGCGGAACGACATCGCTGCGTTCCTGCTGCAAGGAAAGGCCGAGGGTCCCGGCGAATGGAAACCCGCTCCGGCCTTCAACGTCAGCTACAACCGGTTGCTGAACGCGGCCAAGGAACCGCACAACTGGCTCATGTATTGGGGCAATTACAGCGGCACGCACTACTCGGGATTGAAGCAGGTAACGCCCGCC
>VFZO01000157.1 GCA_016871155.1 Acidobacteriota bacterium | reverse complement strand
CGGTTGTTGGTCAGCGTGACCGCTTGACCAAAGCGGGCGAAAAGATCCAGATCGACGTTTCGATTGTCGGTTTGCAGACGAATTTCCAGCCGCGTTGCGCCCTGCGGCACATCAATCGTATAAGCGAGGTTGCCTCCCAGCAGGACAGGGTTGGCGACCGCGTCGATATTGATGCTTCGCGTCTGGCCGGAGGTCAGAGCCTGCGCGCCTCCAGTACTGACGCCTCCTCCGCCCGTGGTGAGAATGGCGGTAACGGTCCCCGCCGCGGTGACGTTGGGCGTGAAGACGGCGATCGTCGCAAAGTAGGTGCCGGGACGCAAGGGCGGATTCGACTGCGGCGTGATTACGATGGTCTCGTTGCCGTCCAGGCCTTCCGAGGAGTGATCGGAGACAACTTTTCCGCCTTCGATATCAGGCGCCGAACCATGACGGACGAACAGGTCCAGATCGGCGTTCGGCGTTGTGGTCCGGAGTCGAATCTCCAGGCGGGTCGCGCCTTGCGGTACTTCGACCTTGAAGGTGCCGTTCTCTCCCAGCAGCGTCGGGCCGTCAAATGGGCCAACCCGGAATGCGGCGGGCGTGTTGTTGGTCAAAGTGTTTCCACTCGTTGTGGGCGGCGGTGGCGGAGTTCCGCCGCCGGTGGTCCGCTCTTCGAGGAATGCTTGCAGGGTTGGATAGGCAGTGGAGAAACGTCCATAGAAATCGAAGGCGGGAGCAAAGTCGCACTCAGTTTTGCCGGCGGGTGGTTTGGGGCCGGCGGAGAGCATTCCGACGATCAGCCCCTCGTCGTTGAAGATCGGCGAACCGGACGAGCCGCCTTCCGTGATGCCTTCGCGCCAAACGATGGTGTAGTAGTTGCGCGTGGGACGGCCGCGCGACGGAATATCGTCGCCGCGCGTACCGAACGATATGCGCTGGTAATCGCCAGCCGGGTGATGGATACCGGTTACGCTGGTTCCAACGCCGATCTCATCCGGCGTCCAACCCGAGAATGTTACGGTGGACGGCAGCTGCCCGTCCAGGCGGAGCAGTGTGAAGTCGCCTTGTTCGGTGCTGCCGCCAGCCATGTAGGTCGACCCTAATGTTGTTGGCAATTGCCGAAGGTTTCGGGGCGCGCCTCCGCACGCTACCGACGTGAAGCCCCAGAAAACCTGTACCGAACGAGCCTCGGTTTGATTGCTCACGCAGTGGTCGGCGGTGAGGAAGTAAGGGATGCCGCTATTGTTGCGGGTTTTGACCACGGCACCGGAGCACAGCGCACCGCCGCTAGCCGTCTCAAACAGGTAGCGGCCCACGGACCGGGCCCGCTCATTCCATTCCGGGAAACACAAAACGTCCTTGTGGCAGCCCAGCGCCGCGCGCGGAAGGGGACCGAGCGCCGTCGCGCGGTCTGTGGTGGAATCGGACGGCTTGGCCGGGACCACATCCACAAAAACGTGGCTGGCAAGATCGATTCGGAACGGCAACGCTTCCGAATTCGATTCATATTCGACGATCACGCTCTCGCCTTCCACAAAGTCCGACCAGAACTCGCCATCGCCGAACGGACCCTGGCCCGTATAGGGGCCGGAGAAATAGCCGTCTTCCGGATTGTCGGCCGGGTAAAGCCAGACCTTGCCTCCTGCAATGTCAAAGTCCGTGAAATGGAGCCGAAGTCCGCGGGCGTTGGGCGAACGCAGCGCGGCGCGAAATAGCAGCTTGCCTTCGGCTGTCCGCGACCATTGCCCCTGCGCGGCGAATCTCTCCGGCACTCCTCGATGCACGCTGGCTCTTGTCAAGCCGGCCTTCGGCAACTCTCGCTTTCGTTCCGCCTCCGTAACCGGGTCCAGCCAATGTTCGGCGGGCCGGCCCATCTGCCGGGCCAGTCCGGGAGGACGGGCCGATTGCGCGGAGAGACTGGCGCCGGCGGCCAGGAGGAGGATGAAACGTGCGTTCATGGTTTTGTCTTCTGTCTAGTTGGAGAGCAGGCCCCGGCGTTGCATCCAGCGCTCCAGAATTTCTGTCCAGGCGTCACAGGCTTTACCCTTGCGGTTCATGCCGAATCCGTGGCCGCCATCGGCGAAGACGTGCAACTCAACGGGCAGTTTCGCCTTCTTCCAATTGTCCGTCAACGCGGTGGCGGTTGTGGTCATACGTTCATTGTCGTCAATGGCAACAGCTACGAATAGCGGCGGCGCATCGGCCGGAACCTTGTACGCCGGCGCCACGGCATAGATCGGCATGGCGAAGTCCGGACGGCTGGCGGCTTCGTATTGCGTGGCGGCGCCTATGGTGAGATATCCGCCAGCGGAGAACCCCATGATGCCGATTCTGTCCGGCTTCACTCTCCATTCCGCCGCGCGCTGCCGCACCGTTTTCACGGCGAGCAACCCGTCTTCGATCGCCGCCTTCTGGCTGGCCACACGGTCCATTGGATTGGGCGTTCCATTTTCCAAACCGACGCGGTAACGAAGCACAAACGCCGTCACGCCACGCTGATTCAGCCAACGGGCTACGTCACGGCCCTCATGCTCGATTGCAAGAATCGTAAAGCCGCCGCCCGGCGCGACGATGACAGCGGTGCCGTTTCCGTTGTTAACCGGGTAGATTTCCAGTACAGGGCTGGTAACCTTGCGGACCCATTTCTCATGGGGATGTTTCTTGTGCGGGTTGTTGTCGCCGGGATCATACAGCTCTTCGTTGAAGGGCAGATCCGGCCGCAGGCGAATCTCTTCCGCCCCCAACAGGGCGGAGGCAAACAGCAGGCATCTAAGCATGGGCACCTCTTCCGAAGTGCCCATTCTATCTAAGCGTCTAGAAGCGGTACAGTGCCTCTACGTAGCCGAAGGCGCTGTTCCTTCCCTTCGGATAGATGGACGCCGTACTCGCCAAACCTTGGGCATAGCCCGCATAGCCAAGCAGCGTGACGCGCGGGTTCATGCGGTACTCGATGTTGGCGTCGTAGAGATTGGCAAGCGAGCGGCGGCCGTTTGTCGCGCGCCCAATGTAGCCGAATGTCCATGGCTGGAAGACGCCTCCTCCCTGGTACCAAAGATCGTTCGAGTTGGACAGCCGCAATGCGTGAAACTCGTTCGAAATCGTGACTTTTGCGTGGGGACGGAGAGTCAGCATTCCGAACGCGTCGCGGTTGTTCATCATATTGAAGAACGGGAAGCGAGCGAAAGGACGCGGCGTAGGAAGGACCTGGAAGAACGTTCCGTGCGTCCCATCGTTGGGGTTCTTGTCGCCGCTGCCGGCAAAATACCCTCCCCGGAACCAGGGCTTCAGCTTTTTCCACATCGCCGGCTGCACTCCGGTTTCCACATCCAACGAAACAGCACGTTGGTCCAGAGCTCCCCATTTTCCGGTCTGCGCCGCGCCCCACACCAAAAGGTCGAACACGGCGCGCTTGGTGGTGAAAGCGTGCAGCGTCTGGCCCCCAAAGGTGCCGATCCGGATGTTGGCGGCGTCACCCCGCCGAACAGCTAGCGGCCGGTTGTCGGTTTTCAAGACGTCCCGGAAATCGTCGTACACGAGCGCCAGGACTCGCGTCTCCGCCGCGTGGGTACCCTTGCCCCAGGGTTTCGTGTAGGACCCATAGCCGAACGCAGTCTTATTCCAGCCCCAGCCGTCCACCTGGAAGACGCCCCGCGTGGGCGTGGCGGCGAGCAGAGTGAAGTTACCCTTCGCATTCGTAAAGGAGTAGTGCGCGCCGTCGAAGCTGCGGCCGACATCGGTCCAGGCGAAGTGGCCCAGCAGACGCATGTTGACGCGGGTGTTTTTAATGACCGCCAGGGCAGCGTTCTTCGGTGTCAGCTCGCCGCCGTCCATGAACTCGAAGCGGCCGGCCCGAATGGAATGTCCCGTCGCGCCCCCGTAGCGGACGAACAGCTGTTTCGGAAAAATCATCGCCGCATTTCGATTGCGTTGGTTGGCGGCGAAGTAGTTTCCCCCCAGCCCCAACGCGCCTTGGGCGCCCGGCGCCAGGGCGTTGTTGGGAAGACCCAACAAAAACGGTACGGCGAATTCGGCGTTCCAATCCCAGTTTTCCTTTTTCGCGGAAAAACTGATCCGGAAAATGTTCCCGGAATACAGGTAGCTAGGGTCACCCGAATCCGGCGTAAACCAATCAAACGCCTCGCCCCGGGCGCGCAGACTTCCCGAGACCGTAACAGAGCCGAGTTTCAACGGCTTAGGCGCGGGCGCCTGCGCCAAAACGGCGGCCCCCACGATTACAAACACAAGTAGCCTCTTACACATAGAGTGTCCTGTTTCCCTTCTCGTTTTGAGTCGAGTACGTTATTGTTTAAACTGCTTGCTATGCGATTCGAGAAATTCGATGACTTCGTTTCGCATGCCAAAGTACTCTGGCAACTCGGTCAGAGCAGCGCGCGACCGGGGTCGCGGCAATCCTACTTGGATCTCTGTTCCAACACGCGCTTCCGGTCCGTCGGTCATCAAAATGATCCGGTCGGAGAGGAAAAGCGCCTCGTCCACATCGTGTGTCACGAGGATGATGGTCCGCGGCTTTGCCGTCCACAATTCGAGAAGCAGGTCCTGCAACTCGCAGCGGGTAATGGAGTCGAGCATGCCGAATGGCTCGTCCAGTAACAAAAACCTGGGTTCCATCGAAAACGCCCGGGCGATCGCGACGCGTTGCTGCGTACCCTGTGAGAGCTCGCGCGGTTTCTGGGTGGCGTATTCTCCAATGCCGACCAGATCGAGATACCGTTGGGCGATCTCGCGGCACTGCCGCCGCGTGTTCTTTGGGTATGCCTGCTCGACAGCGAGCAATACGTTGCCGAGCGCCGTCAGCGAAGGGAGCAGGGACGGCGATTGAAAGACCATGGCCCGGTCCAGCCCGGGTCCGCTGATTTCGCGGCCGTCGATTACGACACCGCCTTGCGTGGCGTCCTGCAGACCTGCGATGATCGACAGCACTGTCGACTTGCCGCAGCCGGAGTGGCCCAGTATTGCGACGATCTCCCTTGGTTGTACCCTCGCGCTGAAGTCCTTGACGACTGGAACTGCCGGGCCGAAGGCCTTGGATAGGGACGTAATCTCCAGCGGCCGTTCGACGCTCATTCCGGCACCACCTGCGCCAGGATGCGCGGTTCGACCGGCTGGCACTCCGCCGATTTCGCGGTGCCGGCCGCCAGCAAGAACTCGGTGATACGGGCTTTGACTTTCACAGCCTCCTCCTCATGCTGCAATGCCTTGTGCGTTCGCGGGTGGGCGAGAGTAACCGGAACGGCGGGGCTGAGTTTCGTGCCAAGGGCCACAACCCGGTCTGATAGAAGAATTGCTTCATCCACCGAATTCGAGATCATCAAGACGGTGGCACGCGGCGACTGCTGCCCTATCAATTTAATGAGCTCGGCTTGCAGAGTCGCCCGCGTCAGGGCATCCAGCGCGCCGAACGGCTCGTCGAGAAGCATGAGAGCCGGCTCAACCGCGAAGGCCCTGGCGATGGCCACTCGCTGCCGCATGCCGCCCGAGAGTTGTCCGGGCCGTTTGCCGGCCGCCGCGCCGAGGCCTACGATCTCCAGGTACTTCGTCACTTGATCCAGCTGTTGAGTTCGATTCCATTGCGGGAATGCGCTCTCCACCGCGAGGCGGACGTTTTCTTTAGCCGACAGCCATGGGAGCAAGGAGTAGTTTTGGAACACCATCGCCGCACGAGCTGGAAACGACGTGACGGGAAGGCCGGCTAAGAACACGCCGCCTGTATCCGGGTTCATCAGGCCCGAGGCGATTTTTATGAGGGTCGTTTTGCCGGAGCCAGAAGTCCCGACGATGGTGACGAACTCTCCCTCCTCGACGAAGAGGTTCACTTCGTGGAGCACTCTCCGCACCCCGAACGATTTCCCTACACCTTGCAACTTGAAGTACGCCATCTACGCGATCCTCAGCTTGGCCTCGATCAGGCCCATCAGCCGGTCGAGCGTGAAGCCGACAACGCCAATCGTCAGTATGCAGAGCAGAATGTGCGAATAGACCAGGCTGTTGTACTCCTGCCACAGGAAGCCGCCGACTCCCGGCGTGCCGGTCAACATCTCCGAGGCGACTATTACCAGCCACGCAATGCCGAGACTCAGCCGGAAGCCGGTGAACATATATGGCAGCGTGGACGGCAACAGCACTTTGGTGAACCGTTTCCAGGGTGAGAGTCGCAGCACCTTCGCCACGTTAACGTAGTCCTGGGGGATGGAGCGGACGCCGTGCATGGTGTTGATGACGGTTGGCCACATGGAACAGACTGCGATTGTGAATAGCGCTGCCGGTTCCGACTGACGGAAGAGGATGAGACCCAGGGGAAGCCAGGCCAACGGGGAGATGGGCCGCAGAACCTGGATGACCGGATCGAACATCTTCGACAACAACTGCGAAGCTCCCAGCAGCAGGCCGAGCGGCGCGCCGAAGAGAATTCCAAGCAGGAAACCCTTGGCAACGCGGATGAGGCTGTACATTGCCATCAAGCCGATACCCTGGTCCATCTCGCCTCTCTTTTCCCAAGGCTGCAATACATAGAGTTCGCTCTCTTTCCATGTCTTGATAGGCGATGGCAGATCGGCGGAAAACCAGGTAGAGACGGCCGCCCATACTCCGATGACGAGTGCGATCCCAACGAGCGACAGCAGAAAGTTCTTGATAGCGGCAACCATGTTTACCCCTCCACCCGGCTGTGGATGGCGAAACTCTTTGCGTATTTTTCAGCCTCCGCTGGGTTGAATTCGCTTCCAGCCACCTTCACTGGAGCCATATCGTTTGGTACTACCTTGACGCCCATGTCCTTCATGGCCGCTGCAAACAGGTCAGGCCGGATCACGCGGTCCACCACTTGCTTGTAGTTTGGCGCCCCTTTCACCAGGCCCCAACGGCGGAACTGCGAAAGCCACCAATGTCCGTACGTTTTCGACGGGTAGTTGCAGTTCCGCTGCGAGAAGATCATATAGTTCGCGTCCTTCTCCGAGCGTCCGTCGCCGTAATCGTACTTGCCCTCCAGCCGGTCGAGAATGATTTCCCTCGGGCAATTGATGTATGCCGGCCGCGAGATGATCTCGGCCACCTTCGCGCGGTTCTCCAGTTTGTCGATGAATTCGCTGGCCATATGCATGGCTTTCAATACGGCTGTGACTGTTTTTGGATTTTTCGCCGCGAACTCTTCGGTGAACGCCAACGCCTTTTCCGGATGGTCCGGCCAGATCTTCTGCGAGGAGGTGACGGTGTAGCCGATGCCATCACTGATCGCGCGAAGATTCCAAGGCTCGCCGACGCAGAAGCCGTCCATCTTGTCTACCTTCATATTGGCGACCATTTGCGGCGGCGGAATCGTGATAAGAGTCACATCTTTATCAGGATGCACGCCGCCGGAGGCGAGCCAGTAGCGAAGCCACATGGCATGGGTGCCGGGCGGAAAAGTCATGGCGAACGTGAGCGGATCCTTCCTGGCCTGAGCCTCGGTGGCCAGGGCTTTCAGATCCGCCGCGGACCTGACCCGGTTCTTGAACTTGTTAGCCAGCGTGATCCCTTGCCCATTGCGGTTGATCAGCCAGGGAATGACCATTGGCTTGACCGGAGAGCCCAGCAATCCCATGGTGGAAGCGAAGGGCATTCCGAGCAACATGTGCGTGGCGTGATTTTCGCCGAGGCTGAGCTTGTCGCGGATGACGGCCCAGGACGCCTCCTTCGAGACGACGGAATTGACACCGAACTTCTTGAAGTACCCGAGTTCGTGTGCAACTACGATGGACGCGCAATCGGTGAGCGCAATCATGCCGAAGCGTACTTCCTTTGTCTCGGGGGCGTCGCTGGCGTATACACCGCCGCTCCATCCGGCCAAGAGCTTGGCGGCGGGCGAAGCCGCCTTCAAAAAGTTTCTGCGATTAGGCAACATGAGTCCTCCTAGATGTGAGATGACTCGGACTGGGAGTATTGGGTTTGGAGGACGTGCTCCGGGTAACGTTCGGACTGGGAACTCGATTTATCGGACGCGGGCCAAGGTGCTCATACGATTTTCAGGAACACCACTCCGTCCGCGACCATCACCGGATACGTCGTGATCGACGGTATGCCTTCCTGGCACGGTTTCGAAATTGAACCGGATTCCAGGCAGACTTTCCAGTTGTGCAGCGGACAGGTGACCGTGGTTCCGCCGACGATCCCGTCTGCCAGCGGTCCGCCTTTGTGGGGGCAGCGATTCTCCACTGCCAAAAATCGCTCGCCCGTGTTGAAGAGAGCGATGGACAGGTCTCCGAAGCGTACTGTCCGCCCTTCTCTTGGCGGAATGTTTTCCGATTCCGTCACTCTGGTCCAGCTCATGCGAGCACCGCCTCCTTGCTGCCGATCTGGATCTGCACGAACTGAAATGCCCTTGGCGATTCCCGCTCGGTCCAGGCGTCATAGCTCCTGTCTTTCGATTTGCGCAATCGTTCAATCAGTCCGCGTTTGATTTCTGGCGAGGCGTACACTGTGTCTCTTCGAATCTTCTCAACGCCCAGACGCTCCACGAAGTCGTATGTGCGCTCCAAGTAGTTGGCGTTCTCCCGGTAGTACTGGAAGAAAAGGTCGGATGCTTCGTAGGCCTCCTCGGTGGTCTCGACTGTGATCAGCAGGTCCGCTTTGCGGACCCCTTTGCCAGCCGCGCCTCCGACCACCACCTGCCAACTCCCGTCCTGGCCGACCAGGCCGAGGTCTTTCACCGTCGCCTCTGCGCAATTTCTCGGGCACCCGACCACGCCCATCTTGTATTTGTGCGGCGTGAAGAGGTTTTCGTACCGCCGCTCCAATTCCACGCCGGCGCTGATGGAGTCCTGCGTGCCGAAGCGGCAGAACTGCGTCCCAACGCACGTTTTGACCATACGCACTCCCTTGGCATAGGCCTGGCCCGAGGGCATTCCCAGGTCCGCCCATACTTTCGGCAGATCTTCTTTCTTGACGCCAAGCAGGTCGAGCCGCTGAGAGCCAGTGACCTTGACCATCGGTACGTTGTATCTTTCAGCTACGTCCGCGATTCGCCGCAACTCCGCCGGAGTCGTGATTCCGCCCCGCATGCGCGGGACCACCGAGAAGGTGCCATCTCTTTGAATGTTGGCGTGGACCCGGTCGTTGATGAAGCGCGCCGAGCGGTCCTCGTCGTGTTCACCGCAATTGACTACATCGATCAGGTAGCTCAGGGCCGGTTTGCAGATTTCGCAGCCCTTTCCATTGCCATAGATGTCGAGAACATCCTGCACCGCCTTTAGCTTCTGAGACTTGATGATGTCCTTGAGCTTCTCCTGCGCAAACGGAACGCAGGCGCAAAGGACCTTTTGTTTCTCTTCGGCGAATCCCGGCGCCACGGCCTTTAGCAGCTGCGTGCACATGCCCGCGCAGCTTCCGCAGCCGCCCGAAGCGCGTGTGCGATCCTTCAATTGCGCCAGCGTGGAGAGGCCGTAGGTATGAATGGCGTCGATGATCGTGCCTTTTGTGACGCCATTGCAGCCACAGACGGTCTCGCTGTCCGCCATCTGTGCCGCGTCGAGCCCGGCGTCGTGCGTGGAGGGAGGAAACAGCAGGTGCTTGCGATGGGCGCTCAAATCCTCGTTGTTGCGCAGCCATGCGGCGTATTTGTGATCGTCGCCGGCGTCACCGACCAGGATGACTCCGATCAGCCGATTATCGCGAACGAGCAGTTTCTTGTAGATGCCCAGGGCGCGATCCTCGTAGCAGACGACTTCGACTTCGGGGTCCGAATCGTCAATCCGCCCGGCCGAAAAGACGTCCACCCCCATGATCTTGAGTTTCGCGGCCGGCAGGAAGCCCTGAAAGCCGATACCCGGATTCTCTGTGATTGCGGCCGCAAGCGCTTTACCTTGTTCGTAGAGCGGCGCAACCAGGCCGAATACTTCGCCGCGGTGTTCCGTGCATTCGCCGACGGCATAGATGTGCGGGTCAGAGGTGGCCATGTGGTCGTTGACGATGATGCCGCGGTTGACGGCCAGGCCAGCGTCGCGGCCGATTTGCGCGTTCGGGCGAATGCCGGCTGCGATAACGACCAGGTCGGCTTCCACTTCCTCACCGTCCAGGAACCGTAAACCCCGCACGTGGCCGTTTCCAGTTACGTGCGTGGTTTGTTTTTCCAGCAGGACCTTTACGCCCAGGTTCCTCATCTTCCGCTTGAGGTAGAGGCCGCCGGCCGGATCGAGTTGGCGGTCCATCAGCCGGTCACCCAGGTGAACGACGGTGACTTGGCAACCCTGCACCTGCAGGCCGCGTGCCGCTTCCAGGCCCAACAGCCCTCCGCCGATGACGACGGCCCGGGTGGCGGGCCGCGATTTTTCCAACAGCGCGCGCGTGTCGTCCAGTGTACGGAAGACGTGAACGTTTTCTTTGTCCGTGCCTTCCATGGGCGGCACGAAGGCGCTGGAGCCTGTGGCGATGATGAGTTTGTCGTAAGGCGTCGACGAGCCGTCGGAGCCATTGACAATCCGCGCTTCGCGATCAATCCGCGTGACCCGCACGCCGAGCCGCGGCGTTATGCCGTTGGCCACATACCAGTCGATGTCATTGATCACGATCTCCTCGGCCGACTTCTCGCCGGCCAGGACGGAGGACAGCAGAATGCGGTTGTAGTTAACGTGGGTCTCATCCCCGAAAATTGTGATCCGGAAGTCGTGCTGGAATTTGAGAATCTGCTCGACACAGGCCACGCCAGCCATTCCGTTACCGATGACTACGAGTTCTCTCATACGTTGGCTCCAGTCCGTTCCACGCGGATCGCACATTGCTTGTAGTTGGGTTCGCGGGAGATTGGGTCGAAGGCGCTCTGGGTCACGTCGTTCACGTTGGCCTCGAAGTAATGAAAGGGCATAAACACCTGGCCAGGGGCGGTAATTTCGGTCAGGCGAAGTTCCACACCGCGAACGCGGCCCCGGCGCGAGACAAGGTCGACGCGGTCGTGGCTGCGCAGACCCAGAGGCTTTGCATCGCGAGGATTCATCTCCAGCCAGGCCACCGGCGATAGGCGCTCCAGAATCGGGACCTCCTTGGTCTTCGTGCGCGTATGCCAATGCTCCACCGTTCGGCCGGTGTTGAGCACAAGCGGATAGTCCTTGTTGGGCTGTTCCGGATATGGTTCCCAGGCTGCCGAAATGAACTTCGCCTTCTTGCCGGGGTGTTCGAATTGGCCGCAGGAATACAAGCGCGGCTTGCGCGGCCATTGAACGGGACCTTCGGCCAGATCGGTGTAGCTGATGCCGGAGTAATCGCACAAACGGCCTGCGGAGACGCGGCGCCATTCGTTAAACGCATCCTCCGGGCAGGACCAACCCGGAAAGAGTTCCTCCTTGCAGCCGAGCTTGGCGGCGATGCGAAGAAGGATGTCGAAATCGGAAAGCGATTCGGCTGGCGGCTCAACGGCCTTGTTGACCTTGCTGACTCGCCGCTCTGAGTTCGTATAGGTGCCTTCCTTTTCGCCCCAGATCGCGGCGGGAAGAACCAGATCGGCCAGTTCGGTGGTTGGAGTGGGATGATAGCCGTCCTGAACGGCCAGGAATTCGAGATTAGACAGGGCATGCCGAAGAACGTCCTGATTCGGAAACGACACCATCGGGTTGGTCGCGATGACCCAGAGCGCGCGAATCTTCGTTCCCACCGCACCCTCAATGATGTCCGGGTACGCAAGACCGCGCTTTTGTGGTAGCCGGGACTCGTCGACGTTCCAGATCGCGGCTAGCTCGGCCCGCGCCACCGGATCGTCGAACTTTCGGTACCCGGGCATGCCGGAAGCGAACCCGGCCTCGCGCGTACCCATGGCATTGCACTGGCCTGTGATGGAGAACGGCGCCGCGCCCGCACGTCCAACGTTACCTGTCAGCAGCGCCAAATTGCAGATGGCTGCGACGGTCTCCGATCCCTTCGTGCTGTGGTTCACGCCCATCGTCCAGCCGATGAATCCGGCCTTGGACTTTCCGTAGAGGACGGCGGTTTTGACGATCTGCTCTTCGCTCAATCCAGTCAGCAGGGCGGTGCGTTCCGGTGTGTACTCGGCGACGAACTTTTCGAACTCCTCGAAACCGGTGGTATGTGCGTGGATGTACTCGCGATCGATGAGGTTCAACGTAATCAGCAAGTGGGCGATGCCGTTCAGCAGAGCCAAGTCGGAACGCGGCTTCAGCGGCAGGTGTATGTCGGCGATCATCGCCGTTTTTGTGACACGAGGATCGGCCACGATGACCGTCTGCTCCTGGTTTGTGTCCAGGTACTGACACAGAATCGGGTGGTTCTCGGCGATGTTGGCCCCGATCAACAGAACCACATCGGCATGCTCCATATCCTCATACGATCCGGGCGGTCCGTCGCTGCCGAATGAAAGCTTATAACCCGACACGGCGGAGGCCATGCATAGAGTCGTGTTGCCGTCGTAATTCTTGGTGCCGAAGCCGAGTTGAACGAGTTTTCCCAGTGTGTAGAACTCTTCGGTCACCAATTGGCCAGTGCTCAGCACACCGAGCGAGTCCGGACCGTGCTTTTCCTGCGTTGCACGGAACTTCTCCACCATCGTTGCGATCGCTTCGTCCCAGGAGACTCGCGTGAGTATGCCGTTCTTGCGCAGCAGCGGGTGTTTCGCGCGGTTTTCCGCGTCGATAGTGTAGTGTTCAGAGAGGCCTTTAGGGCAGAGCTTGCCGCGGTTGACGGGATGGGTGGAGTCTGGGCGGCAGGCCACGGCTCGTCCTTGCTTCACCCCAATCTCGATTCCGCAGCCAACCGAACAGTATCCACAGGTTGTTTTCACCCAGGATTCGGGAATCTTCTTCGCCGACGTGTAGCCGGTGGATTCGGCGCGCGCGAAGGCGTACTCGCCGCTAAGATTATCGATGCCAATCAGGCGTTTCCAGTTCAGACTCACGCCGCCCTCCCGGAGGTGAACGCCGCGGCGATGTTTTTCGGAACTACGCTGACGAAGAACAGCCAACGCCCAAGCCATTCGCCGCTTAACGCTAGTGCGAGCGTCGCCCATGCCGGCGCGCCGGCCAGCGGCAGGATGAGTCCGCCGCCTAGTAGGATCGCCATTCGCGCGAGAAAGTGATTCTTAAGCAGCCCTGTGAGGAGCAGGGAACTCGCCCGCAGTTCGAAAACCTCCGATCGCGTCATCCAGAGGAACTTCATCGACTGTGTGATGAACTGCGCGGCGCCTCCGGCGACGGAAGCCCAGGTGAGCCAGCCGGCCGTGCCGGCGCCCGTGGCCTGCACGAACAGTGGGCCCAAGAATAGAGTCGTAGAAAAGAACTCGGCAATCGTATAACGGCTAAACCAGGCTGGCCGTGCCTTCACGATATATATGCGAGCGGAACTGAAAGCGCCTGCGGCGCCACAGAGCGCCGCAATGAAACCCGCAAACCCGCGGCCGGGCAGATCCAAAAACAACATTCCGGCGAAGGCCGAAGCCGCGCCGGCGAATAGCGAGAGCGTAAGGACCTCCCGGCTGAGCCATGAACGGCGAAGGCCCTTCACGGCACGCCATGCGTGAATCGGCCGGCCCAAATGAAGAGTGGATGCTCCCAGGCTCATACCCGCGAGCGACAGCGCCGCAATTGCCGGGATAGAAAGGTTTGCGCCGAACCCGAAAAGGTCCAGCATCCAGAGAGCGGTGAATGCTCCAACTGCGAGCTGGGTGAGAACGAGCATGAATACCAGAGGCCAGTGCGGGAGCTCGGTTGTGATGCGTTGTGTGTCGACACGCCCCATATCCGGCGGCAGGCCGGCAGGCAAAGTCACTCGAGTTGTCGAGATGCTGTCATCGGCCGAAGGCAGGCCGGGCGCGTTCGCGCCGGTGTGTTCGGCTCGCCATCGGGCGATGTCGACGATTTCGATTTGGATCGCCTGTTCGGGGCAGGCGTTTGCGCACGCCGGGGCTTGCCCATCGGCTAGGCGATTGTGGCACAGGTCGCACTTTCCCACGACGCCACGTGCTGGATTGTACTGCGGCACACCGTACGAACAGTTCCAGGTGCAGTATTGACAGCCGATACAGGTATCGGCCGAGTGCACCACTACTCCAGTCTGCGGATCCTTGGTGTACGCTTCCGTCGGGCAGCCAATCATGCACGATGGCTCGAGGCAGTGGTTGCACCCCATCGACAGGTAGTGCCGCTGCGTGTTTGGATAGTGCCCGCCTTCTACCTCGCCAACCCGCCGCCAATTCATTCCGGCTGGATTCCCGTTCTGCTCATTGCAGGCGACCACACAGCACTTGCCCCACATTTCCGTTTTGAGCCGCGCGTGCGAATCTCCCGGATGCTCGTCCGCATCAATATCCATAGGGGTTTGAAGGCAGCGAAGACCCCTGCGGAGGACAGCACCCAATGGGTGACAAACAAAACCAGCCCTTTCAGCTCTCGTTCAACGGCCTTCTCAAGATCGACTTCCAGGGATCGCGCGTTACT
>VFZO01000156.1 GCA_016871155.1 Acidobacteriota bacterium | reverse complement strand
CCGGGTGCGTCCGGACCCGGAAAATCGAATTTTCGCGGCTGAAATCGTTCCCGACTCGAAATCCGCGTATCTCATTGCAAACAGGACGCTTGCTGGATACCACCGGAAAGTTTACCGGACACTAGTGTTTGAGCCTAAACCCATGGCCGGGTCGTTCCACATAAATGCGTTCGGAGCATTGTAAGCTTCCAAACGAAGCTCCAGCTTGTACCGTTCGGTGAGCGCGAACGTCTTGGCTAGGGTTGCGTCCAAGTTCCAGAACTTCGGCCCGTTGATTCCGTCGTACTGCAGCGGATTCGTCCGGGGCGTGAACGGCTCGGCCAATTCGAAGGCCCGCGTGTTAAACCATGCCGCCGGCCCTGGGTTCTCGAGGAACGGATCTCCGGCCAGTTTGAAATTTCCAAATCGCAGGAACGTCCCGGAGTTGTACGACGTCAGGCCGTGGACCGACCATCCACCGAGCGCAGCATCCAACGCGCGGTTCATGTTCGCTCCGAGCCTCCGGCCTTTTCCGAATGGCAGGTCATAGGAACCCGACAGGTTGGCCCGGTTGCGCGCATTCGTCGTCGGGATCCACGACCACTGGCGATCGTACTCGTGGTCGCCGTTGAAGAACCCCTCGGTCCGTTCATAGTTGCGGTTGAAGCTGGCCAGGAAACTCATACCGTTGCGAAACGTGCGCTGCAGGCGCAACTGCAAAGCTTGATAGCGATTCCGAGGGCCTGGCGTCCCCGTCTGGCTCAACGCTCCGTACTGCGGGTAGGGCCGCAGCAGACTCCCCCGGCTCACCTGCGCCGGATTCCGCTGCGCGCCGGGGAACTGCGCCAGCGGCAGAACGTTGAGGAACGGATTCGGCACGTTCACATTTAGTAGCGCCTTGTGAACGTAGCTCAGACGCGGGTCGGTCAGGTTCAACGAACGGGTGAACGGCAGGTGGCGGCCCAGGTTAAGAAAGTAGGTCGCGTCTAACTTCATTTGGAATGGCAGCTGCCGCTGGACGGTGAAATTAACCCGGTCGTTTACCTGCGCTTCAAAATTTTGGTAGTCCCACGAGGCGGCGTTGCCCAGGTTTGTATACCGGCCGAATCCTTTGCCGACGGGGAGCTGCAGCGGATTCACTCCAGCCGGAAAAGGCCTTGATAGAGACGCCTGCGGAACACCCTCGATCGTGCCGAGCGGAGTAGTTGAGGCCGTGAAACCCGCGAAGTTGATCCGCTCGATCGTCAGTGTTTGAAGGTTCGGCGGCACCACGTAACGTGCGAAGCCGAACTGCAGCGCGGTCTTGTCGTTCAGCCGGTACGCCGCGCCCAACCGCGGCATCAGGATGACTTTTTGAGTCTTGTACACGCCGCGATTTGCGCTATCGGAAAACACCCACGCTCCGTTGTAAATTGGCGGCGCCGTCCGCAACGCCAAAACATCGGCCGGAATCGCTGGCGCCTTCTGTTGAAACTCCGGAATTGGAACGGTCAGGTCCAGAAAACGCGAGTAGCGGTTCTGCGTGTCGATGGGCGGCGTGGAGTATTCGTAGCGCAACCCCAAATTGAGTGTCAACCTCCGGGAGATCTTAAAGTCGTCGTGCAGAAACGCTCCGAAGTACTCCATGTTGATGTTTTGCGGCGAGACATACCTTGCCGACGACGACGTGTCGATCGCACCGAGCAAGAACGTGGCGTAGCTATCGCCCGAGGAGCGCGTGTCGGTGTTGATGAAGGCGGCCGCGGTCAGTCCAGCGGGGAAACTAAACGTCATCAAATTCGGAAAAACGCCGTCCGACCGGGAGTGCCGCGACTCGCCGCCGAACTTCAAATAGTGCTTGCTCCGCATCTGACTCACCTTTCCGGAGAAGTTGTAGCTGCGCGGATGCTGAATCCAATAGCTGGACTTGCCGACGTTGTTGTTCGCGAAACTCAGATTGGGGTAGTAGATCGCCGGAATGCCTTCGAGATAGGGCTTGTACCAGCCGTCGTTCCAAAACTGTGCCAGTCCCGCTTCACCCACGGCCGCGGCCGGGGCGTTGTAGTCGTCCTCCAGCGAGGCATAGCTCGCGCGGAAGTTCACGACAGTGCGCGCGCTCTTCGTCCAGACGACATCGCCCGCGATGTTCCGGGAATTCATGATGCCGCCGTTGTCGTTCGGCATTGCCGGGGAATTGTTCGGCGTGTAGTTGCCTTGATCCAGGTTTGTTTTCAACTGGGAATAGCGCGCGAAGAACTTCCACTTGTCGTTGATGTTCCAATCCGTGCGGTTGTTAAAGTTCCAGTTCTCCAGCAGCCATGTGTAGTTGGTGCGGAAATTGTTAATGCCTGTTACGTTGTCGCCCGCGTTGTTCGGCCCCCACAGGTCCTTCATGAATCTCGCCGCCGTGGGGTCGATGCGAGACGCCGGAATCACGTTCCCAGGAAACGCCTGCCGCGTGCCGGTGTTGTTCGCCACGTTCAGCCGGGAGGTCCAGGGATCAAAGATCGTTCGCAGGCCGCCGAACTGATTCAGCGACCTGGAAAAGTCGCCGGTTCGCTCAAGATCGGTGGGCATGGTGCGCGCCGTATTCCTCGGCTCGCGGGTTCGCCACAACTCGTAGCTTGCAAAATTGAAGATCTTGTTCTTTTTGACCGGCGCGCCCACCGATCCACCCCCAATGTGATTGCGAATCAGATTTGGCACGCGCGGCCGGGTGGCCGAATTCGTCACGGCGTTCAACGCCGGATTCCTCCCGAAATAGTAGGCGGAACCCTTGATGTTGTTCGTACCGGATTTGATCGACAGGCTCAGCACGCCGCCCGCGGAATGCCCAAACTCCGCGTCCACCGAGTTCTGCTGCACCGAAAACTCTTGTACGGCGTCCATGGGCGGCGCATAGCTGCCTTTCTGGTTTAACTGCAGCGGCGCGCCGTCCAGCAGCAGATCGTTTTTGCGATTCGTCGAACCTCCCACGTCGATCGAACTCGACGACCACATGAAGAACGGGTTCCGCTCCGCGCCATACCGGTTCACCACGGCTGGATCCAGCAGGGCCAGCGAAAACGGATTCCGCTGTTTTACCGGCAATTCCGACAGCATCTTTCGATCCACGGTTAACTCTCGCGTCGACGAGTTGAATTGCAACTGCGGCGCCGCGTCAGTCACCGTGATCGAATCGGCTACCTGCCCCGGATTCAGCGAGAGATTCACCGTGACATCCGCACGCGTTTGCACCGTGACATTCTGCCGCGTCGTACGCGAAAATCCCGCAAACTCGGCGGAGACAGTGTAGGCGCCAGGTTCGACAAAGTCGAAGATGTAGTTCCCCGCGGGACCGGACAGCCGCGCCGCCTCGATTCCGGTGCCCTGATTGCGCAACGTCACCTTTGCGCCGGCGACTGAGGCGTTGGTCGAGTCCGTAATCAAGCCCTGCACTTTCGCCCGGTAGTCCTGGGCGTAGGCAGCACTCGTTGCGGCCAAAAGCGCAAGCTTGAGAAAAGTCGGCACGGAAGACTCCTTCAATTGTCAATTCGCTTAGGTCATTGTACCGGCGGTCAGCAATGGAAAAATGTTGATACGATCTTCTACGATGAAATCGTTTGACTATTTGGCTCCCGGCACTCTGGATGAAGCCTTGCGCGCGCTCGCCGCGCGACCTGCCGCTAAAATTCTGGCCGGCGGCACGGACCTGCTGGTACAACTGAAGAACGGCCGCCACGAACCTCCGCTGGTTGTAGACGTCAAGCGTATTCCGGACCTTACCGCGCTTCGAATGGACGATGCCGGTCTCACCTTGGGCGCGGCCGTGCCCTGCATTCGCATTGCACGCGACGCGGACGTTCGAAAGCACTATCCCTCGCTGGTGGAACTAGCCTCGCTGATAGGCGGTACGGCGATTCAAGGCCGCGCTTCGATCGGCGGAAACCTGTGCAACGCCTCCCCCAGCGCCGATTCCGTGCCACTTCTGATTGCGCTTTCCGCCGTCGCCCGCATCGCCGGCCCTGGCGGAGCCCGCGAGCTTCCCGTTGAGGCATTCTGTATCGCTCCGGGCAGAAATGCCCTAGCACCCGGCGAATTTCTTGTCAGCCTGTTCGTTCCGCGGCCCGGCGCGGGTTTCCGCGCGCACTACCTTCGCTTCATCCCGCGCAATGAGATGGACATCGCCGTTGCCGGCGTTGGCGCGTCCGCAACAGTGACCGGCGGCCGCATTACCGCGGCCCGTCTCGCGCTCGCCTCGGTCGCGCCCACCCCGCTCTTTGTGCGTGAGGTCACCGAGGTTCTTGTCGGCCAGACTCCATCGGCGGCGATCATTCAGCGGGCGGCGGAACTGGCGCAAGCCGCCGCCAGACCCATCACCGACATGCGCGCCCCCGCCGAGTACCGCCGCCATCTCTGTGGCGTTCTCACAAAACGGGCGCTGACGGCCGTTCTGCCGGAGATTCAACAATGAAAACCTACGTGTCCATGACTTGCAACGGCGAGCCCGTCGAGTTCCTCGCCGAGCCGCGCCAGACTCTGCTCGAGTGCCTACGCGACACCCTCCACCTCACGGGCGCCAAGGAAGGCTGCGGCGACGGCAACTGCGGCAGTTGCTGCGTGATGCTCGACGGTGAGCTGGTCACATCCTGTCTCGTACTTGGCGTCGAAGCACAGGGCCGGACGGTGACAACCGTCGAAGGTCTGGCGGCCGGCTCCGGCCTGCATCCATTGCAGAAGGCGTTTATCGACGAAGCCGCGTTGCAGTGCGGCTATTGCACGCCGGGTTTTCTGGTCGCGGCCAGGGCGCTGTTGGACCAGGAGCCCGCTCCCAGCGAGGAGCGCATACGCCTGTGGCTGGCCAACAATCTATGCCGCTGCACAGGCTACGACAAAATTATCCGCGCCGTTCAGTCGGCCGCTCGCCAAATGAAAGAGACCGCCCAGTGAGCACCGCACCCTATAACATCATCGGCACCCGTCCACCGCGGCACGACGGTGCGGACAAAGTCACCGGCCGCGCCATCTACGGCGCGGACTTCCAAATCAACGGACTCCTCCATGGCGCGGTGTTGCGTAGCCCGCACGCGCATGCCCGCATTGAGAGCGTCGACACGTCCAGGGCCGCCGCGTATCCGGGTGTCGTTGCCATCGTCACGGCAGACGACTTTCCACAAACTCCCGACCGCATTGTCGATCTTGGAGAAGGCGAGACACCACTCAGCTACGTCCGCGGCAACGTCTTGGCCAAAGGAAAGGTGTTGTATCAGGGCCACGCCGTGGCAGCCGTGGCCGCGACCAGCCCGCACGCCGCGGAACAGGCCGCCAAACTCATTGACGTGCGGTACACACCACTGCCGTGTGTGCTCACGGCGCCGGAAGGCATGGCCCCAGGCGCTTCCAAACTGCACGAGCAAGAGAACGTCACGCATCATATCCAACACGCGATAGGCGACGCGGACGCCGCGTTTCAGCAAGCCGCTATCGTCGTGGAGCGCGAGTTTCACACGGCGACGGTGCATCAGGGCTACATCGAACCGCATGCGGCCACCGCACTGTGGAACAACGATGGGCGCGTCCAGATCTGGTGTTCCACACAGGGCAGTTTTGTCGTTCGGGACGTTGTGTCCTGCTTGCTCGACCTGCCGGTTTCCCAGGTAAAGGTAACGCCGACCGAGATCGGGGGCGGTTTCGGTGGCAAGATCCCCGTCTACATTGAACCCGTAGCCGCATTGCTTTCCAGAAGGTCGGGGCGTCCGGTCCGTATTGTTATGAATCGCCGCGACGTATTCGAAGGCTCGGGACCTACCCCCGGTTCCTTCATTCGCGTGAAACTCGGCGCGGACGCGGAGGGCCGGTTTATCGCTGCGCGTGCGCATCTCGCCTATGAGGCGGGTGCGTACCCGGGCGGAATGGTGGGCCCCGGAACCATGTGCGTTTTCGCCGCCTACGATATTCCAAACGTCGCCATTGACGGCTACGACGTGCTGGTCAACAAACCGTCCACCGCCGCCTACCGCGCACCCGGCGCCACCAATGCCGCGTTTGCGACGGAGAGCGTTGTCGATGAACTGGCCCGCCAGTTGAAAATCGACCCGCTCGAATTGCGGCTGCGCAATGCGTCCCGCGAGGGAACCCGCCGCGCGGACGGTCCCAAGTTCCGCCGCATCGGCTGCGTCGAGGTGTTGGAAGCGATGAAGGCGCACCCGCACTACAGCGCGCCCCTCGGCGCTGCCAGCCACGCTGCCGCGAAACGCGGCCGGGGTACGGCTATCGGTTACTGGTTCAATATCGGCTTGCCTTCAAGCTGTGTCATTAGCGTCAATGCCGATGGGACCGTAAATCTTATTGAAGGCTCCACCGACATTGGCGGCACTCGCACTTCCATCGCCATGCAGGCTGCCGAAGTGCTGGGCATCCCCGTCGCCGACGTCCATCCCGCTGTCGTCGACACCGATACGATCGGCTACACCGGCGTCACCGGCGGATCGCGCACCACCTATGCCACCGGTTGGGCCGCCCACGACGCGGCCAAGGACGTGATTCGCTTGATGACCGAACGCGCGGCAAAGATCTGGCAGGCGGACGATGTCCAGTTTGCAAACGGGATCTTCCGGTCCGGAAACAATCAACTGACGTTCGCCGAACTTGCCGCCAAGCTTACCGAGACGGGTGGACCCGTTGTCGGTCAGGCGTCAGTGAACCCCAAGGCCGCCGGAGGCTCATTCGCCGGTGTCATCGCGGACGTGGAGGTCGACGTCGAGACAGGCAAGGTCACGATCCTCCGGTTCACTTCGATCCAGGACGCCGGCCGCGCCATCCACCCGAGCTACGTGGAGGGCCAGATGCAGGGCGGCAGCGTCCAGGGCATCGGCTGGGCGTTGAACGAAGAGTATTGGATGAGCCCGGACGGCCGCATGGTCAACTCCACGCTGCTCGACTACCGAATGCCCACGATACTCGATGTCCCTCCGATCGACACACAGATTGTCGAAGTTCCCAACCCGGCGCACCCGTTCGGGGTTCGCGGTGTGGGGGAGGCCAACATTGTCCCTCCGCCCGCCGCCCTCGCCAATGCGATCCACGACGCGCTTGGGATTCGCATGAGCCGGCTGCCCATGAACCCGCCGTCGATCGTCGCCGAACTCGCCAAACAATAGGTGGCTAAGGTCTACATTCCCGCCCAGCTCCGCGCCTTCACCGAAGGCGCGGAGTGGGTGGAGGCCTCCGGCGACACCGTCGGGGCGGTTATTGGAAATTTGGGACCCTCCGTCAGAAACCGGCTCCTTCGCGACGGACGGCTGGCGCCCGGCTTGGCGATCGCGGTCGACGGAGAGATCACACCGCTCGGGCTCCGTGAGACAGTGGCTCCGGAGACCGAAATCCACTTCCTCACCGCGATTTCGGGCGGCTTTCTCTAGGAAAAGCGCAATCGAACCGACGGATCGCCGTAAAAAACGTAGTTCCGGGCGTCGTCGCGCGCCACCACGAGGTTCGCCAGCGCGGCCGGAACCGGCGCGGCCCCAGGACCCGCCACGACCCCCAACTGCGCCGCAAGCGTTCCCCATTGCAGGCTGGTGATGTCCATTGAAAACCCGACCGGCAGGCCCATCATGATTCCTTCGATCAACCCCTTTAGAACCTGGTTCTGCGGCAGCCCTGCGCCACTTTGGAAGCTGAAATTCCAAGCGCGGTCCACATGGCCGATCACCCCGAGTGCTCCTTTGGTCAGCAACCGCTGTGGAAGCCGTGCGACGATGGGCGCCGGCGCGATGGCTTTAGGTTGCGCGCCGAAATCCGGGTAGTTATCCGTCTCCGGGCAGCCGCCCCCGAAACACGCGAAAATTACGTGAATCAGTCCGCCCAGGTCCGCGTCGGCGGGCACGTCGGCCGCCGTGAAACAAGCCTCGGCGCCAACCGGTTGGCCAGGACTCCACTCCTGGGTCACCAGCGCCCCCTGGCGCTCGCGCTGGTCCGCCGCGCCGGTCATTGCCACCTCCAATCCGTGGGACCCGGTGAACAAAATGGCCGGTGGCTTGCCGCTTTTCATCGCGCGGCCGGCCAGAATGTCTCCGAGTTTCGCTTTCGTGGCCTTCGCCGAGAAAAACGATTCCAGCGTGAATCCCTGCCGCCCGCCGAGCGGGCGGCTAAAGAATGGCGCGCCGACATCGGTACAGAGCAGAGTTGTAGCCAGATCGCCGTTTGCCGGCATCCACATCCCCGCGGTTTTCGCCGCCAAGATCTGGTTCTTCTCGTAGTTGACGACGTTGTTCGCGTAGGTCCGATACTCCTCGGGCGTGTCGAAATCCAAGCGGCCAACACTCCACTGCAAGTCGAGCGTGTATTGAAACTCGAACGGAATCTCGACCGGCGAACCAACCAGAATCAAGTGGTAGGGCACGCCGTTTTCCGGGTCCACGGGCGCAAGGCCCACGCCTTTTGAACTTAACCACGTTGCGGCGCTTTGGCCTTGGATGACACCCTCGGCGCCTTTGAAGACCTTGAACAAAGGGTCGTTGCCCACCTGTGCCTTGCGCCATTGAATCAGCGGGTCCAGCGCTTCGATGACTTCCGGCTTCGCATTGGCCGGAAACACTATTCCCCAGCCGGCTTCCGAAGGCACCTCCGGCTTCAGGCCGGGAATCAGCGCCAACTTGCGCTCCGGCTTGCCGCGCTCCTGCACCTTCTTGTCGTCCATCGACACCGGCCCGGACTGCTGATACGGCCCGCGCACGGCGCCACTTTCCGCGCGGACGCCAAACGGAACCGGATTCTCCGGCCGTGGCTCCGGCAACGCCGGAATGCCCAGCTCTTCGATGCCCATTACAGTGCCGCCTCCCAGATCGCGTGCGCCACCTCGGGACCGTCTATGCCGCTATGAGACGGAATGAACTGGCTCGAGTTTAAGTTGTAGATCCGCCCCGCCTGAAATCCGTAGTTGCCCGTAGACGGCAACATCTGCACCGCTTGTTCCAAGCCGGTTCCCTGAATTCCAAAGGAGCCGATTCCGCCGTAGAGCGGCAGGTTGGCCGGAACGAAATCGGCCTGACCGACCAGGCCCACCGCCGCCGGATAGGCCAACCCGACCGCTTTATCGTTCACTGAAAGCGTCGTCACCACCGGCCCGCCGATCGAACCGTTGCTCAATACGCTGTGGAAGTAGCCCGGAGTGCCCGAGTCCTTCACTGTCGCTCCCCAGGACCACAGCGACACCGCGCCCTGGACCAGGACCACGGACGAAACGGGGCGCGGCAGTTTACCCTTCGCCTGAGGGCCAACCAGGATCGATGAGACCACGACGCAGCCGAAGCTGTGCCCCATCAAATGAATTCTCGCGCCGGTGGCGTTCATCAGGTCCGTGACGAACCGGTGCATTCCCCCCTCACCGATCGATCGCGCCCGGTTCTTCATCATCCAAAACGACACCTGCCGCAGTCCGCCGAGAATTCCTTTCTTGATGCTGCCGAAAATTCCAAAACTCGCTCCCGCTTCAACAATGCGCCCCGCGGCCACAGCTTTCTGCGGGTCCAGCGCCACGACTTCCTCGTCGGGCGTGAAACCCACGGCGTCCGCCAACTTCTGGTACGCTTCCGCCGCATCGGCGGGCACAACGAAGGCATTTGGGTTGTTCTTGTAGGCGTCGAAGATCACTCGCAGCGCCGAGCGAATCTCCGGCGTATCCCCGAAACTCGTCACGGCCTCGGAGAACATGGTCTCGACGTTCGCCGGTGTCACCGCCTTGACCGCGGCCGTCGGGTCAAAGGACGCCCCGCCGCTTCCGCTAGCATCCGCAAAGCTCTCGTCGCCCCATGGTTGGCTCGGCCAATGCAGGCCGATGAACATGGGCCGGAAGCCTGCGCCCATGCGCGCCCGGTCGGCCTCCAGTTTCCACATGGCGCCAATCCAGCGGTTGTATTGATCCACGGCCGCCGGGAAGTCCCCTTTCCATCCGTGGCTAAACAGGAAGATGTGGGTTGGTTGGAGGGTCCCAACTTTTTGCACGATTTTCGCGCTCAGCAGGCCGCCGTCCGGGTCGTCCGTGCGCTCCTGTCCTTTGTCGTCGAACGAAATCAGCGCATACTCCAGTCCGAATTCGGGAATGGTCCGAAAAGGCATACTCTTGTCTCCTATTCTTGATACGATTCTTTCGCGATGCCGCCGTTGCACCGCCAATAGATCTCTTCTCCGACTTGAAAACTAAGCTGCGTCAGCGTGTTGGACAACCGCGTCCGGATGGACCGAAGCAAATCCACCGTTGAATTGTCTCCGACGTCGCGCAACGCCTCCAGCGCAGCGTGCTGCAGGCGCCAAATCTCTCCCTTGGTGTCCGGCGCCGGGATGCCTGCGGCTCGTGCCGCCCCGGCCCAGTCGGCTCTCAGAATCGACTCGCATAGATCCCGCAGCCGCGTTCTCTCAGCCTCGGATGTCAGGACCTTGGCAAGCGCCCGCACGGCCCGCGCCGCCCCCTCCTCCGTTCGCAAGCAACGCTCAAGATAGGCCCGCTCCTCAGAGCCTTCCGGCGCGTACGCCGATTTCTGAATCAGGTAGCACAACCTCCCATTCACGTCCGCGGCGGACTGCATCCATCGCTGAATAACGTACTCCCGCAGCCAGCCGGTCTCCATCCCGCCGAGCACTTCGGTGATGCTCCAGATAATTTCCGGGTCCGTGCTCTCGTCCCAAAACACCTGCATAAGCGCGTGGTCGCCTTCAAACTTGTCGCGCACCAGCGCGAACGCGAAGGCCGCCACAGCCGAAGTGGATGGATCGTTCGCCTTCAAGATGCGTATCATCGGCTCGGCGTCTCCGCGCACCAGCAGTTTCTGCCACGCTTCCAGCAGTTCCAGCAACTCCGGCCGGTGCCCGCGGATGTACTCCAGCGCCTGCTGTTGGAGATCGAACAACCCGGCCACGGCTCGCAACCGGATCCCGGAGAAGTCATAGCGTTCGGTGGGGCCAACGCCGCCATCTCCCGCCATATGCACCTTGTCGCACGCCAAGGTGACCAGGTGCGGAACCGCGTCGGCGTGGCGCATGGATGCCAGACTCTCCAATGCCCGGCGTCTTGTCTGATAGGGGCGGCCCAGATCCGCACGCGATCGCCAGATCAAAGTGTCGGCGATCTGCCGGACCACGGGACTTTGCTCCAGTGCCGGATCGTTGGTCGAGTCGCTCTGGCGCATCTCCACATACAAGCGCGCCGCCAGCAGAACCTGGTCGCCTTCCATCAGGCTCGACCCTGCGAGAAGCACGTTCAGCAGCCGAATCCGCTCCGCCGTCGTCTTCTGCATGCCGGCAAACATGATCAACGGCTCTTCCCAATGCCGCAGCCGCGAGTGCCGGCCTAGCGAAGCCGTAATATCTTCGAGCAGCGCTTGCGAATTGGGAGATTCATAGAGATAGAGGGCCGCGAAATAGCTTCGGATCGCCCCGTAGCTGAGTGTTGCCGCTTCTTCTCCGGCTTGAAACAGCAGATTCGCGTCGATTAATGCGTCCCGCAACTCCGAAATCCGGAAATCCCGGCTCCCGCGGGCTTCGTCCAGAATTTTCCACATCTGCCCATCGGAGATCGCCCTGCTGCGCTTCGCCTGGATAGCCCAAGCAAGCCCGCACAGCGCCTCGGCCGCGCTGCGCCGCGGAATGCCGCGCCGCCCGAAGCCGCTCAGAAAATTCTCCGCCACCAGCTTCATCACCGCTGCGCGGCTTTCCATCAGATGCCCAAAGCGGGCCAGATCGCGCATTTGGCTGAGCAGCCACGGCGCCGACGCCAGATCGCCCAGCCCGCGCGCGTCGATCGTCTGCCGCAGCCGCTTGTCACTCTCAAGCGATGTGGACTGCAGGAAAGTCCGTAGCACCACCAACTCGATCGGCCGCACAACCAGCACCACGGCGCTTGCAAACTCCAGGTGCAACTCATCCAGCGCGGACTCCGGAAACACGAACAGGCAACTGCTATTGAGCCGGTCCGTCAGGCCGCGCAAGGAACGGAGTGCCAATTTCATGCCGGCAGGGCCGAGGTCTTCGTCCGCGTCGACAAGAAAGACAAACCGCCTTTGGCGCAAACACGCCGGCATCGAATCGCCGGCGATCACTTCGCGAATCGCCGCCTCGAAGAGGCTGACGGCGCCAGGCAGGGCTTGCTTCGCTAACTCGGCGATCCCAAGCCACACCGGCGCGGGACAAGAGGAATCCTTCAAGAACAGATCGGCCAACTGGCAGTACACCCGTTGCAACTGCTCCGTTTTGTTGGAGCCGGAGGGGCCGGTGAGGCAGATATGCAGCGTGGTCTTCAACAGAGTTCCGACGTGCTTATCCAGTTCGAATATGGGTCCGGACGGTGCCTCCAATGGGTTGTAACGAATCCCATTCCGCTCCTGCACGACTTTGAGCGGCAGCACCTCCGGCAGCCCTGGCGGCGGGTGAATGCGATTTCGCGTTTCCCACACCGAATCGCGCACCGGATCGGCGGACCAGAGTTTCCCATTCGTCAACCGTTGGTACAGTGCCGGAATCCACCACTCGCCACCCCGGCTTTCGATCGCCCGCCGCCCGGCGTTCACCGCTTCGTCGACGAATCCGTCTTCCATCAGTTCGCGATAGAACGCGGACGCGAAGGCGCGTGCGTCTTCCACCACGACGAAGTCTTGCATGGCCACCACGGCCGGCACTCCAAACCGGATCAGTTTCGGCGCCAATCCAACGAAGGGATCGCCACGGCCCATCGCTACGGCGCTGCGGCAGGCTTGCAGCACGACCAGGCGCAACTCGGGGCTTCGCCAGGATCGCAACTGTTCGTCCACAACCTTCGCCGTTTTGCCATCGGCATCTTCCAAGTACAGAATCCCCTGGCTGCGGCCGGCCTTGAAATCACCGTGCGAGAGGATGTGGATTGCGTGGCAGCGCCTTCGGCCCGCAATCGTCGCCACGTGTTCGAGCGAGGTCACGCCAGCCGTTTCCACCTTCCAGCCGAGCGCTTCCATGCGCCGTGCCAATTCCGCGGAAATGCCCGTACGTCCCGGCAAAACCGTCACGTCCAAGCGCGACGGCATCCGCTGCGCCTCGAATTCCTCGACGAATGCGCCCAGCTCTTTCTCCACGTCGATCACAAGGCTCGGATCGCCCAGATCGGATGGATTCGATACGGCGATCAACAGACGCAACGATGGGTCGTCCGTGGGCGCCGCGTCATCGATCTCCACCGGAATGTAGCGGGAGAACGCCACTAGCGGCGAGGTCGCCACCGGCGCCGGCTCGCCACCTTCGACGGAAACATGCAGCTTTTCCCAGCAAATCGTGTGAAGCGCCGCAGCGCCTCCTTCCAGAAACAACCGGACCCGAACAGGCGCACCGCTATTCACGCCGGCATAAGCGAGAGCCCTCTCGACGGCCGGGTTGATAAGTTGCCGACCCAATTCGACGCCATACTCGCGCATCGTCAGGCGGCTTGGATCGGCCTTCTCGAGGTCGAATTCCGATTCACCCAGCCAAACGCCCCTGCCGTCCTTCTGCGCTTCCACCTCATGGCGCGAACGCAAGCTCGGCGCCGCCCCCTCAACAGGAGCGGCGCCGCGAACACGAATTTGAACGTCCGTCCAATCGCGCACGACTGGCGGCCTTAGATCCGGAGCAGACCGGCTCTAAGAATGATCGGCGCACCTAATGAATCGGAGCCGCCGCCGCCGGCTGCGGCTCCGGCGCTAAAGGCAAGACCACCGCTGGCCTCCGCGCCTTCCACGCTCCATCGGCCGTTGGTGAAGTTAATCTCCATCACTTTGAAGCCAAAGGTTACCGGCGCCGGTCCGTTGAAGGTCAGCGTCGAGTTGCTGGAATTCGCCGTGTTCACGCCAACCTTGGCTCCAACCAGGCCCTGGATCGCTGGGACGTCCAGCTTCACTCCGACGCCCTTATCGTCCGACGCACTGACGGTGATCGAGCTCGACTTCAAGACGTCGTAGATCAGGTAAGCCTGTCCATCGCTGTCGTCCTCATCGAGGAAGTAGCGCCTGATCACCGGATTGTTCGAGTTCAGATCTCCGGAGGCCAGGTAGTTCCCCGCCACCAGCGGCGCGACGGCCGTGGACGTCACATTCGTGAATGTGAACGAGACCTTTCGCGCTTTCGAGAACTGAACATCCAGAGACGGTGTCGTAGCTCCAAACGCTTTCAGTGTATTCGCCAGCACTTTAAGCCCAATCGACAACTCCAACTTGTCGGATTGCTGTCCGTCGATAGCCACGGCGGGCTGCGGCGGGCCGGGGGTGGGAGCGGGCAATGTTGATTTCCAGACGGACGCCAACGGGCCCAGCCATTCGGAGTTGCCCTTGTCCTTGCCCATCGTGTCCATGGGTTCAAGGCCGCGTAAAATTTAGGGTGTAAAAGGAGGGCCGAACAAGGCCACCCATCGCCATGATCCAGTGGAAGGATTCAAAGACTTTCACGAAGGAGCAGGACGAGGATGGCCAAAGACAGGATAGAA
>VFZO01000155.1 GCA_016871155.1 Acidobacteriota bacterium | reverse complement strand
CACGGCGGCGGGCGGCGGCGGCCATGGCTTCCAAGCGGCCGGGCGCGAGGCATTCGCGGATTTCGGCCAGCAGGCGGTCGCCGGTGCAGTCCTTGTCGGCGATAACGCGGGAGGCGCCGGCGCGCTCCATGGCCCGCGCATTGGCCATCTGGTGATCGTCGGCCGCGTACGGATAGGGAACGAGGATCGACGGCTTGCCGGCAGCCGCGAGTTCGGAAACTGTGCCGGCGCCGGCGCGGCAGACGATGAGAGCGGCCTGGTCGAAGGCCTTCGGCATATCGTCGATAAAGTCCCGCACCTCGGCAGCGGGCAACGCTGCAGCCAATTCATCGCGCATGGCGGCGCCGGTTTGCAGGGTTACGCCGAAGGGCGCGGCGGCCAGCGCCCTGGCGGCGAGGTTCAGCGTCCGTGCGCCCCGGCTTCCGCCGGTGATGAGCACGCGCGGCGGATTCGACGCGGCACGCGCCGGGAGATCGAAAAATTCCTGCCGTACGGGCAAGCCGGCCAGTTCGACGCGCCCGGCCGGGAAGCAGGGCAACGCTTCTTCGAAGCTGACCAGCGCCATTCGCGCGATACGCGCCAGACGCCGGTTTGTCATGCCAGGCATGGCGTTCGGTTCCATGAGAACAACTGGCGTGCCCAACATGGCGGCCGCCATGACGACCGGCGCGGCGGCGTATCCGCCCATGCTGAATACGCCGGCGGCGTTGTGTTTGCGAAGCAGTCCACGCGCGGCCAGGACGCTGCCCGGCAGCTCGAAAAGGGTACGCAGTTTCCGCAGAGCGCCTAATCCCTTCAAGCCGCCGATGGAGATCCACTCGATCGGGAAACCGGCTTGCGGCACCAGCTTCGCCTCCAGGCCTTCGCGTGTCCCAATGAAGACGGGACGGTGCCCGCGGGCGGCGAACTCGCGAGCCACGGCGAGCCCGGGGATCACATGGCCTCCCGTCCCGCCGCCCGCCATGATGTAGACCCGGCTCTGCACTACCCCGCCTGCTCGCTGATGTTCAACAGAATCCCGAGCGACGCGAGAGTGCTGAGCAACGAACTGCCGCCGTAGCTGATCATGGGCAGCGGAATGCCTTTCGTGGGGCCAAGCCCCAGAACGACGCTCATGTTGACCAGCGCCTGAAATCCGATGGCGATGGTCAGGCCGAGCGCCAGATACCGGCCGAACTCGTTCGTTGTCAGCCAGAAGATCCGGAGCCCGCGCCAAATGATGAGCAGATAACCGGCCAGCACCGCCGTGGTCCCCCACAGGCCCAACTCTTCACCGATGATGGCGTAGATGAAGTCGGTGTGCGAATCCGGAAGGAAGAAGTGCTTCTGCCGGCCGTGACCCGGCCCGACACCAAACACTCCGCCGGAGCCGATGGCGATCTTGGCCTGCGTGGCCTGGTAGTTGGTGTCGCTGACAGGGGCTGAACTCACAATGTAGGGCTTGATTTTGCCCGTGGGATCGTAGTTTTCGACGAACTCCAAGTCCGGATCCAGCAGGCGGACAACGCGCGAGAAACGGTGCGGCGCGGCGACGATGGCGACGGTCACACACGCGATGGCAAGCCCGGCGGCGAAGGCGAGATACTTGCGCTCCAGGCCGGCGACAAAAAAGACACCGACGGCGACGACGCCCAGCACAATGGCGGTGCCCAAATCGCCCAGCGCCACGAAGAAGAAGAGCAGACCCAGCACCAAGGCCGCGGGCCGCAGCGTGAATTTGGGATCGTTGATGGCGCGTTGGCGCCATGTGACGAAATAAGCCAGGAAGATCGCCAGCGCAGGTTTGGCGAATTCAGACGGCTGCAAGTTGCCAATGCCAAGCGGAATCCACCGGTGCCGGGCGTCCACGACGAACGCGATGGGCAGGAGGAAGAGCACCGCGCCGATCGCGCCGAAGGCCCACTGCGGACTATTCAACTTTTTGTAGGGGAAACGGCGCATCAGCAGAAGCGCAGTGAACCCCAAGGCAGCCCACGCGATCTGGGAAACCACGAAGTAGTGGGGCTGCTTATTGTAGAGCGCCTGCGCGGTGATCGACGACGTCGAGTAGATCATCACGAAGCCCAACGACACCATGACGGCGACGATCGAAAACAGCATCCAATCAATGGAAACGCGCTTAGCCATTCGAATCCTCCAGAACCAATTGCTTGAACGTGCGGCCGCGGTGTTCGTAGTTGTCGAACTGATCGAAACTCGCGCAGGCCGGCGACAGCAGGACGGTGTCACCGGGCGCCGCCTCCCGGCGCGCCATGCGAATAGCCGTTTCGAGCGTACCGCAAGCATGGAGCGGAAGGGAAGGGCCGAGATGTTCCCGAATCACCGGGGCGGCCGCGCCAATCAGGAGAACGCCCTTCACCTTGCCAGCCAATTTCCCCGCCAGCGGGCGATAGTCCGAGTTCTTATCCTTGCCGCCAAGAATGATCCAAAGGTTGCCGGCAAAAGCGTCGATGGCCTTTTCGGCGGCATCGACATTGGTAGCCTTGGAATCGTTGTAGTAACGGACGCCATTACGCTCCACGACGAACTCGATGCGGTGCTCGACGCCGGGAAAGGTTTGAACGGCCTCGCGAATCGTTTCGAGCGGTATCCCGGCGAGCCACGAAGCGGTGGCCGCGGCCATTACGTTTTCCACGTTGTGCCGGCCCACCAGCGGTATTTCCGCGATCGGCATCAGCGGGCGGCCGTCCACATGGACCCAGTCATCGTTGGATGGTTCGTTGAACCAGACCACTTTCGCCGCGGTGCGGCTGGCGAGAGAGCGCGCATTCGGTTCTCCAGCATTCAGAACCGCGAAACCGTTGGGCGACTGCGTCTCCACCAGCCGTGCCTTGGCGGCAATGTAGTTCTCCATGGTGCGGTGGCGATCCAGGTGATCCGGCGTGATGTTCAACACCAGTGCGATGGTCGCGCGGAATTCACGAACCGTTTCCAACTGGAAGCTCGAGAGCTCCAGAATGCACCAGCCGTCGTCGCGTGAGCCGCCCACCAGATCAGTAACCGGCGTTCCGATGTTTCCGCCCACCTGGGTGGGAAGCCCGGCGTGCAGAAAGATGTGACCGGTAAGAGCCGTCGTGGTGGTTTTACCGTTAGCGCCGGTGATGCCGACGATGTTGCCGCGCAGTTCCCCGGCGACGAGCTCCAACTCTCCGGCGACTGGCACACCGAGCTCCCGCGCGCGCACAAAGAGAGGCAGCTCCAACGGTACGCCCGGCGATTGGAAGACGAAATCAAAGCCGTCCGCCGCCGTTTCATCCTGACTCACGCACGGATACGGAGCATCCGGAATCGCCTTGGAATCGGACAGTACGACGCGGGCACCGCGAGCGCGCAGAAAGGCCGCCGCCGCCATGCCGGATTTACCGGCGCCGGCGATCAAAACATTTTTACCCGCGAATGATTTCACTTTCCGTTACCGCAACTTCAACGTCGTCAGCGCGAACAGCGCCATGATCAGTCCCAGAATCCAGAAGCGCGTAATTACCTTGGCCTCATGCCAGCCGAGCAGCTCGAAGTGGTGGTGCAGCGGCGCCATCTTGAAGATGCGCTTCTTGCGAAGCTTGAAGCTGGCCACCTGCAGCACGACGCTCATCAACTCCAACACGTAAACGCCGCCGATGAACAATAGCAGGGCTTCCTGCTTGATCAAAACGGCCACCGTGCCCATGGCGCCGCCGAGGCCCAGCGCACCGACATCGCCCATGAACACCTCAGCCGGATGCGCGTTGTACCAGAGGAACCCGAGCGAAGCCCCGGTCATGGCGCCGCAGAAGATGGTCAACTCCGAACTGCCTGGAAGGCGCGCCAGATCGAGATACTCGGCAAACTGCCGGTGGCCGCTCAAGTAGGTGAGGATGGTCATGGCCCCAGCGGCGATGACCATCAAGCCGATCGCAAGGCCGTCCAGGCCATCGGTAAGGTTGACGGCATTCGAAGAGCCGGCCAGCACGATGACCAGAAACAGGAAGAAGAAGGCGAACGCAAACGGGTAGGTCCACGGGCTGGCCAGCCAGGACTCCACCAGCAGATTCGGCTGAAAGCTCTTGAGAAACGGGATGTTCATGCTGGTTTCGTAACCGCCCCGAGAGTGGAGGCCAAGCAGCATGAGGCCGACGAGAATTGACGAGACCACCTGCAGCGCGAACTTCTTGCGGGCCGTCAGGCCGAGATTTCGCATCTTCTTGACCTTGGTGAAATCGTCGTAAAAGCCGATGGCGCCAAAGCTGAGGAGGCCGAACATAGCGATCCAGACATAGGCATTGGCCAGGTTCGCCCAGAGCAGAGTCGGCACTACGACAGAGATGACGATCAGCACGCCGCCCATCGTGGGCGTGCCGGCCTTCTTCTGATGGCCGGTGACCTCTTCGCGGATGTGCTGGCCGATTTGAAATTCCCGCAGTTTTCGGATCAGCCACGGGCCAAGGAAGATCGATAGGAATAACGCTGTGAGGCTGGCGAACGCGGTGCGAAACGTCACGTAGCCAAACAGGCGCGCGGGTCCGAAGTGGGGAAACAGTTGTTCGTACAGAAGCCAATAGAGCATTAACTCGCCATGAACCTTTCCAGTGCTCTCTCCACTCGCGTTCCTCTCGAACCCTTGAAAAGCACGACATCGCCGGCGCGCGCTATCCCGCGCAGAGCCTCGCCGGCGTCCACCGGGTCTTGAAAAAAGAGCGCCTCGGCTCCCGCTTCCCGGGCTGCATCGGCCAAGTGTTCAGCGGCGCCTCGAATTCCGATCACTATGTCGGCGCGCGCCGCCGCCAAGCCCACCTCGCGATGCAGCCGCTCCGCCCACTCTCCCATTTCGAGCATTTCGCCGAGCACCGCAATTTTGCGCGCGCCCGGCTGCAACAGGAGAGTCTCGATCATCGCCTTGGCCGCTTCGGCGTTGGAGTTGTAGCAGTCATTGAGAAGCGTGACGCCGTTGTGGACCATTCGCTCCCCGCGCATTTTCGAAGGCTGCAGGCCGCGGGCCGCCTCCGCCATCGCGTCCAGACGCAGGCCGTGGACCAGCCCTGCGCCGATCCCGGCCAGCACATTGCGCACGGCGTGTTTGCCTGGAAGGGCGATTTCAAAGGTTGTGTTCTCGACGCGGAATTTGGACCCGTTTTCCCGCAGCTCCAAGTCCAGGGCTTGGATCCCGGCCGGCTCGTCGATACCGAACGTCAACGTCTTGCCCCGGTGGTGGTGGCGGAACCGGGCCACGCGCGCATCGTCCGCGTTTAGAACGGCAACGCCGTCGGACGGGAGCTCTTCGATCAGTTCGCGTTTGGCGAGGGCGATTCCATCGATAGAGCCGAAATTCTCAATGTGGGCGGTGCCTACGTTGGTAACAATTCCAATGGACGGTTTCGCGATGCGCGCCAGCGCTCGAATTTCGCCGGCGTGATTCATGCCCAACTCCAGCACGCCGGCCTGGGCGGTTTCGTCCATACGCAACAATGAGAGCGGCACGCCGATGTGATTGTTCAGATTTCCCTCGTTCTTGGTGACCCGTAGATTGGCCGCGAGCAGAGCGCCGACGGCTTCCTTCGTCGAAGTCTTGCCGGCCGAGCCGGTGATGCCAGTGATGGGAAACCGCAAGTGGGCCCGGGCGGCGCGCGCCAGATCCTGCAGGGCGGTCAAGGTGTCGTCGACTACCAGAAGAGGGATATCGGCCTTCCAGCCGCGCCTGTCGACGATGGCCGCAACCGCACCCTTTTCGGCAGCGGCGGCGAGAAAGCTATGGCCGTCGTGGATTTCGCCGCACAGGGCGATGTAGAGGGCGCCCTGCAGCAGCGTGCGCGTGTCAATCGACCAATCCGAAACGACGCGTTCATCGGCGAGCGGAGCGGCGCCAGTATAACGTGCGATGGCCGTGAGCGTCAGACGCATAACCGGAGCGCGCGCAGCGCAACCTCCTTGTCGTCGAAATCAATCGTACGGCCGTTTAGCACCTGGTAGTTTTCGTGCCCTTTTCCGGCCAGCAGAACGATGTCGCCGGGCTTGGCTTCCCCGATGGCGGCAAAGATGGCCCGCTCGCGATCGGGCTCGACGAGCAGCGGCGTATCGTGACGGCGCACGCCCACGAGAGCGTCGTTGATGATCGCCAGGGGATCTTCGGAACGCGGATTGTCGCTGGTTAAGACAACGAAGTCGCTGGCCTCGGCCGCGGCCGCGCCCATCAGGGGGCGCTTCGCGCGATCCCGATCGCCGCCACAGCCAAACAGCGTGATGACGCGGCCCTTGCCTCGTACCAGATTGCGGGCAACGCCGATCACGTTGGTCAGCGCGGCATCGGTGTGCGCGTAGTCGACGACTACCAAAAAGTTCTGCCCAGCGTCGACCCGCTCAAACCGGCCGGGTACGCCGGCGAACGCTGCCACTCCTTCGCTGATTTCGGCCCAGGTAAGCCCCAGTGCGTGGCTGGCGCCGGCGGCGGCCAGGATGTTGTAGACGTTAATATCGCCAATCAGTTTCGACTCGATCCGCGTTTTTCCTTCGATTTCGAAACGCAGGCCGAAGAATCCGGTTTCGATATGAACGGCTCGCAACTCGGCGGGATTCCGAATTCCGTAGGTGACGGTTCGCGTTCCCGCGGCCACGGGAATTCGTCCGGACCACTCGTCGTCGGCGTTCAGGACCGCAGCGCCCGGCTTGAACTCCCCGCCAAACAGGCGGGCCTTGGCGTGGAAGTAGTTTTCCATGGTGCCGTGAAAATCCAAATGATCGCGGGTTAAGTTGGTAAACACCGCGACGGCAACGCGCAACTCCGCCACGCGGCCCAGTTCCAGCGCGTGCGAAGAGATTTCCATGGTGAGATAGCCGCCGCGCCGCTCGCGCGTTTCGGCGAGCATCCGGTAGATATCCAGCGATTCGGGTGTTGTGTTCGCGGCGGCGCGGGGCTCTCCGCAAATGTGGTAGCCGATGGTGTTGATCAGGCTGGTGCGGCGGCCGGAGTGCTTGAGAATGCCATCGACAAGCAGCGAGCCCGTGGACTTTCCGTTGGTACCGGTGAAGCCTGTGATGGCGACGGCTTCGTCGGGTGCGCCGTAGAAACGCCGCGCCGCATGGGCCAGCGCCCGGCGCAGGTGCCGGACGGCGACGTAGGGATGCTCCGGCGCCGGCGACGGCAACTCCTCGTAGATCACCGCGATGGCGCCTTGCGCGCACGCGCCGGCCGCGAATCGGCGGCCATCGGCCTTCGCGCCAGCAAAGGCGAAGAAAGCGTAACCCGGCCCCGCGGTGCGGGAGTCATAAGTCAACCCGGCCACGGCTACATCGAGGATTTCGCTGGACGAGACCGCGACAATCGCCGCCTCGTCCATCAGTTCGCGCAGCGTCATGGGGCCTCTATCGCCGAAAAACCACTCGAATGCGGTGCGCCGGCGGAACGAGTGTTCCCGCGGGCGGCTCCTGGGCTCGAGCGAGACCCTGGCCAACGGGCTGGACGTTCCAGCCTTCCGACATCGACTTCTCCATCACGCGCCGCAGCGTCATCCCCGAGAAATCGGGAACGCGCTGGCCGTTGGCAATCGGAGTCTCCGGCATCGGTTCTGGCTTGGTCTCCGCGACCTGCAGTGGAGCCTGCGCGGGCGGTTCCGCGGACTCCGGCTTCGCCGGCTGGTCTTCGTCAGGAAGATCCTTCTTCACACCCAGTGTACGCAGGGCGGCCGCGGCGACCTCCGCGAAGACAGGCGCCGAGTTCTCACCGCCGTATTTGTAGGAGCCGTTCAGCGTGACCGAAACCACAATGGCCGGGTCCGCAACAGGGGCGAAGCCGACGAAGGAGGAGTTGTAGCGATGCAGATACTTACCCGTGTTGGGGTCGGGGATTTGCGCGGTGCCGGTTTTGCCGCCGACGGTGTAGCCCTTCACGCGGGCGCCTTTGCCCGTGCCGGCCAATACGGTCTGTTCCAGCATGCGGCGCAGGTCGATGGCCGTCTCCGGCTTGATGCGCTGTTCGGGCGGCGCCAAGGGAATCCACTGTTTCTCGCCGCCGGGCCGCTGCCGCGCCTTAACGATACGGGGCCGGACCAGCGCGCCGTTGTTGGCGATGATGGCGAACGCCTGCGCGAGGTGCATTGGCGTTGCCATGAACTCATGGCCCATGGCGACCGAACCCATAGAAGACGGCGTCCACTCGCGGACCGGATAAACGACTCCCGGCGATTCACCGGGCAGGCCCAGGCCAACGCGTTCACCGATGCCGAACCGCCCCAGATACTCATACATGTTGTCGTTGCCGGCGGCCAGACCTAAATTGATGGCGCCGATATTGCTCGACTTCGCCAGGACCATGGTCATCGAGAGCGCGGAGTACGGATCGTGGTCGTGGATGACGCGGCCCGCCAGACGTATGAGGCCGTTGCCGCATAGCACCGTGCTTTCCGGCCGGTAGCGAGTGGTCTCCAGCGCCGCGGCAGCCGTGACCGCCTTGGAGACGGAGCCCGGTTCGAACGCACCCGCCACGGCAAGATTGACGCGGCGCATCATGTCGGCCTCGGAGTGGACCTTGTCACGCGGATCGAAGACCGGGTAGCTCGCCATAGCCAGAATGTCGCCGGTCTTTGGATTCAGAACGACGACGGTGCCGGAGGGAACCCGCTCCTTTTCCACGGCCCTTCGCAGAGCGTCTTCGGCCGCGTGTTGAATGGCCTCGTCGATGGTAATTGTGACGCTGACGCCGGGCTCGGGCTTCTCCTCGTTGATTACCTCGCCGTCGTAGTCGCGGCCGCGGGCGTCTTTCATCATTCGCATGCGGCCGGCAACGCCCTGCAGTTCGTCCTGCAAAGCCCGCTCCAGGCCCGCATCGCCGCGCCCTTCAAAGTTCACCCAGCCGATCAGGTGCGCGGCCAGCTTACCTTTTGGATATTCGCGCTTGTGGCCGCGCTCAAAGGTAAAGATGTCAAGCTTCGAACTGCGCAGGCGTTTGATCTGTTCCTCGGTGGCGTCCTCGCTCACCAGTAGATACCCGCGGCGGTTCTTCCGGGCCTCGGCGATTGCGCCGGTTAGAGCGGCCGCGTCCGAGCCGAGCAACTGATGCAACATCTCGACGGCGAACGGTTCCGCGCCTTCCGGAATGCGGAGCGGGTTCATGATGATGCGGCGCACCGGAACGCTGAGCGCTAACGGGCCGCCGCCTTCGCCGCCGCTAAGAATGGCGCCCCTCGGCGCCTGAATCTCGACAACGTGCTCCTGCTGCCGCTGGGCTTGTGCCTTGAGTGCGTCGTGTTCGACAACCTGAAACTGAATCAGCCGGGCCACAAGTATCCCACCCCAGATCAGCGTCAGCCATGCCACGACCGCTAGCCGCTTTTGTGCGCGCGGCTCGACCGTCGTCTCCATGGTTGCTCCTTTCTTTGAACGACAAATTCGCGCCCGCCGGGGCGGGCGCGATTAGCTCGATGTAATTCGGGGGAGGTTACACTGCGGGTTGCGGCCAGCCACGCGGCGTTCAGCGCGGCGCCACTCGAGACGGCAAGACACCGGGGGAGGTGCTGCCTTGCCATCTCTTGTGGACGCGCCTTCAACCGCGCGGAAAACGGTTACTGCTTATTCTTGCGATTCATCGCCACGTCGCCGGTGCGATCGTCGTTCAACACGACCATGCTTTCCGGCGTCGGGTCAACAAACTTCTGATTCTTCGCGGCACGCGCCAGCGCTTCCAGGCTGGTGAGATTCGCTTCGCGCACTTCCAGGCGCGCCAGTTCGGCTTCCAGCACGCTGTTCTGCTTGTCGAGCTCCGTGAGCGTGTAGCCCGCCAAGTACGTGTTAGCGGCGGGCACCAGCAGCCCCACCATTCCGACGGCCGCCAGGCAGGCCGACATTATGGTCTTGACGGCGGCGCCGGTGGCCTGCGGATCCTGCTCGCGCACGACCCTGGAGTTGTCGATTCTCTTGGTAAAAACGTGGATTTCCTCGTTCGGAAGCGGGCGCAACGCGAACGAGTTGCGCGGCGCGCCGGAACGCGGACTGGACGCGGCGGGCACCGCGTTCTTTTCAAATATCCATGCCAGAATAGCCATGGTCAGTTTCCCCCTGCTTGCCAAGCGGTTGCTTCATTTCCAGCACGCGCATCTTGGCGCTGCGGCTGGCTGGATTGGCGCGCGTCTCCTCGGCCGAAGGAGTCCACACGTGTTTGTTGATCAATACGGCCTTGCCCTCTTTGGCCAGTTGACGGGTGAGGGCCTTGGCCAGACCGTCCTCTCCACTGTGAAAAGTAATTAGCGCCACACGTCCGCCGGGCCGGACCAGAATGGGCAATGAGCGAATCAGGGCTTCGATCTCCTCGTACTCCCGATTGGTTGCCACTCTGAGGGATAAGGCGCTGAGCGTCGCAGGATGCAGTTTTCCGGTGCGGGGCGAGACCGATTCGACCAACTCGGCGAACCGGCGCATGGTGTTTACCGGTCTGCCCCGTACCAGTGCTCTGGCGATCTGTCTGCTCCTCCTTTCTCCAGTGATAAAGATCAAATCCGCAAGTTCCCGCTCGGTGAGCCGGTTGACCAGATCGGCTGCCGTTGGACCGTCCGACGATCTGTCGAGCCTCATGTCGAGGGGTCCGTCGTTCATCAGCGAGAAACCGCGTTCGCCCGACGTGAAGTGCATCATACTGGTGCCGAAGTCGGCCAGCAGAGCATCGGCGGGCAAGATGTCCTGGAGCTTCTGCGGCAGTTCGGAGAAACGGGTATGAACAAACCGCATGCGGCCGGCGAAGGCCGAACAGTTGGACTTCGCGAGTTCCAGAGATTCCGCATCGGTATCGCATGCGCAGACCAGCCCAGCCTCGCCTACCGCTTCCGCCAGCAGGCGCGAATGCCCTCCGAGGCCGGAAGTAGCATCGATCGCTTTGTGGCCGGGCGCCAGGGCGAGCGCTTCCAGCGCTTCTCGCGGCATGACTGATTTGTGCTGCATGCATTGCCCTATCTCATTCCCAGCCGAGTCAGTGTTGCTATCGCATCGGCCGATGCGAGTGTTGCCGAGGCCAGCAGTTGCGCGTGTTCCGCCTTCTTGTGAACGTGAACCACACCGCGCCTGCCGGTTCCTATGACCAATTCCCCCAACAGGCCCATCGCCTCGCGCAGCTCCGTCTTCACGAGAATCCGGCCATTGGAGTCCAGGACGCTGGAGACTCCGTAATGGTCGGCCACCGTTTGAATGGCTTCACTGAACTGGGCGTGTTCCGTTTGCATGTCGAGAAGCGCCAGATTGCCCCGCCAAATCGATTCCGGATAAATTCTTAGAACCTTGGCGTCCAAACTGGTGCAGAATATTCTTGTGTCCTTCAGATCGTGCTGGAAAAAGTGGAGCCAATCGGATGGCAGGCGAATGCGGCCCTTGTCGTCGCACCGGGTCTCGAACGTACCAAGGGGCTGCCGCTGCCAAGTGTTTCCGATAATGTCAATATTGAAATCGCCCACTGACTGACACTTTCCGCCACCAGACAATTCTAATTCTCATAGCGCACGCATAGCAAGTGGTTTTTTGCATGCTAACCCTATTTCTACGTTCGTCTTACGCAGAATGAAGGGAATAAAAGGCGAAGAGGCGTTCCTGGCTGTCTCTGCTAGACTAGGACCTGTGTTACCAACACATTCCCTTTACGAACTAGACCCAGGGCCGGACTGTCCCGAAGTAGTGCGGGTCATCATCGAGATTCCTAAGAATTCCACCAATAAGGTGGAGTACGACGGCAAGCTGGGCGTTTTCCGGCTGGACCGGGCGCTGTATTCGCCCATGCACTACCCCGGCGATTACGGGTTTATCCCGGGCACGATGGCCGGCGACGGAGACCCGATTGACGTACTGGTGCTGGTTTCCGAACCGAGTTTTACGGGCTGCCTGATCGAATGCCGGCCGGTCGGCATCCTGAAGATGGCCGACGACAAAGGTGTCGATGAAAAAATCTTAGCCGTGCCGGTGCGTAATCCGCGGTACGACCAGATCCACACGCTCGACCAGATCTTCCCGCACGTCCGCCGCGAGGTGGAATACTTCTTCTCTATCTATAAGGAACTGCAAGGGGTTGTGCCGAAAATGGAAGGCTGGGAAGGGCCGCCGGAAGCGCGCAAAGCGATCATCGAAAGCCGGGCCCGCTTTTTGGACTTGAAAAACGCCGGGAAAGCGGAGTAGATTCGAACGTATGGTTGAGGCGCGGCGCTGGTTGGTGCGCGGCCGGGTACAAGGTGTAGGCTATCGCGATTTTGTGCGCCGGGAGGCGAATCTGCGAACGCTGACGGGCTGGGTGCGGAATCTGGAGGATGGCCGGGTGGAGGCCTTCGCGCAGGGTCTTTTAGAAGACCTGGACGCATTTGAAACGGCGCTTTGGAAGGGTCCGCGGTTGGCCGATGTCCGGGCCGTGCTCGCAATGGACGCCGCGTCGGAGAACGTCACTTCGGAGTTTGAGGTCCGGTAATCGCCTGCGCTTTCGCCGCCGCGATGGCCGCGAAGCAGCCGTTCTTGTGAACCACATCGGCTTGGAAACCGGCCGCCCGCAGGTGGTGCAGTTGGAAGGCAACCGAGCGCGGCGAATCCTCGTGGGCGATGTAGGCGAAGACATGGTCGCGATAGGCGGCGTCCTTGAGCGATTCCAGGTATTGACCGTAACGGTGCCACATTTCGGCCTGCAGGCCGGGGATATCGTGCTCCACCAGATCCCAGATCCAAAGGCTCCCGCCCGGCTTCAACGCCTGGAAAAGTTGGCGGAACACCATGGCCCATTCCACCTCGGCGCGAAGGTGGTGGAGCACGGCGGCGGCAACGATCAGGTCCACCGATTCCGGTTCCAGATCGAGATCCCGGATGTCGGACTGAATCGGGTGAAGGACGGCGCCGGTGGGCCGCAGGCGTTCCACGGCCCGGTCGAGCATGTTCGCGCTCAGATCGACGAGCGTGATCTTTTCGAACGAGTAAAGCTGAGAGAGTTTCAGGCTGAAGTTGCCGGCGCCGCAGCCGAGATCGAGGATGGCTTTTGCGTTGGGCGTGGTCCGGGTGGCCGCGCCGGCAATCATCTCCATCACCTGCGGGGCGTCCTGCGTGGACATCTGCCCGGTGTTGAGGTTGGAGAACCGCTCGACGTCGTTGTCAAAGCGCGCGCGGATTTCGTCGGTCGAGGCCTTGGTCACGACTTCAGTTTACCGTGTGCTAGAAGCGGCTTAGAGCGATCTTCGGGTTTGGCGACGCGGTCCTGCGCCTCTATTCCGTTGCGCGAAGCCCGGCGAGATGGGTTCGTTGGCGGGCCTCGTTCGGCGACGCCCATTTGTGGAACTCGGTCAACAGATTGGTCTCGACGCGCTCAATCTTGTCGCGGACTTCGCCGATCTCGCCACGGACCTGTCCGAACATGCCTTCAATCCACCGCTTATCAGCGTCGGTTAGGCTCATCGATTCCTCGCATTTAGATCATAACCTGGAGGAGGACGATTTTGGGAATTAGTGAGCGCGGACGGCGAGGCCAGACCCTGCGCGAGATCGGCGCCGCGCACGTGAAAAAGCCCAAGCATTTGAACCGCCGGCTGAATTCGCTTTCGCCAGAGGACGCCCGGCGCCTTCTTGACTTCGCCCAGGGGCATCGGCTTGAAACGCTCTTCACCGTGGCAGTCTCGATGGGCCTTCGAGAAGGCGAAGCGTTCGCGCTCCGGTGGTCCGATGTTGACTTGGATCGCGGGCTCCTGCAAATTCGTCACTCCCTGGATCGAACATCGCGGCCGTGGCGGTTGGAGACGCCAAAGACAGACCGCAGTAGACGCAGCCTCACAGTCCCCGCAGTGTGCAGACTGGCGCTCGCGGCGCACAAGGAACGTCAAGCGCAAGAGCAGATCTTTCAAGGAAGCCGCTGGCAACATCACGACTTCGTATTCAGCAGCAGCATCGGAACGCCGCTCGACTGCAACAACGTGCTGAAACAGTTTCGAGCGATCCTCAAGCAGGCCGGAATCGCGGAGCGGTGCTTTCACGACTTGCGGCACACTTGCGCGACGCTGCTTCTCTCGCAGGGTGTGCATGCGCGAGTCGTGATGGAGATGCTCGGGCACAGTTCAATCGCCGTTACGATGAACACGTACAGTCACGTCATGCGGCCGATGCAAGATGATGCGGCGACGAAGATGGACGCGGTTTTGACAAGTCCAACTGCGTTGCCTGAAAAACCGCCAAGGGTCAACTGAAGCGTCGGCAGCCAAGCCAATCGAGACTCGAATCGTCTCCCAATCGGGACCTCGACGTGAGAGAATTAAATGCCCCGCGCGCCTATGTCTATCGTACCCATAATTAAACGGTATGGGGAACTATCCCCTTTGAGCAGAGCCGCTATCTCAGGTGGCGTACCGGCCGTACCGGTGCTCATTGGTGCCTTCATCCGGGATTTCCATTTTGGGTCTCCCGGACCCCCACAGTATACACCAACGCCTCACTCCCGTGCCGGATTTGATCAGAATCCCCTTTCCGAGGGCGGGCCAGTGCCTGCGGATGGCTTCTTTCGACCA
>VFZO01000154.1 GCA_016871155.1 Acidobacteriota bacterium | reverse complement strand
AGTAACGCGCGATCCCTGGAAGTCGATCTTGAGAAGGCCGTTGAACGAGAGCTGAAAGGGCTGGTTTTGTTTGTCACCCATTGGGTGCTGTCCTCCGCAGGGGTCTTCGCTGCCTTCAAACCCCTATGGATATTGATGCGGACGAGCATCCGGGAGATTCGCACGCGCGGCTCAAAACGGAAATGTGGGATTATAGGAAGGATTTAGCCGCCGCACAGAGTCCAGGATTGGGATTCATTGCCGCAGCGGCTGCGGAAAGCCAAACCAGAATGGTTTCACTTGGTCAGAAGCTGAAAGACGCCCGCCTCAAGCAGGGGAAGCAACTCCGGGAGATTGCCGACGAATTGCGCATCGGTTCGCGCTATCTGGAAGCGATTGAAACGGAGGATTGGGATCAACTGCCGGGCGGTTTCTTCAACCGCAGTTTTATCCGCCAGTATGCGCAAGCGCTCGGGTTCGATCCAGTAGCGATCGAGAACGAATTCGGCGCGATTGTAAAGCGGGAACCGGTATTCGATTTAGAGGCGATCTCCGCCGCGCACAGCCCTCAGAACAGGCGCTCGGAAGAGAAGAAACTGATATCGGTCGAACCGCTGCGCGCTCCGCGCAACCCGTGGTTCGACTCACGAACCGGCATGGCGCTGGCGGCGCTTGTGCTGCTTGTGGCAGGCGGCGGCGCGCTGTCTTTATTCTGGGATAAGCAGTTCGGCGCCCAATCGATGGGGCAGGCACCAGCGGCACAGATTCCCGCTCAGAGTATCCCCAAAACGGCGCCGGAGCCGGCAAAGTCCGAACCCAGTACACCGGAACCGGTGCCTGTGGTGCCGACGGTAACGACGGATCAGGACGGCAATATTTCGCTCAACATCGAAGCGACCGAAAAGACCTGGATTGAGGTTGCGGCCGACGGGAAGCGGATATTCGCAGGGATTCTGGAACCGGGCGAGACGAAGACGATTTCCTCGGCGCAGCGAACCCGGATGGTGGTAGGCAACGCCGGCGGGATTGCCGTTCGCAATCGCGGGCGGGATATCGGGCCGATCGGGCCACGCGGGCAGGTGCGAACGGTCAACATCACCGCCGACGGCGTCGAGATCTCCGCGCCCCCAAAGAAAGAAACTATTTAGTTTCCGGGCCGGGCCGATCCCGGCTAGACGATTCGCCGCGCTCGCACGCTTCTCGGCATGACCTAGGTGCGAATCAGGTGTATTGGGACAGAATATCCCAGCCGATCCTCTTGGGCGATCGAGCATAGATCTTCCTAACTTGTTGAAAATAATCGAATAAGAAAGGCCCTCAGCCAACCGTACCAGGGCCTAAAGTTCTAGGCGATTTCAGCAGGGGTACTAGGATCAATCTTTCGTTGAGTCAATTTGTCCGCTGCCGCAAGATGAATGTAGCGGAAGCTAGCGCGGAAAGAGTAAACAAATGACCAACTTCCTCAAAACACGACTGAATCAGACGGCCCGTTGGATGGTGGCGGAACTGAATGTCCTTCGGACGAGCCAGGACGGTCAGGACTTGATCGAATACGCATTGATGGCGGCGGCGATCGCGATTGCGGTTGCCGCGATTTTTCCGAACTCGATCGCACCGAACATCAGCACAATTTTTTCGAAGGTCAACTCTTCGCTGGGTTCCGCCAACAATTAGGGGACGAAAAACGGCCGGCGTACTTGGGAGAGCGCCGGCCGTCTTCTTTTTTGCGAGACTATTGCTTGATGATTTGACCGTCGCGTTTCCGGACTTCGCCCCAGCCGCCATTTAGGCGCTGGCGGTCGCCTTGCTCGCCGGATCCAAAGGGGTACTTGGCCGCGAGCTTCTCATTCACTTCAATGCCCCAGCCCGGCTTCTCGTTGGCGTAGAGATAGCCGTTCTTCATTTCGGGGCAGCCGCTGAACACTTCCTGGGCGCGTTCGCTGAAGGGCGAATACTCCTGCACGCCAAAGTTGTAGCTGGCCAGATCCAGCGCGACGTTGCAGGCGTGGCCGATGGGGCTGACGTCACCGGGACCGTGCCAGGCGGTCTTGACGCCGAAGTGCTCGCCTAGGATGGCCATCTTGCGGCAGGGGGTGAGCCCGCCGGCCTGAGAGACGTGGACGCGGATGTAGTCGATTAGACGTTCGGCGATCAGCGGGGTCCATTCGTGGGGGGAATTGAAGAGTTCGCCCATCGCGATGGGCGTGGTGGTCTGCTGGCGGATGATCTTGTACCAGGCGATGTCTTCGGGCGATAGCGGGTCTTCGAGGAAGAAGAGCTTGAACTTTTCGCAGTCCTTGGCGAACTGGATTGCCTGGGTCGGCGTGATGCGTTCGTGCGTGTCGTGCAGCAGTTCCGTGTCCTCGGGCAGTTCCTTGCGGCAGAGTTCGAAGAGCTGCAGGGCGCGGCGGATGTAGGCCATCGGTTCGAACACCGGTTTCGAGTGGAGCGCCGCGACCCGGCTATCGGCGCCACGGGAGCCATAGCCGGCCATGCCGGGGACCCCGACCTGCACGCGTACGTGGCGGAAGCCCCGGGCGAGGTACTGCTTGACTGATTCGACACAGGCGGCCGGCTCGTCGCCGGAGGCGTGGCCGTAGCAATCGGCCGCTTCGCGGACCTTGCCACCGAGAAGCTGATAGACGGGCATGCCGGCCATGCGGCCCTTGATATCCCACAGAGCCATGTCGACACCCGAGATGCCGTTGTTCAGGACGGGGCCATTGCGCCAGTAGCTGGAGTTGTACATCGCCTGCCACAGATCGTCGATCCGGTCGGCTTTCTGGCCGATCAGGAACGGCTTCAGGTAGCGCTGCACCGCTTCGACAACAAGGTCGGCGCGCTGCGTGTAGGTTCCGCATCCGTAGCCGTAGAGGCCATCCTGGTCCGTGATGACCTTGACCACAACGAGACGCAGTCCGCTGGGGGCTGTGGCGATGACCTGCACGTCCTTGATTGTGGGCGAAGACAGGCCCTTCACTGCGCCTGCGACCTGCGCAGCGGCGTTCAGGTGCCGTTGCGACATCATGGTTGCGGGGACCGCGCCCGCCGTCATCCCTAGCAAGTTTCGCCGGTTCATTTCTTTTCTTCGACCATCCTCTTTAAGGTTTCGAGCTGCTTCTTTAAATCCTTGTCGCGCAGCCCCAGGAAGACAGCATATATCGCAAGCAGGGCCCACGCCACTGTCAGGCCATAAAACATGAAAGTAATGTTTCGTTCGTCCATGGTGTTCCGTTAGAGCGCGTGCGCGTACCGGCGTAGCGCGTCAATTTCCCGTTGTGTCTCTTCCTGCCGGAGGCGGACGAGAATGAAGATGGCCGCCAGCAAGGAGAGTGCGACGGTATTCATGTAGATCATCTGCTCCATGAACGGGTCCATGCGCTGCTCGCCCGTGCGGATGCTGAGCACGGGGCCCGGGTGCTGGGTCCGCCACCATTCGATGGCCTTCCAGGTGATTGCCACCGAGACGAAGGCGAAGATGGAGAGAGCGCTGGCGTTCTTGGCGCGTTCGGTAGGATCGTCAATGGCTTTGCGCAGCATCAGGTAGCCGAAATACACCAGCCAGCAGATGAGCGCCCAGGTGAGGCGAGGGTCCCAGGCCCACCAGATGCCCCAACTAATGCGGCCCCAGAACATACCCGTGACCAGGTTCACGGCGGCGAAGGCCAGACCGGTCTCGGTGCAGGCCAAGGCGATGGCGTCGTACTTGGCGTCCTTCGATTTCAAATAGAGAATGCTGCAAATCATGGCGGACAAGTAGCAGGCGGCGGCCGTGAGAAAGGCCGGCAAGTGGTAGTAGAAGATGCGATAGACCGGCCCTTGCTCCATCTCGTCAGGGAGTTGGAACAGAATCACGTACAGATTCCGGAGCAGCAGCGGGCCGCCGATCAGACCTAACAACATTACGAGCTTGGAACGCATCGTTACCTCACCAGAATAGTTTCCACCAAAGCCAGGGCGAGCGTGGTGAAAATGATATCGAATCCCACCAGCATCCTCATCCACTGCGCGTAGTCCGGCGGCAGGGGGCCGGGCTGCATCAGGTAGTTCGTTAAGGTCATGGCCGAGAGAACGGCCGGAATCAGCATCGGGTACATGAGCATCGGCAGCATGACTTCGCGCAGACGCAGGTTGATCGTCAAGGCGCTGAAGACCGTGCCCATGCAGGCCATGGCCCAGGAGCCCAGCAGTACAACGAGCGCGAGTTGCGAGGGATTCCGCCACCAGGTGACGTTGAAGAAGACGCCGAAGACGGGCAGGCAGATCGATTCAATCACGACGAGAAGCAGGAACGACGCGATGGATTTGCCGAGAAACAGCGCGGCCCCGCTGGCGGGCGAGGAGACCAGCACATCGATGCAGTCGTTGGGCAGTTCGCGCGCGAACGAACGGTTGACGATCAGGGCCGACGCGAAAGTAAAAGCGAGCCAGAGAATGCCGCCGCCATAGTCGCTCACCAACTCGGCGCCGGTGTCGAAGGCGAAGGCGATCATCAGCAGGATCACGATGCTGAACGACAGGGCGCCGTTCAGCGCTTCCTTGGTGCGGAACTCGCTGCGGAGATCCTTGATGGCGATGGCCGAGGCGTGCCGCAAAATCGTCATGCGGCGGTCCCAAAAGTCCGGTAGATATACGACGGGTCGCCGAGCATCGCTTCAGTGCGCGGGCCAAAGTGGGCGAGCTGGCCGCGCTCGATCAAGGCGACCTTTGAAGCTAGTTCCATGGCTTCCCGAATCTGGTGGGTGGAGAGAATAATGGTCGCGCCGTTGGCGCGCGCCTCGGACAGCAGCGATTGCAGCAGGGCGATGGCCTTGTCGTCGAGCGACGTGAAGGGCTCGTCGAAGAGCAGGAGGTCCGGCGCGTGGACGAAGGCCCGGGCCACCGCCAGGCGTTGGCGCATGCCACGCGAGTACTCCCGGACCGGCGAATCGGCTACGTGGTTCAGACTGACGCGTTCCAGCCACTCCTGAATCGCCGCCATTGAGACGCCGTAGAGCGCGCCGAAGGCGGTGAGGTTTTCCCGCGCGGAGAGTTCGTCGTAAAGGCCGATGGCATGGCCCAGCCAACCGATGCGCGCGCGCGTCTCGGAGGCCCGCACATCGCCATTGTGAATCTTCACCGCGCCCTTCGACGCGCCGGAGAGACCGGCGAGAATTCGCAGAAGCGTGGTTTTGCCGGCGCCGTTGCGGCCGAGCAAGGCCAAGCATTCGCCGCCGCGTAGCTGGAAGCTTACCTCACGCAGGGCAGGGTAGTCGCCAAAGTATTTCCAGACACCAGCCGCCTCTACCGCGGGCTGGCTCATTTCGTATCCTCACGGCGGTAGAGAAGGGCTCCGCCGATGCCGAGAATGGCGAACGAGATGCCGAGGATCTGGTAGAGCTTGTCGTAGGGACGCGCCCTGATCTGCTCCACCTTCGGCCCTTCGGACGCACCCTCACCTTGAGCCGAGGGCATTTCGCCGGCGCCGGAGATTTCGAGATTCAGGGTGTCCTTTTCCACGCGGAAGATCGACGCCTGCGTCGTGGGTTCCCGGCCTTCTGTCTTGAGGCCGTCGCCCTTCAACTCGACGCCGTTGGGTACGGCGATCATCGCCTGTTGGGCGTGAGTGAGGAATTTCAACGGCAGCTTGGACGGATTCTGGTAGGGAAGCGTATAGGACAGATCGATGCGAGTCTCGCCGGGCTTGATGGGGAAGTCTACTTTCATTTCGCCGGGGCGCGCGGATTTTTCGGCGGCGCGGCGAATGGGTATGCCCTGGGGCGCGGTGGCGTTGACCTCCACCGGACCGAGCGGCTCGGCGTGGACATGGAAGCGGAGGGTGCCGTTGGCTGGATCGTTCCAGGTCTTGTTCGAGGTGTTCTCGAAGAAGTAGCTCTCGCGGACCGAGAGCTTATCGCCGCGCGGTTCGAGCAGCATCATATGGTTGGTGGACACCACGTCCTTGCCGCGGGCCGGGGAACTGGCGTAGACGACGAGGGCGATGTTGGTGGTGGGCGCTCCGGGGCGGAGCGAGTGGTTATATGTGACGCCGTCGAAAGCGGTCTGGATGAACCCGCGGCCGGAGAACGGCTTGTCGATCTTCCAATTTCCCTGGGCGTCGGTTTTGACGCTTTCAAGCGGCTCCGGACCGGCGGCGGAGAACTGGTAGATCGTGACGGTCGCGCCGGCCTGCGGCTTTCCGGTCGTCTCGTTTCTGACGGATCCATCCACGGCCGCGTAGGCGGCGCAGGCGAGGAGTGCGGGAAGGACTCTCATGCCATGGCCTTTCCGCATTCGCCGCAGAATTTCAGTTTTTCCTTGAACTCGGCGCCGCAGTGCGGGCAGGTGTATAAGGCGGGCGCTTTGGCGGCCGCCTTCGGCTTGGCGCCGAGGGCCTCCATCTGCGCCAGCACGCGGGCAAGCTCCTTCTGCAGATCGAGCTTTGAGGTTTGATAATCCTCGTCGGTGATTTTGTTCAGGCGGTACTCAAACTGCAGATCCCGGAGGTTTTCGTAGATCCGGACCTTCGCCTCCTCCAAGGGTTGCACAGGAGACTCGGCGTCCAACGGGGGTAGGCTCTTCGGCGAGATCCGAAGGGTGAAAAATAAGGCGGCGAGGACGATCAGCGCCGCGAATCCAATAATCATTCTTCCAGGCGCTCCAGCTCCTTGGCCGCAGCGTCGCTGTACTTCCGGACATCGGCCTCGGAGAGTTCCGGTTGCACCGTTTGCGCTGGCTTTCTATGGCGGCGGACGAACCACGCGATCAAGCCGATGCCGGCAAAGGCGGCGAAGGGCGGCGCGATGTAGGCCAGCATATGGAAACCTTCGGGCGGAGGTGCCGCCAGCGCCTGCTTCCCGTTCTTCTGCACGAACTCGGCGACGATGGCATCGTCGGAGACGCCCTGTTTGGCGAGTTCGGAAATGCGCAACCGCGCCGGCGCGGTGTAGTGGCAGCCCAGCATCTGGCAGGTAGCAACCGTGTTCTTGCAGGATTTGCAAAGGCAGGCCAGACGGTCCCCGACGCGGCGCACCTCCGGCGGAACCATGTCGCCGGTTTGCGCCACGCACAGGCCCGCTACCAGGCCTAACAGCAGGCTATTTCGCAACTTTTGCATGAGCCCCCGCTACGCCCAGGACTTCCGTTTTCGCGTAGGACATCTTCACTTTGCTGGGTATCAAACAGATAATGCTGCCGGCGAACAGGACCCACCAGCCGGCCCAAATCCAGGTGACGAGCGGGAACACGTAGGCCTGAATAATCGGCTTCTGCGCCTCGCTTGAAATCGCGGCGAAGTTGACGTAGAGGTCTTCGTTCAAACGGCGGTGAATCGCCACGGCGCCTACGGGCTGTTCGCTCTTCGAATAGATCCGGCGTTCCGGCTTCAGAGTGGTGAAGTGCTGGCCGCCGACGCTGACATCGATGATGGCGTTCTGGTAGACGTAGTTCTCGTTCTGGCCCATGTCGACCTTGCTGACCTTGAGGTCATACTTTCCGAGTTGGAACGATTTTCCTTCGGCGACCTCCACGGTGATGTCGCGGTTAAAGGCCGCGCCGGCAAATCCGATGAACATGACGACGATGGCCATGTGGATGATGTATCCGCCGTAGCGGCGCGTGTTGCGGTGGGTCAACGCCACCATGGCGGGCAGCATACCGATCGACTCCTTGCGGGCGATCGAACCCGCGCCTTTCCAAAACTCCGCGCCGATGGTCCAGGAAACAAAGGCGCAGAGACCGAACGTCGTCAGCGCATAGACGTGTTGGACACCGAGGACAACCAGCACGGCCATGATCGCGAGCATCGCCAGGAAGGGCAGCAGGAAGTTGCGCTTGATGCTCTCGGTGGAGGCGCGGCGCCAGGCCAGCAGCGGGCCCACACCGGTAAGGAATAGCAGGAACAGGCCGATTGGAATGTTGATGCGATTGAACCAGGGCGCGTCGACCGAGACGCGCTCGCCACTGATCGCTTCGCTAATGACCGGAAACAGGGTTCCCCAGAGCGTGGCGAAGCAGCAGGCCAGCAGCACCAGGTTGTTAAACAGGAAGCTCGACTCGCGCGAGACGACGCTTTCCAGTTCCGACTCCGACTTCAAGTAGTCGAGGCGTCCCAGGATCATGTATATGGTGAAGGCGATGCCCAGCGTCAAGAAGACCAGGAAGTAGTTGCCGATGTTGGAGGTGGCAAAGGCATGCACGGACGCGACGATGCCGCTGCGCGTCATGAACGTGCCGAAGATGCAGAGGAAGAACGTGGCCGCCACGAGCACGATGTTCCAAACCTTCATCATGCCTTTCTTTTCCTGCATCATGACCGAGTGCAAGAAGGCGGTGGACGTTAACCACGGGAGGAAACTGACGTTTTCCACCGGATCCCAGACCCAGTAGCCGCCCCAGCCGAGAACCGCGTACGACCAGCCGGCGCCGAGCAGAATGCCGGTGGACTGAAAGAACCAGGTGACGATGGCCCAACGTCGCGTGGTGTGAATCCAGGCCTCACCGGGTTGACGCGTGATGAGCGACCCGAGCGCGAAGGCGAACGGAACGATGAAGCCGACATACCCCATGTAGAGAATCGGCGGGTGGATCAGCATGGTCCAATACTGCAGCAGAGGATTCAGGCCGTTGCCGTCCTGCACCTCGACGATGTTGCGGCCCTGGGCCAGCATTTCGAACGGCGAGGCGGGGAAGACGTTGAGAATCAGGAAGAAGATCTGGGTGCCCATCAGAGACGCCACGACCCAAGGCATGATTTGGCGGTGTTTTCTGCGATTTTGGAGCACGACCACCAGGCCGTAGCAGATCAGCACGAAGTTCCAAAGCAGCAGGGAGCCCTCCTGCCCGCCCCACCAGGAAGAGAGCTTGTAGTAGACGGGCATGTCGCGATTCGAGTGGGCGGCGACGTAGGCGTACCTGAAATCGCTGGTGACGAGCGCGTTCAGCAGGATGACCACGGCAAGAGTGATCAAGGCGAACACGGCGATGACGGCGCGTTCGCCGCTGACAATCAGAAACGCCTTTTTTTTCCAGCCGCCTATGATCGACGCGGCAAATGAGTAGATCGCCAGACAGAAAGCGAGAATGAGGGCGAGAGCGCCGATGTTCTCCATGTTGTGGTTCCTTGTGTCCTAGGACTTCTTGGTATAGCTGGCCGCGTTGCCCTTGTAGCTTTCACCGGGCTTGGCCTCGTACTTCGAAGCACATTTCGCGGCGATCTTGGTCGCATGGAAAACGTCTTCCCCCATGCGGCCGTCGATCAGCGCTTGCGATCCGTCCTTGAACGTATCCGGCAGCGGCTCGTTGCCCGTATAGCGGACGCGCATCTTGCGGCCTTCTTCCAGTAGAGTGAACTCCACCTGGTCTCCATTGCGACTGATCGAACCGGCCTCGACATATCCCCCGACGCGCAGCTTTTTGTCCTTCGCCTGTGGACCCAGATTCTGAATTTCGGCGACAGTCTTGTAGTAAGAAGCGGACTCGGTCGTCCCCCCAATCGCCAGCCAGGCCAACGTACCGATGATCACTGTGCCGACCAAACCAAACTTTAACGTGCGATGCATGGAAAGGGACCTCTCTCATTCACGAGTATATTACGGAAAACGCTTTCATACTCAGGCTTTCCCCTCAGGGCCGAACCGAGTTCCGGCTATCATAGTGGCGATGTCCCCCGCACGGCAGGCTCCGATGCATTCCGGCCGGCGATACCGGTAACGATGGGCGCCCTTTTCACATCCACGGTCCGCGATCTCGACCTTCTGGCCTCGTCCAAGGGGGTAAAGGATGCACTGCATCAGTTGAGCCGGGACAAGCAGTGGATCAACGAAAAGCACCTGGAGCTCTGCCGTATCCCATCGCCGACGTTTCAGGAGCAGCGGCGCGCCGATTGGATGCTGGCTGCGTTCCGGCAACTCGGCTGCGAGGCGAAGGTGGATCAGGCTGGCAACGTCATCGCTTTTTTGACGCCGGGCGCGCCGGGCCCGTATGTCGCCGTGACGGCGCATCTGGATACGGTGCTGGCGCCACGCACGGCGGAGGACGTTCGAACCGAGCCGGACGGCACGTTCCAGGGTCCAGGCGTCTCCGACAACGGCGCCGGGCTGGCGGCGTTGCTGGCGGTGGTCCGCGCGTTGAAATCGGCACCCGGGCTGGAGGGCCTCACGGCCTCGCCGGTGTTCATAGCCAACGTCGGCGAGGAGGGCGACGGCAACCTTTGCGGCATGCGGTATTTGTGCACGGAGTCGCCGCTGGCCCGCAAGATCAAAAGCTACATCGTCCTGGATGGCCCGACGCTCGAATCGGTGACGAACCGGGCGCTGGCCAGCCGTCGGTTTGAGATTGCCATTCAGGGCGCGGGCGGCCATAGTTGGGTGGATTTCGGGCAGGCGAATCCGATTCACGCCATCGCCCGGTTGATCACGATTTTCGCGGAAAATTTACCTGCGTCGCCGCCGCGGTACTCCTTTAATTTCGGGCTGATCGAGGGTGGGGTCAGCATCAACGCGATTCCCTCGTCGGCGCGCACACGATTGGATATCCGGGCGGAGGACGAAGCGCTGCTGGAACGGCTGTCGGTGATTCTGGACGCCGCTCTTACGCGCGCCTGCGAATGGGAGAACGAGAACGCGACGCTCGGTAAGGTATCGGGCAAGATCCGCCCGACGGGCTCGCGGCCGGGAGGGCAGATCGACGAGTCGTCGCCGTTAATCGCCACCATTCGCAGGGTCGACGAATACCTTGGTATCCGGGCGCGGTTCGATACCGCGTCGACGGACGCGAATATCCCGCTGAACCTGGGTACCCCGGCCGTGGCGATCGGCGCGGGCGGCTCTGGCGGCGGCGCGCACACAGCGGCCGAGTGGTACAAGCCGGAGGGCCGCGACCTCGGGCTGAAGCGACTGGTGCTGCTTTTGGCCGTTCTGCTGTCCGAATAGCTATGCGGGCCGATTTGACGCTGGCGTTCATCGCCCTGATCTGGGGTTCCACCTTCGTACTGGTGAAGCGTGCGCTCAACGACATCCATCCAGTTCTCTATCTGGCACTCCGCTTTGGACTGGCCGCTGCCGTTCTGGCCATCTATTTTCGAAAAAGAATCGTACAAGGGATATCGCGCCGCGATGCCGGAATTGGGTTTGGGATAGGCGCTGTATTGATGAGCGGATACGTTTTACAAACCGTCGGATTGCAGACCACCACGCCGTCGAAGAGTGCGTTTCTGACGGGGCTCTATGTCGTTTTGGTACCTTTTCTGGGTTCGCTCGTCTATAGGGTCAAGCCCCGCTGGGCGGAAGTGGCCGGCGTGGTGACCGCCGGTATCGGCATGAGCTTACTCTCAATGAATGGGGAAAGACTGACGATAGAGTGGGGAGACCTTCTCACGATCGGGTGCGCCATCGCTTTTGCTTTTCACATTGTTCTGCTGGGCCATTGGGTGCCGCAGACCGGCTACGAGTCGTTGAGCCTTCTGCAGATCGCGGGCGCGGCGGCGGTGGCCACGGCCGCGCTGCCCTTCCTGGACGCCGCCGTCCGGTGGTCGCCGGCGGTTGTTGGCGCGATCGTCATTGGAGGGCTTTTCGCCACGGCGCTGGCGTTCGTTCTCCAAACCTGGGCGCAGCAGAACACAACGCCCACCCGTGCGGCGATCCTGTTCAGCCTGGAGCCGGTGTTCGCCGGCGTCTTCTCTTACGTGTTTGAGGGCGAGGTTCTTTCCGGCCGTGCCGCCGCCGGCGCGATGCTGATTCTTGCCGGGATCCTCGTCGTAGAATTGAAACCCGCTCGCTCCGTCGAGCATCCCTAACAACAGAAACCGATTTTCCCAAGTAAAATAAGGACAACGTTATGAGCTGGTTCCAAAACTTGAAGCAACAGAAACTACTCTCCACGAGCCTGATGGTGTTTACGCTGTCGGTGGGCATCCTCATCGGAACCCTGATCAGCGGCAACGTCTCCGCCGCCAAGGGGCAGGCCGCCGCGCCGGACGCTACTCCTTTAACCGTGCCCCCGGCCGCGCAGTCGGCCAATGAATTTACAAAGCTCGCCAAACAGGTGGAGCCGTCGGTGGTCAATATTTCCGCCGAGGTCAGAGCCAAGGCAGCGTCGCGCCGCGCGCCAGGACCCGGCGATGAAGAAGAGGAAGGCGACGAGATGGAGATGTTCCGCCGCTTCTTCCGGGGACCGGTTCCGAACGACCGTAATCAGCGGCAGAGGCCGCGCGAGGCCACCGGTTCCGGTTTCGTAGTCGACAAAAATGGATACATCGTCACGAACCTGCACGTTGTCGAGAAGGCCGACGCCATCAAGGTGAAGCTCTCGGGCGACGACAAGGAGTACAAGGCGAAGGTCATCGGCACCGATTGGGAGTCCGATCTCGCGGTGATCCGCATAGACGCCGGCAAACCGCTGCCTTCGCTCAAGGTTGGGAACTCAGATTCGGTCCAGGTGGGTGATTGGGCCGTTGCCATCGGCTCCCCGTTCGGGCTCGCCGCCTCCGTCACGGCCGGCATCATTAGCGCTACGGGCCGCGACCTGCCGAGCGCGGAACAGTTCCAACGGTTTATCCAGACCGACGCCGCGATCAACCCGGGCAACTCCGGCGGGCCGCTTGTGAACATCCATGGCGAAGTCATCGGCGTGAACACGGCGATTGCCACGCAGAGCGGCGGCTACCAGGGCATCGGATTCGCGCTGCCTTCGAACCAGATGGTCCGCGTCTACAACAACATCATCCAGCACGGGCGCGTGATGCGCGGTTCGATCGGCATCGGTTGGGACAAGTACTCCAAGCCGGAGGTGCTGAAAGCGGCCGGTGTGAATAGTGGCGTGCTGGTCAGCTCGGTGACCGAAGGCGGTCCAGCGGCGAAGGCCGGGATCAAAGTGGAAGATGTCATCGTCGGCATCAACGGAAAGACGATCCGGAACGGCGACGATTTGGTCGCGATCGTAGCCGACTCGCCGATCGATTCGGCGGTGAAAGTGACCGTAGACCGGGGCGGAAAGAAGATCGACCTGAACGTAACCGTGCAGGACCGCAATGAGGTCTTCCGGGACGATCCGCGCTGGGCCCGCCACCGCGACGACACCCCGCAGGCGGAGAAAGCCGAAGGCACGCCGGCGAAGTTTGGAATCGCGATTCGCGATATGTCCGCGGAAGAAAAGGGCAAGCTGAACCTCGGCGATGAGCGCGGCGTGCACGTGACGCGCGTCGAGGAGGGTTCGTTCGCGGCGGAGATCGGCCTTCAGCCGCGCGATGTCATCATCAGCATTAACCGGAACCCGGTCACCTCGCCCGACGATCTCCGGCGGCTGCAGAATAATCTAAAGCCCGGTGACGCCGTGGCGTTCCGGGTGATGCGGCCGATACCCGCCGCCGCCCAGGGCCGGTCCAAGGACGGCGCGAAGGTTCCGGAGTTCCAGGCCTTCTTCGCGGCCGGCACACTGCCGGAAAAGGAATAGAATAGAGAACGGTGTTCCCAAAAACCGTTGCAATTCTGCTGGGGGGCTTTCTCCTTGGCCTCGGCCTGACTTCGGCCGCGCCCGCCAAGAAGAAAGCCACACCAACCAAGACCGTGGCCAAAAGCAAAGGGGCCGCACCTAAGAAGCGGGTCGTCGCCCGGGGCAAGGCTCCGGTGCGTGCCCGGACGGCGAACCGGAAATCCTATGCGCGGAGCCGTGGCCGTGGGCCGGCGCCGGTGGCTGCGCGCCGGTACCGGGGCCAGCAGTCCCCGACGCAGGAACGTTTCACCGAGATTCAGCAGGCGCTCATTCAACGCGGCTTTCTGAGCGGTACGCCCTCCGGCGTTTGGAGCGCCGAATCGATCGAAGCCGTAAAGCGGTTTCAACAGGAGCAGAACCTGCCTGCCAACGGCAAAGTGACTTCGCTGACCCTGATCGCACTTGGGCTCGGGCCGCAGCGCAACCCGCCGCCCAACACGGCGCAGCTACCGTAGGCCAAACAGCGGCCGCAGAGGACCGGCCCGGCGGACCGCTTCAAACACCAGCAGGCTGGCGGCCAGCGTGCCCGCCGCGACGACGGCGAATTTCGCGGCCCACCAGTAGGGCTCGTTGCGCAGCCAGAACACGAGGGCGACGGTGATGGTCTGGTGCGCGATGTAGAGCGGAAACACCGCCTCGGTCGCGTAGCGAAGCAGGGGTGTGGATTGCGTCACCCAGACGCGGGCATAGCCGGTGAGCGCGAAGATCGCCGCCATGCCGAAGTAATTCGACGCGACTTCGTTTCGAGTGGCGAAGAACAGCGTAGCCGCGATCGCTCCGGCAACGGCGAACTCCTTTCGTCTGGCTGTCAGCATGTCCAGGAGCCGCCCATCGGAGGCGAAAACGTAGCCCCACACGAAGGTAAGCCAAGTGCCGATGAGGTTCGCCCAATCTCCGAACAGGGCATGGGTCGTTGGAAAGTGGGGCCCGAGTGTGATTCCGGCGAGCAGATTTGGCAGTGCCGCTGCGTAGACACGCCAGCGGGCGCCGAGGATCCAGTACCCGATGAAACCGAGCCTGCCGTAGAGCGGAAGGCTGATG
>VFZO01000153.1 GCA_016871155.1 Acidobacteriota bacterium | reverse complement strand
AGACCTGATCTGGAAAGACGTTATCAAAGCCTGCGAAAAGGGCCTGCCGGAACCTGTGTATGAAGGCGGCCGAGTGGAGGGAGAACGCTTCCTCCCTGCCCGCTGGGACCTGATTAACCGCGAAAACTATATGTGGGCGTCCGTGCAAACCGTGCGGGGGTGCCCGAAGCACTGCAGCTTCTGTTCCGTGTGGCGGACCGACGGCCAGAAGCCGCGCCAGCGCAATATTGATCCGGTAATCGAGGAAATCGTCCAATTGCGCCGCATCGGTTACAAGTTTATCGCCCTGGCCGACGACAATTTTTATCCGGTCAGTCTTCGCGATATCGAGCTGGCCGAACGCCAGAAAAACACGGAACGGGTGGCCGAGCTCAAGCGCTTACGCGAGGAGCGTTTCGAGTTGATGAGCCGGATGGCGGACCTGCCTTCGGATATGGTCTTTTTTACACAGATCACCATGGAAGCGGCAGAGGACCCGGCCTTTCTCGATGCAATGAAAAGAGCCCGCATTAAGGGCGCGCTCGTCGGAGTGGAAGCCGTGACCGAGGCCGGATTGAAGGCCATCTATAAAGACTTCAATCTGGCTGGCGACAACCTGGCATTGCGCCTGAAGCAGTTCCGCGCCAGTGGTGTCCATGTGCTCGGCTCGTTTATCTTCGGCTTGCCCACGGACCGGGCCGATACGTTCGACGCCACCGCCGAACTGGCCAACCGGGCCGACCTGACCTTCGCGCAATTCGTGACGATGACGCCCTATCCGGGTACCGTCGACTTCCAAAAATGGGAGAAGGAGCAGGGCGACGAGATGCCGAAAGTCGACGGCGTGCCGATCAACCGCTACTGGCTGATCCCTGGCAACCGCCGGCCCAAACTCTATTTCACCCATCCAACGATGTCGGCTGAGGAGATCCGGACCCGCACCCAGGTCGTTTGGGACAAGTTTTACTCCACCGCCAATGTGTGGCGCCGGTCGGCCTGCACGCCAACCATCAAGTCCCGCCTCGCCTTCTTCCTCATCAGTAAGCTCTACCGGCAGATGTACGGCAACACCGGCATCGCCGCCGATAGCGCGCGCCGCCGCACCGCCAGCAACTGGGCCCGTTGGATCGCAAAATCCACGCGCCGTCTGTTCATGGCGAAGCCTATGCCGGGCCTTCAGGTTCCGGGCGCCGCGGCGGCCGCTCCCGTCGAGCTCCGGGTCATCGCCTAGCGCTGGAAGGTTAAGCGAGAAGCTCGCGAATCACTTCACCGCCGGTCTGGCTCAGTTGCTTTTGCCGGCCGGCGTGGAAGAATCGCAGCTTATTGTCGTCCAGGCCTAGCAGATGCAGCAACGTCACGTGGAAATCCTTGATCGGATGGACGGTCTCGACAGCCCTTAGGCCCGTTTCATCGGTCGCACCGACGATCACGCCCCGCTTCACGCCGCCCCCGGCCATCCACGTGGTCATGGCCGTCGCATTGTGGTCCCGGCCCCACGCCTGTCCGCCGGAGCGAATCCCGTTGTCCGGGCTTCTCCCGAATTCGCCGGACCACACGACCAGCGTCTCATCCAGAAGGCCTCGCTGCTTCAGGTCCGTCAGTAGCGCCGCAATCGGCCTGTCGATCGCGTGCATCCGGGCGGAGTGCGCCTTTTCGATGTAGTCGTGCGAATCCCAGCCCATGACGACGACCTGCACAAACCGGACTCCGGCCTCGACCAGGCGGCGCGCCAGCAGGCAACGCCGGCCCACGGAGTCCGTATCCTTGTTCGCCCCGCCGATACCGTACATTTCAAGCGTACTTGCGGGCTCCTTTTCGATCTCCAATACTTTCGGCATCTCCGCCTGCATGCGAAACGCCAGTTCGTAGCTTTCGATCCGGGCCGCCAGTTCTTCGTGCTCCGGGTGCCGCGCGCCGTGGTTCTTGTTCAACGCGCTCATCAGATCCAGCGTGGCGCGCTGCCGTTGCGCCGTAACGCCTGGCGGCGGCGCCATGTCCAGCACCGGCGCGCCGGCGGGCCGAAGCGGTGTACCTTGGAACTGAGCCGGCAAGTATCCGTTCGACCAATTGGCCGCGCCGCCCTGCGGATACGCGGAATCGGGCAGAACAAGAAACGAAGGCAGATTCTGGTTAACGGTGCCAAGACCGTAGGACACCCATGCGCCCAGTGCCGGATCGCCGCCGAACTGATTGCCCGTGTTCAGGTGATACAGCGCCGTCGGATGGTTCACGCTGTCCGCGTGCAACCCGCGGTAGAAGCAAACATCGTCCACCACGCCGGAGAACTTGTCGAAAAGCGTATTGATCTCGACGCCCGCCTGCCCGGCTCGCCGGAACTGGAACGGCGACTTCACGTAGTAACGCTCCCCTGTGTTCATGTTCGCCTCGAACTTGCTGCGTTCCTTTTGGAACTTGGTCATGTGCAGGGCATCGAGCTTCGGTTTCGGGTCGAACGTATCGATGTGGCTCGGCCCGCCCTCCATTAGCAGGAAGATGACGTTCTTCGCTCTCGCCTTGTGGTGCGGCCCCTTCGGGGCGTTCATCGCGGCAAGGGCCACCGAACCCAGACCCATCCCTCCGCCGAACAGAAGGTCGCGGCGGGACGGAGTCGCCGTCCACATTCTTTTAGTAGACATAGACAAACTCGTTGGAATTAAATAGCGCCAGTGCCACGTCGGCCATTGCGCGTGCCTGCGGCGACGCTTCGGACGGGTGCAAATTGTGCTCATAGCGGACCGGGTCATCCTGCTGGACGAAACGATGCTGCTCGCCGGTCAATTCGCTGGTGATCATATGGACCACCGGCTTCGCCGTCTCTCTGGGCACAGGTGTCGAAGCGGTATGCTGCTTCAAAAGATTCGCGTAGGCCGCCATCGCTGTTTTCAACTCGTCCGGCCGCGGCCGCCGGCCGTAGACCCGGACAAAAAGTTCGCTCAACCGCGCTACCGGTGTGGCCCGCTCTTTCTCAACCCTCGCCGCCAGGGCGAGCGACATGTCGTGCATCCACCTGCTGTTGAACATCGTGAAAGCCTGCGTTGGCACCGTGGAGGCGTCGCGCCGTTCGCAGGACAGATCCATGCTGGCGCCGTTGAAGACCTCAATCATCGGGTCCATCAGGCTTCGCTGCTGGAATGTGTAGACGGTGCGGCGATTGCGCTGGCGCTTCAATGCCGACGGCCGGTAGACCGGTGACAAGGAGCCCATCCGGTGCTGCGGCTGCCGCGCCACGTCTTCGTTGATATCCGGAAACGTCCCAGGGCCGCCGCGATCGGAACTGAGCTCTCCCGCAGCCTGCAGAACGGAATCGCGCAGCGTCTCGGCCTCGATGCGGCGGGGCGCGAAGTTTGTCGACTGATATGCGTTAGAGAGCAGAATTCTGCGATGCAACGACTTCAAGCTCCACCCGTCTTCGATGAACGCCGCCGCAAGCCAGTCCAGCAACTCCGAATTCTCCGGTTTCTGTCCCATCTTGCCGAAGTTGCTGGTGTCGGCGGCGATGCCCTTGCCGAAGTGATACTGCCAAACGCGATTCGCCATCACGCGGGGAGTTAACGGATTCCGCGCGTCCGCGACCCAGTTGGCCAGCACGGCCCGGCGCCGCTCCACCGAATCCGGAACCTCCGGCGAAGGATACTCCCCGTACTTCTCAAGCGACGAGAGGAGACCGGGCGTGACCTTCTCCGCCGGTGCCTGGATGTTTCCGCCCGGAAGGATATGAATACTGGCCGGTTTGTACTCCGCGCGCTTCGCGTACCGCATATTCGCGCCGCCGTCCGTTTCGCCGTCGCGCGGGCCGCTGGAAACGGCAAAGGCCTTCGGCTCGTACCGGTCGAGCGACTCCTTATACAGTGCCGCATGTTTCTGGTACAGCTTAAACTCTTCGAATTTGTCCGGGGGCAGGCGGCGGCCGTCCTGATAGTTCTTACCGCCCATCGCCTCCATCTTCGAACGCGTCATCTCCGCCACCTGCTGCATGCGGCCTTTGCCCTCGGCCAGATCGCCGACGTTCTCCTCTGGCAGGAAGGGCACTTTGGGCCGTGCGAACTCGGTAGTGGCGAATACCGCCTGCATGCGGTAGTAATCGCGCGTTGGAATCGGATCGAACTTGTGATCGTGACACCTGGCGCAGCCGAGGGTCAGGCCCAGGAATGTCGACGCCGTCGCGTGCGTTACGTCATCCAGGAACATCTGCCGCGTCACCGCCTCCACCGACATGCCGGTGTGCTCCCAGGGGCCCGCGCGCAGGAAACCGGTCGCGATCAGCGCTTCCGGATCGCCCGGATACAACTCGTCGCCGGCGATCTGTTCGCGGACAAAGCGGTCGTAGGGCTTGTCGGAGTTGAACGAGCGGATCACGTAGTCGCGGTACCGCCACGCGTTCGGCCGTTCGAAATCGTTGGAATAGCCATTCGTGTCGGCGTAGCGGACCACATCCAGCCAGTGCCGCCCCCACCGTTCGCCGTAAGTCGGCGAGGCCAACAGCCGGTCCACCAGCTTACTCCAGGCGTTCGCCGAAGTGTCCTTAAGAAACGCGTCGATCTCTTGCGGCGACGGCGGCAGTCCGGTCAGGTCAATGGACACCCGGCGAATCAAATCCCGTTTGCCGGCCCTTGGTGCGGGCTTTCCAATCAATGTGTCGATCGTCTTCGTCCGGTCCCTCGGACGCAACGGCCGGAACGCCCAGAGGTCTTCGGGCTTGTAAGTGCTCCAAATGTCCGCCTTCGGATCCGCCCATGGCGCGCCGCCGTCGATCCACTCGCGAATCGCGGCCACCAACTCCCGGTTTGGCTTCGATCCCGGCGGCATCTGCAATCCGCTTCCGCCTTCCATGACCTTCACGAGCCAACTGCCCGCCGCGTTGCCGGGGAGAATGGCCGGCCCGCGTGCACCGCCGCGCAGCATCGCTTCGCGCGTTCGCAAATCCAGCCGCGACGAGGTCTGCGACTCCCCGTGGCAGCCAAAACAATCCTGCTTAAACGCCGGATAGATCTTCGATTGAAACAGGTCCTTGACGTCGGCGCCGCAGGCCATGGCCGCGGCCCAAATCGCCGCGAACGGAAGAACTTTCATGCGCCATCATTCTCTCATAAGGACGACGTACTTTAGGTCCGCGACGGTCCTGCCGGCCACGGTCGCCGCCCGCAACGTCAGCGGCCCGCGGCCCTTTGCCAGGTTAATCTTGCCTAGCCGCAGCGGCTTGAAATCCTTTACGAAGGACTCCTGCCCTCTGTCGTGCCGGTCCTCCTTCGCACCCACCAGCGGCGGATCGTGCGCGGTCAATATTTTTGCGTTCGTCGACGCGCCGTTCAGCGACAACTCGATCGTCGATCCAACATCCTCCGCTGAGCACGTATAGTGGATCTCGGCCGTATACCAGCCGGCGTTTAACACCTCAACGTCCCAGGTAATCGAATCCTGCGTCGACGTCCATTTGGTGAAGTACGAGTCGTTCGGCGCGCCGGAGCTGCGCTTCACGCCGCCGTGCGCCTCTCCGTCGCGCGCCGGCAGCCAGGTGGTCTTGCCGTATCCAACAGGATACGCCCGCGTGTCTTTTCCAACGTGCGCTTCCATCTCCTTAGACCACGCCAGCAGAGCGCTCTTCAGTCGTTCCGCCTCTGCCGGCTGAGCCGCCGCGATATCTGTCTTTTGGTCCGGATCGGCAATCATGTCAAACAGCCGGCCCTCGTTGTCCAGCCTGTATCGCTGCGTTCGAACACTGGCGCGGCGCGCCCACCTCGAAAAAATCATCCGGTCCGGCCAGTTCGAGCCGCCGCCGGTAAACAGCGGCGTAAGGTCCACGCCGTCAAGAGGCTTGGGTGGCGCAAACTTCACTCCGGTCATCGCCGAGAGCGTGGGCAAAAGGTCGATCGCGCCGGCGATCTTCGATACGCGCGTGCCCGGTTTGATTCGCTTCGGATACCGGACCAGCAGCGGCGAGCGGATGCCCCCTTCGTCCACCGAACCCTTCCGTCCCTTCATCCCGCCGTTCCACCGCCAGCCATTCGGCCCGTTGTCGCTGAAGTAAAGAACGATCGTGTCTTCCGCGAGATTCCACTCCTGCAACTTCGCCAGCACGCGGCCAACATTCCAATCGATGTTCTCGCACATCGCCAGCGCCGCACGCGTGTGGCCCGTCTCTTCAAGCGAAGGATCTGTAGCCTTCAACTTCGGATCCGCGCCTTCAAACTTCCGGTAAAACCGGTCCGGTACCTGCATCGGCGAGTGCGGACTATTGAACGGCACATAACAGAAGAACGATTTGCCGCGGTTCTTTCCGATGAAATCGATGGCGTGGCTGGTCAGGTCGTCGATGATATACCCCTTGCCCTTCACCATCCGCCCGTTGTGGTCCATGTCGTAATCGAAATAGTGTCCCCAATGGCCGTGCGTCATCCCGTAGAACTCTTCGAAGCCGCGATCGTTCGGGTGATAGGGCGGCTGCGATCCGTTGTGCCACTTTCCGAACGCCCCGGTGGCGTAGCCCGCCGCACGGAATGCCTCCGCGATCGTCTTCTCATCGGTATTCAGGCGCTCCAACCCGGTGCTGACGCCCCGGACCCCGCCCCGCGCGTGATACCGGCCTGTCAGGAACTCCGCGCGCGTGGGCGCGCACACCGGGCAAACAAAAAATCGTTCGAACAGCGCGCCGTCGCGCGCCAAGGAGTCGATATTGGGCGTCGCCAGGTTCGAGTTGCCGTGCACGCTCAAATCGCCCCAGCCTTGATCGTCGGCAAGAAAGACCAAAACGTTGGGCCGCGTGGCCCGCCCTTGCTGCGCGGTCAGCGCCAGGGAACTGAGAAAGAAGGACCGCCTGGAAAAATTGGACATCAATCGTCCAATAGTACTTCGCTTTCCTCCACAGGACGCGGCCGGATCGACGGATCGCGCATCAACATCCTGGCGCATGTGTTCCAGCGGAGTATGGCGTCGTCGTTACCCGCCGGCCGTATCGATTCGGCCGCCTCATACGACTGCATCGCTTCGCGCAGCAAGTCGTAGGCGTCGAAACTCGCGAATGGCGAACCGCGGCGCAGCGTAGCGGTCGCATCGCGCTCGCTGATCAGCCCGGCGTAGTACACCCGCTCGTACGGATCCCGCAACTGCCCCAGAATTTCGCGCGCGGCGTTGGAAGGCAAACCCTGCCCGAACTGATCTGTCCGCGTCAGCAGAAGCGACACCAGCGCCTTCTGATTCTGGGGCTCCACGCGCAGCACGTCCAGGCAGATGCTCTCCGCGAGCCACGACTCGTTCAGCAACCGGTACAACTCCACCTTTGCCAGCGCTTCGGGGATCGACTCCGGCGAGATAGGTTTCAGGTCGAACATGCGGTCCTCCCTAACGGAAGATTTTGAACAGACGGGAAAGCGGGTCGTAGAACTCGTCAACCACCCGTTCCTTCAGCGGAATGATCGCGTTGTCGGTAATCTTGATCTCTTCCGGACAAACGGCCGTACAGCACTTGGTGATGTTACAGTAGCCGATTCCGTGCTTGTCTTTCAAGTCGCCCAGCCGGTCGTCCGCGTCGAACGGGTTCATCTCCAACTGCGCCGTATAGACGAAGAACCGCGGCCCGATGAATTCATCGTGCAATCCGTGTTCCCGCAGTACGTGGCACACGTCCTGGCACAGGTAGCACTCAATGCACTTGCGAAACTCCTGCGGCCTGTCCACGTCGGCTTGCTGCGCGTTCCAGGCGCGCTTCGGGTCGGACTTGAACTTGCGGATGTTCTCCTTGACCTTGTAGTTCCAGGAGACATCGGTGACCAGGTCGCGCACGTGCGGAAACGTCTTCATCGGTTCTACCGTCACCGGTTCGGAAAGATCCAGTGTGTTCAGCCGCGTCATGCACATCAGCTTCGGATGTCCGTTGATTTCCGCCGAGCACGATCCGCACTTCCCGGCCTTGCAGTTCCAGCGCACCGAAAGGTCGTTGGCGTCCGCAGCCTGAATCTGATGGACAGCGTCCAGCACCACCATGCCCTCGGTCACTTCCGTCTTGTAGTCCTGGAATCCGCCGCCGCCGCGTTCGCCGCGCCAGATTCGAAACGTTGCCGTTGCCATGGCTACTTCATCTCCTCAATGATCTGTTTCAAATCCGCCGGCATCTCGGCGATCGGCACGCGCTCCAACTGCTGGCTGCCATCGGCGGCTTTGCGGATCACCAGGTTGAACTTGCTGTACTCGTCGTCCTTCTTCGGATAGTCGTCGCGGAAGTGCGCGCCGCGGCTCTCTTTGCGGTCGATGCCGGACCGCGCGATCATCTCGGAAACCTCCAACATGTTGGGCAGGTCCATGGCCATGTGCCAGCCGTTGTTGTACTCGCGATTGCCGGGCACAAATACCTTGGCGGCGCGTGCTTTCAACGCCTGAATCTTTTCGATCGCCTGCGTCATCTCGTTTTCCAGGCGAACGATCCCAACCAGGTTCTGCATCAAGTCCTGCAGATCGTGATGAACCGCGTACGGACTCTCTCCGCCGTTGCGCTCGAAAGGCGCCAGCGCTCGGCGGGCCGTCTCTTCCACTTGATCGGTATTCACCGCGCCGGCACCGTGACTCTTCGCCCAATCCGCGGCGTGCGAACCGGCCCGGTTCCCAAACACCAGCAGATCCGAAAGCGAATTCCCGCCCAACCGGTTTGCACCGTGCAAACCTGCGCCGCACTCGCCGGCGGCGAACAATCCGGGCACCTTGGACATCTGGGTCTCGGCGTCGACTTTCACTCCGCCCATCATGTAATGGGTGGTCGGGCCGACTTCCATCGGCTCCTTCGTAATGTCGATGTCGCCAAGCTGCTTGAACTGGTGATACATGCTCGGCAGCTTGCGTTTTATGTGTTCCGGAGCGTTCTGAATCTTCTCCTTGATCCAGGCGATATCGAGATACACGCCCCCATGCGGACTCCCGCGCCCTTCGCGCACCTCGCGCTGAATGCAGCGCGCCACATGGTCGCGGGTCAGCAGCTCCGGCGGCCGCCGCGCGTCCTTGTCGCCCTGCGTATACCGCCAGCCCTCTTCCTCGTTATCGGCGGTCTGGTTCTTGTAAAGCGGCGGAATATCGTCGAACATAAACCGCTTGCCGTCTTTGTTCCGCAGCACGCCGCCTTCGCCGCGCACGCCCTCGGTGACAAGAATGCCGCGCACGCTCGGGGGCCACACCATCCCGGTCGGATGAAACTGGACGAACTCCATGTCCAGCAGCTCCGCGCCGGCTTGATAAGCCAGCGCGTGTCCGTCGGCGGTGTACTCCCAACTGTTCGAAGTGATCTTGAACGCGCGGCCCACGCCGCCGGTGGCGAGGATGATCGCCTTCGCCTTGAAAATCCGGAACCGGCCGCGCTCCCGGTCGTACCCGAATGCGCCAACCACGCGGCCCGCGTCCTGCAGCAACGTCAGGATGGTCACTTCCATGTGGAAGTCGATGCCCTGGTGGATACCGTGATCCTGAAGCGTACGGATCATCTCCAGTCCGGTGCGGTCGCCGACATGCGCCAGCCGCGGATACCGGTGCCCGCCGAAGTTGCGCTGGAGAATCTTGCCTTCCTTCGTGCGGTCGAAGATCGCGCCCCACTGTTCCAACTCGCGCACGCGGTCCGGCGCCTCCTGCGCGTGCAACTGCGCCATGCGCCAATTGTTGAGATACTGCCCGCCGCGCATCGTGTCGGCGAAGTGCACCTTCCAGTTGTCGCGGCCATCCACGTTGCCCATCGCCGCCGCCATGCCGCCCTCGGCCATCACCGTATGCGCCTTGCCAAGCAGCGATTTGCTGACGACACCAACTTTGACGCCCGAGGCCGACGCCCGCACCGCCGCGCTCAAACCGGCGCCGCCCGCGCCAATTACAAGCACGTCGTGCTCCAGAACCTGGTACTCACCCATTTAAAAAAGTCTCCAGTCGTGCCAAATGCCCATCGAACACAGGCGCACGTAGAGGTCGGAAAACCCAACCGAAAAAAGGCTCATCCACGCGAATTTCATGTGACTGCGATTCAGGCAGGAAACGCCGTCGTAGCACTGCTTGCGTGCCGCGCTCGTGGCGATCTCGTCCACCCGCCCGCCGATAAGATGACGCAACGAATGGCAACCCAGCGTGTAGCTGCCCAGCAGCACCGTGTTCGTGGCCAGCACCAGCGTGCCCACCCCAATACCAAACCCATCGCTGAACTGCGTGGCCAGGTAAACGTCGTGAGCGAGGAGAACGATAAACACCAGCGCGAGATACAAAAAGTACCGGTGAATATTCTGGAAGATCAACGGGAACGTCTGTTCCCCAAGGTAGGACTTCCGCGGCTCGCCCACCGCGCATGCCGGTGGATCCGCCCAGAACGCTTTGTAGTAGGCGCCGCGGTAGTAGTAGCACGTAAACCGGAAGCCGCCCGGCGCCCAAAGAATTAGCAGCGCCGCCGTGAACGGCATCCACGACGGCCACCACTCGGGCTTCGGTCCAAACCACGCGTCCGGCGATCCGAGAAGCTCCGGCGAGTAAAAGGGCGACAGGTAGGGACCGAACCGGTAGTGCTCACCCTGGAAAGCCGCCCAGGTTGAGTAGACGATGAACGTACCGAGACCGAGGAAGACAACAAGCGGTTGTTGCCACCAGGCGTCGCGACGCGAAGTTTGGCCAAAGCCATTATTCTTCAGCGGGACGTCGATTGAAGACAAGAGCACACCTCCAGGAGTTTTGCGTCGCTTGAGGACCGCAGGCGGGAACCGCCCAGTTTATCCATCACGAGCGCCAAACACAAGGGGGGGGGGAGTGCTCGCCCTCGGAATCAGAAGTAGAATTTGAGCGCGAGCATGATCCGGCGCGGAGCTCCGCGCTGGGCCGTGATCACGCCGAACGTGCGCTGTGTCACCGCGCCATTCGGATCCGCCGGATTCATCGTATTCAACAGGTTCTGCGCCTCCATGCGGAACTGCAGGCGGCGCTGCTCGGCGCCGAGTCCGAAGTCCTTAAGGACCGAGAGATCCCATTGCTGGAACCCGGGACCGCGCATGTCGGGCAACGTGCTTCCGACATCGCCGATTTCGAAGTCGCGCACCAGCCGGAACGCGTCGGGATTGAAGTACGGAGTGAAGTTGCCCGAGCCCTCAAGCGCCGCGTGGCCGCTCACCTTGTTGTCGTAGGGAACCCGCGGAGTCACCAGCCGGGGCCGCGCCGTGCGGCTGTGTCCGATGTTGTACCATTGGCTTCCCAACCCGCCGACTCCGCCCGAGGGCGTGAAAACGAGAACCGGAAATCCCGTGCGGAACGTCGTGGTACCCGCCAGGCGCCAACCGCCCGCCGCTTGATCGAGCAGCTTCGTTCCGAACGTCGAGGGCGACCCCAGGAACCGGCGTCCGCGGCCCACCGGCACGTCCCACGAATAGTTGAACAGCAGCTTCTGCGAGATGTCGGAGTTCGAGATGCCATAGATGTCGCTGAGCGGCAGACCCGCCTGCGGGAATCCCTGTCCGCCCGGACCCTGCATCAATTGTCCATCGTAGGCGCCTACGTCGTTCAGCAGCTTGCTGATCGTGTAGTTGGCAAGGAAACCGAAGCCCTTGGCGAAACGGTGCTCCGCTTGAAGATAGCCCGCGTTATAGTTCGACATGCCGAGCCCTTCACCCACGGTCCAAACTTCGTTCCACAGCGGATGCCGCGTGAACAGGCGTCCGTACGAGATGTTGCGTCCCCCGTTGCCCGTGTTGGCAGGAACCTGTCCGAAGAACGGATTCGGCACCTGCGTATTGAGGCGGTTACCGAGCGGCCCCAGAATGTGAACCGCGTTCGGCAGAATGTGCTCGCCGAGCCCATGCCAGAACGGCAGGCTGCGCCCGAGGTTCCCGGAGTAGTTCAGTTCGAACACCCATGCGTTGTCGCCCGCGCCAACTTCGCGCTGCAACCCGAGTTGGAACACGTGCTCGTGGCCGGGGTTGATGTTGCGATCCGAGGCGATGAACCAGTTGCCCATCACGCGGCGGTTCAACTCGGCGATGTCACGCGTCAGGCCGATGTAGCCCGCGCCGCCCGGCATCGGAGTATTGAACGTCTGCGGGAACGTAAGTCCGTTGTCCGGCGATCCCCCCTGGATCAGCCGCGCCAGATCGCCGTAGCCGACGTTCCATGGCGCGCCATTCATGAATGTGCTGCCGGTGAGCGTGAGCCAGTTGATCCCGTAGCCGGCGCGCAGCACTGTGCGCGGCATCAACTGCCACGCCACGCCGACCCGCGGAGCGAGCTGGTACGGACGCGAGTTCTGCAGCGTGCGGCCCGGGTACTCCTTGCTGCCCATGATCGCCACGCGCCCAAAGATGCCCTTGTCCATCCACTCCGGCTGCGCCATGCTTGCGCCCGCCAGCCGGTTCATCTCCCCCCAGTTCCAACCGGCGTTGGGATTCCAGTCCCATTTGTACGACTTGTCCCAGAAAATGTTCCGGTCGTACCGCTCGGTGCGCGGAGGCTCGAAGTCCCAGCGCATGCCGAGGTTCACGGTGAGCTTGTTCGTGAGCTTGATGTCGTCCTGCAAATACGCGCCGTGGTACTTTTGCAGGGAAGCCGGTCCCGCCAACTGCGTTCCAGAACCGCCCGTCACCGCTCCCAGCAGCCAACTCGCGAAGCCCGATCCGGTGGTGGGCGTATCGAAGAACTGCGACGTGACGCTGCGCTGCGTGGCCATGTTGAAGCTGCCGCCCGTGGTGACGTTCGAATAGTACCGGCGATGCTCGTATCCGAACTTGATCGTGTGGCGGCCCAACAGCTTCTGCACCGAAGCCGATGCGGTGTAGCTGGTATCGCGGGCGTCATTGACCGCGCCGCCGCCCAGCGCCGTGATCGTGTCGCCGGTGCCGATCGACGGCGCGCGATTCCGGGTAGTGCCGACGAGCGTGGTGATCTCGCGCTGGAACGCCCAGCCCGAGGTATCGGCGTCGATCTCGCTGTTGCTCGCGATGATAGAACGAACCACGCCGCCGCGAAGGTTCAACAGAGTGGTCGGCGTGAGCGTGTAGGTGTGATCGAGCGAAATCGTGTAGGCTTGCTGGCGCGACACCGACGCCGTTTGCAGCGCCGAGAACCAGCGCGGACTCACCGAATCGAAATCGAAGTGCGTGATCGTGAAGTGTGTGGCGTGGCGGCTGCTCCAGTTTTCGTCGAGACGTCCCGTCCAGCGGTTGTTGTTCGAGGGGTTGGTGCTCGCGCCAACGAAGTTATTGTCGTGGCTCGAATTCGGCAGCGGCGCCTGGTTCGGCTGCGGATAGAAGCCCAGGTACTGGCGCGCGATCGGGTTGATACGGCTGGTCGGGATGCGATTCCCGGCGAACGGCTGCCGCACCACGCGGTTGTTCTCTACGCTTGCCGTGAGCGGATCGAAAATCTGCGCGAGCGCGCCCCGGTCGATCAGCGTGCGCGAGAAATCGCCGCTCCGCTCGGGGTCGGTTGGTGTCGAACCGAGGCGCGCGTTGCTTCCCGTGCGGTTCCGCGTGCCTTCGTAGTTGAGGAAGAAGAACGTGCGATCGCGGCCGTTATAGAGTTTGGGAATTCTCACCGCGCCGCCGAAGGTGCCGCCGAACACGTTGTCATGGAAGACGCCCTTGGCGCGCCCGAAGCGGTTAGAGTTCCAATCGTTGGCGTTGAGCTTGTCGTTGCGGAAAAACTCGTAGAGGGACCCGTGATAGGCGTTGGTGCCTGCGCGCGTCACGAGCGTCACGACTCCGCCCGAGAGCCGTCCGTACTCGGCCGACAGCCCGTTGGTGATCACCTTGAACTCTCCGATCGCTTCCATCGACGGCACCGACGGCGGCACGTCATGGCGATACCCCGTGGTCACGGGGATACCGTCGATCACGTACTCCGCCTGCGCGGTGCGTCCGCCATTGATGCGAAAGTCGCCTGAGTATCCGCCCTGATCCGAGGTCCCGTTGACGTTCGGGGTCAACTGCGCGAAAGCGAGTGGATTGCGATTGTACTGGGGCAACTCCTGAATGCGGCGGTTGTCGATGACGAGTCCGGTCTGCGCGTCGTCGACGCGCAACAGCGGAGCCACCGCCGTTACCGACACCTGCTCCGTCTGCGCGCCCACTTCGAGATTCAGATCGATCGATACGCGGTCGCCGACGCGGAGCGCGATGCCGCCGCGCTCCAGCCGCTTGAATCCTTGGTATGCCGCCGTGATCGTGTACATGCCGGGCACCAGGTCCGAAACCACGTAGCGGCCTTCCGAATTCGACACCGTCTGCCGGGTCACGTTCGTCTGGTCATTGCGCACCGATACCGGGACGTTCGGCACGATCGCGCCGGAAGAGTCGCGGACTACGCCGTTGAGCATGGCGTTAGCCGTTTGCGCCAACGCGGGAATCGCGGAAGCGAAAAGCGCGAGAAGGGTCAGTAGAGAATTTTTCACGGGGATCTCCCTGCGGAACCGGTTACGGCGGTCCCTTGGCGAGAGTAAGTATCCGGGATTTCCATTTTGGGTCTCCCGGACCCCCACAGTATACACCAACGCCTCACTCCCGTGCCGGATTTGATCAGAATCCCCTTTCCGAGGGCGGGCCAGT
>VFZO01000152.1 GCA_016871155.1 Acidobacteriota bacterium | reverse complement strand
TGCGTCCGGACCCGGAAAATCGAATTTTCGCGGCTGAAATCGTTCCCGACTCGAAATCCGCGTATCTCATTGCAAACAGGACGCTTGCTGGATACCACCGGAAAGTTTACCGGACACTAGTGAGACGTGCATACTTTTCTAGACGCGTAGCGGATGCCGTATTTGGTTCACGGCGGACGAACCGTGGCGCCATATCCCCGAAGCTCTTTAGCGATGGAGTGCTCTTCTCTGGAACGTCGCTGCGCCGGCGGGCTTAGCGCTCTCGCTTGCTCTCGACCGCTTCCACGTACGACTTCGCTAGCCCGGCTGTGATGGTCTCCATATCCCAGTTTTCGACCACGTGCTTCCGGGCGCGGACGGCAACGGCGCCCGCCTTGTCGACGTCTGTCAACAGCTCCACTGTCCGCGCGGCGAAATCGGCGGGCGTGTCGGCCAGCAGGCAGGTGTCGCCGTCGAACTGCGTCAGCCCCTCGGCCCCAACCGTCGTCGATACAACCGGAATTCCCGCGGCGTAGGCTTCCAACAACTTCACCCGGACGCCGCTGCCGGTCAAAATCGGGCAGATGAACACCGCATACCGCGCCAACGCCTCGCGCACGTCCTCGACAAAACCGACCATCTCGATCGTCCCGATGGACGGCAGCGAATGCCGCGGCGGGGCGTCCGAGCCGATGATCACCAACCGAACGGCGGGGTGCCCGGCCACGATTAACGGCCATACGTTCCGGAGAAACCAATCCAGCGCCTCGCGGTTTGGCAGGTGGCGGAAACTTCCGAGAAAGAGGAGCGTGCCGGGCTCGCGCCCGTCCACGCGGAATCCATACCGTTTCGTGTCGATTCCCGCCCGCAGGCCCGGTTGCAGCCTGGGCGCCAAAGCAGGCGCGAACTCCAGCAGGTAGTCCGCGTTGGACTGGCTGCACATCTGAATGCGGTCCATTTTGGGCAGCATCGTCAATTCATACCGGAGCGCGCGCAAATACTCATAGCAGGCGGCCGGCCGCTTCCAACCATCCTTCGCCAACGAACGGCCGATCGACTGAAAGTACACATCGTGTTCAAACAAAATGTTGGCGATCTGTTCGAAGTCCTCGGCATACTGTGCCATGTTCGTGTAGTCCAACTGCACCACGTCCACTTCGCGCAGCAGGATGGTCCGGTGGATTGCCCAACGCAGATCGTCGTTGGAAAACTCGCGCACGGCGTAGGGCGTCAGCGAGCCCAGCCCCTTCGGACATCCTTCCAACCGGACCAGGTACTCGGCCGACACACACAGCGCGGTCAACTCTTCGTGCGCCGCCTCCTGCCAGTCCTCGTCGAGCAGGACCAGCAGATGCACATCGGCGTGCTTCACAAGCTCTTTCAACGTCTGGTAGATGAACACGCCTCCGCCGTGAATTGGCGGGCACACCGGATAGGGCGACAAAAACAGGACCGACGGACGCACCTCTTTCGGAGGCAGCACCGAAAAACGATCCCGGAAGTAGCCGGGCATGGGCCGGCGAAACGCCTCCGTGTCCGAAATCGCGGCGAGTTCGCAGGCCATCCACCGGCTGCGGAGCGCGCCCGGCAACTGGACGAACGCCTTCCAAAGCGCCAGCGGATTCGGCCGTTCAAACGAATCGCCGAACAATACGCTGAGCCACGCACCGGCCAGCGAGAACCCGAAATGCCCCGCCAAGCGCGGCCACTCATGGATGTTCTTCCAGCAAAAGAGCAGGAAGTTCTTTTTCAGGATCGATTGAATGTAGCTCTGCGAGAACTTCTTTCCAATCGTTCCGCGATGCTCATGCCACACCACCGACCGCGGTTCATATAGGACCTTCCAGCCGCGCTTCCAGGCCATGAAACCGAGGTCGGTGTCTTCCAGATAAAACGGCGCCAGCAGCTCATCGAAACCGCCGAGCGCCAGAAACTTTCTCCGGTCGACGGCTGTCGAGCCGCCGCCGCCATAGAAGCACGGGAACGCCGACGTCACCCGCTCGTCGATTCGATGCCGGACGCGCAGGCCGCCGTTCTCCCACCAGGCCTGTGTCAAACCCGTTTCCTCGCGGACTTTGGCGGGGTCAGAGAAGAAGATCTGGCACGAGACCGCGAAGACCGTCGCATCCGAAAAGCCCGCCAGAAGAGGGGCCAGGAAACCGGGGTCCACCCGCATATCGGAATTCAACAGCACGGCGACATCGTTCCGGGCCTCGGCGATTCCGCGGTTCAAGCCGCCGCCAAACCCGTAGTTGCGATCCATTTCCAGAACGCGTACCGAGGGAAAGTTCTGTCGAAGATACGCGGCGCTGCCATCGGTGGAGGCGTTATCGACGACGATGATCTCGTGTTTCGGATTCCCCTGCGTTGCCGCCAGGATCGACGGCATGTACTTCTCGAGCAGATCGCGCCCATTCCAGTTTGGAATCACGATCGTGGCCCCGTCCAGCGCGGGTTGTGTGTCCGGCTCCAAACGCCGCCGGCCGCCTAGGCGGAATAGCCAGTCCTGCACCACAATTGCCACTATCGGTATGGCCACAAGGAACGGCGAAATGAGAAGTAGAGGGAGATTGCGGACCAGCCGCGTCAACAGCGCAATCACTTCGGCCCAACACCAATACGCCGCCCCAACCGAAGCCAGCGCGAACTCTTCACCGCCTCCAACTCTTCGCGGAGGGCCGCGGCCTGCTTGTCCAGGGAGAGCGCCCACTCGGTTCGCTCAACGACGGCGGCTTCCGCCTTATCGAGCAGCGTGACGCACTTGGCCAACTCGGCGCGAGCGGCCTCCAAGTGTTGCAGTAACTCCTTCTCCTTCGCGGTGCCCCAACGGATCGCTTCGTCGCGTTCGGCGCCCACGCGAGCGGCTTCGCGTTCGTAGGCGTCCACGGCTTCCTTCGCGGCGGTCTGGGTCTCCGTCAACTCTCCCTGCAACCCGGCGATGCGCTCCCCCGCGCCGCGCAATTCCTCATTCAAACGCATCGCCCACTCGTTACGCTGCTTCAATTCGGCGGTCTGCGCGCTGTGCAGTTTCACCAGTCCGGCATGGCTTTCGCGCGATTCATTCAGCCATCCGTCTTTTTTCGCCAGCTCCTCTTTCAGCCTTTGAATATGGCGTTCGCGCTCGCGCAGGACGTTGGCCGAAGTGGGAACGTACAGAAAGGAGGGCGCGCCGGTCATGGGCTCCATGGCGCACACCGCGATGTAGAAGTGCGACTCCTCCGGAACGGCGCCGTCGCCATCCAGCCGGACGTCGGCGACCGGGGAGTGGCTGTTCGCGGCCGGCCGGAACACAATGGCATCGGAGTGATTTTCGGTGAAGAGCAAGGTGTGCGGGAACTGCATCGCCAAGGCCTGTTGGAACTCGGCGAACTCGAACTCGTGCGCGTGATAGGGGTTCGGACCGGACGCCGCCCGCGACTCCGCGTAGTAAGACTTGTTCGGCGTGGAGACCACGAACTGGCCGCCGGGCGCGAGCACGCGTTTGGCTTCGTCCAACAACTTCGGCCATTCGTCCAGATGCTCGATGACTTCGTAGGCGACGACCAGATCGAAGCTGCCGTCCTCGAAAGGCAGGGCCGTGGCCGAACCCAGCTCAAACTTCAGATTCGAACGTTGGTAGTGCTCGCGCGCGTAGGCGACCGCCTCCTCGCTGACATCCACGCCGGTTACGTGCGATGCGTTCGCGGCCAACTCCGCCGAGCCGTAGCCGGCGCCGCAGCCGATGTCGAGCGCCCGCTTCCGTCGCGCCAGGCGAGAGGCGAACACGTACCGGGCCACGTGTTCATTCCACAGGTCGACGTCGACCTCCCCTGGGATGACCCGTTCCCCGGTGAACTCAACGCTCATTCGCCACCTCGGCCGAGAGGCGGGAGTTCACCTCCACGCGGCAGGGCAGATGCAGGTATCCGTAGATTTGCCCTTCGCCGTGACCCATCTGCAGCGTGAGCGCGTTGTCGATCCAGTCGCACATCTTGTAGTGACTCAGGTTCCCATCGGCGATCGCAGGTGAGAAGGAGAAGGAACCAGGATACAGTTCCGGCAGCGCCAAGTGGAAGTCCACTGTCACGATATCGCCGGGCCAGAGTTCGCCCAGTTGATGTCCTTCGCGCAGCGTATTGGTGCCTGCAAAGTCCACACCCAGATGGTTGCGCAGCATGAAGCCGATGTTGGGGTTCAACACAGCCTGTTTCGCCTGAACGCTGATCCGCACCACGACCTTCGAGCCTGGCGCAATCAAGTGCACCGGAACCCCATTTTCATTGGTCACGGCGATGCCGATCACCTCCGCGCGGCCATCGCCGTGGCGATGATCCACATTCGGAATCGACCGCACAATCTCCGGCGCCGCCGTGGCCGGACCACTCTGTTCCGGATGCTTGCCGAGCTCCAGGAATCGCGAGTCCTTCTCCACCATGTAGGCCAGATACTTCGAGACCACCGCTTCCGTCTCGCCGATTTCCCGCACCACGCCGCCATCCAGCCACATCGTCCGGTCTCCAATGGCCTTCACGTCGCCGATGGCGTGAGAGACGAAGAGAATGGTCACGCCCTTCTTCCGCAGCTCGTGAACTTTTCGCATGCACCGCTGGCGAAAGTAGATGTCGCCCACGGCAAGCGCTTCATCGACCAGCAATACATCCGGGTCCACGTGAATGGCAACCGAGAACGCCAGGCGCACGGTCATCCCGCTCGAATACGTCTTCACCGGTTGATGGATGAATTCGCCGATCTCCGCAAACGACTCGATGTCCTGGTACCGGGAATCGATTTCCTTGGTGGAGAGTCCCAGAATTGCGGCGTTGAGATAGACGTTCTCCTTGCCGGTGAACTCGGGGTTGAAGCCGGAACCAAGCTCCAGGAGCGCGGCCACGCGGCCGTTGGTTCTCGCGACGCCCGAGGTGGCTTGCAGAATACCCGCCACGATCTGCAGCATGGTGCTCTTTCCCGAGCCGTTCTCCCCGATGATGCAAAAGGTCTCGCCGCGCTTGACTTGGAACGACACATCACGGAGCGCCCAAAAGTCCCGATGATACGTGGCGTGGTTGAGCGTCAACAACTCCTTCAGACGGTCGCTGGGCGAATCGTAGATGGGGTAGCTCTTGGAGACGTTCTGAAAGTCGATGACGTTCATGCTTCAAACGCTATATAGCAGATGGGGTTGACACTGACGCAAGTTGTTGGTTATTCTGGGTTTTTGTGCCGGCGTAGCTCAGGTGGTTAGAGCGGCGGTCTCATAATCCGCAGGTCGTAGGTTCGAGTCCTACCGCCGGCACCATTAGCTTCCGACTATGATCGAATAGATCCGGTCCAGGTCATCGGGCGAGTAGAAGTCGATTTCGATGCGGCCTTTGGTTGTGCCGACGATCCGCACGCGCGTTCCAAGCGAGTTCTGGAGCTCGTCGATCGCCGCTTTCACATTCGGATCGACCGGCTCCGGCTTCTTGGGTTCCGCGGGCGGCTCGAACGCTTTCTTGACCGCCGCCTCCAGGTGCCGGACGCTCAGGGCCAGTTTCACCGTTTGCTGGGCCAGGGCGAGCTGTTGCCGTTCATCGTCGAGACTCAGGAGCACCTTGGCGTGCCCCAACGAGAGCTCGTTGGCCGCGACCATCGTCTGTACGTCGGCCGGAAGGCGCAGAAGCCGAATGAAGTTCGTAATCGTCGCACGGCTTTTTCCGGTGCGCGCCGCGATCTCTTCGTGGGTTAGGCCCAGGCTGTCGGAGAGCTTGTCGAGCGCGATTGCGATTTCAATGGCGTTCAGGTCTTCGCGCTGGATGTTCTCGATGAGCGCGACTTCCAGCAGACGAGTGTCCGACAGATCCTGCACGACAACCGGAACCTCTTCCAGACCGGCAAGCCGGGCGGCGCGCCAACGCCGTTCGCCCGCGATGATCTGGTAGTGGTCGTTCCGTTTCCGGATGATCAACGGCTGGATGATGCCATTCGCGCGGATTGATTCCGCCAATTCGGCAAGTTTTTCGTTGTCGAAGTTCGTGCGCGGCTGATTTTCGTTGGGCCGGATCTGGTCCAGCTTCATCGTACTCGGCGCGGCGGCCGGCGGGGCCACTGGCGCAGGTGCCGACGCGGGCCGGCCGGGGAGCAGCGAGTTCAGGCCCTTACCGAGCGCTTTGCTCATTGGCAATCACCTCTTTCGCGAGATTCAGGTAGCATTCCGCGCCCTTCGACTTCACGTCGTAGAGCAGAATGGGTTTTCCGTGGCTCGGGGCCTCGGCCAGTTTGACGTTGCGCGGAATCACGGTTTTGAACACCTCGTCCTGGAAAAAGTCCTTCAAATCCTGGGCTACTTGCTTAGTGAGGTTCGTCCGGTCGTCGAACATCGTGAGGAGGATGCCCTCGGTCTTCAGATCGTGCTGGAAGGACTCTTTGATCCGCTCGATCGTATCCATGAGCTGCGAGATCCCCTCCAGGGCAAAGAACTCACACTGAATGGGAATCAAGACCGAGTTCGCGGCGACAAGGGCATTCAACGTCAGAAGATCCAGCGCAGGCGGGCAATCGATGACAATGTAGTCGTATTGCGCACTTACATCGGCGAGAGCCTGCTTCAGGATGGCATGGCGGTTTTCCCGCTGAACCAGCTCAACGTTGATCCCGACCAGGCTGCGATCGCCGGGAAGCAGGTCGAGGCCCTCACAAGCGGTCTTTACGATGGTCTCGGCTGCCGTTTTTTCCGCCGTCAGGACATCATATAGAGATGGATTCTCCGGATCCTTCGCGATTCCAAGTCCGGTCGTCGAATTTCCCTGCGGATCGGCGTCCACCAGGAGCACTCGGAACTCGTTGGCAGCTAACGAAGCCGAGAGGTTGATGGAGGTCGTGGTTTTGCCTACGCCGCCCTTTTGATTTGCAATGGCGATGGTCTTTGCCAAGCGCGTTTTCCCTTCAAAAGATCGTATCACGGCCTCTGTTGAACAACTTGAGAGGATTGTTCCACGTGGAACATTCGCTAATGGAAGGTCACGTAGAAGTGTTCCACGTGGAACATTTTCCCGAGAGGATAAGGCGCCGATCGCCAGTTTCAAGCCGAATCGGGTCTTTCCAGTCCCACTTGGGGTCCTTTCGGATCTCTTTCCATTCGTCTTCGGTAGACAGTAGGAGGAGTTCCGGCGCCAGTTTCGGAAGCCATTTGAACATGTGGGCCCAGGCGACACCTCGCGCGGTGGCCAAGTCGAAGGTCTGCGAGGTGGACTCCAGGCGCTGATTCAGGACCCTGACGTTTTTCAGTCCGCGCGATGCCTCGCGGAGAAAGACCGATTTGCGGGTGTGGGAATCGAGCAAAGATACCTGGATCTCAGGGTGGCAGATGGCGAGAGGAAGCCCGGGAAAGCCGCCGCCGGAGCCGACATCGACCAATGTGCGAACGCCGGCGGGGACGAATGGAGCGAGGGCGAGCGCTTCCCGGAAGTGACGTTCCGCAATTTCTTCTGGCTCGCGAATAGCGGTCAGGTTCATCTGTTCGTTCCAGCGCAGCAAAATGTCGAAGTGTTGCTGAAGCGCCGCCCACTGGCTTTCGCTCAGATCGAACTGCAGGTGGTCTCGCAGGGTCATTTCGACAGGTAGATTTCCAAAATGGCGACGGCCGCGGGGGTTACGCCCGGAATTCGCGCCGCCTGACCCAGAGTCTCTGGCTGTACTCGCTGGAGTTTTTCGACAATTTCACGGGAAAGCCCGGGGATTGAGGCGTAGCCTAAGGATGCGGGAATGACGCGTCCGCCGGATTCTTTTAGCCGGGAGATCTGCCGGTGCTGTTGATCGAGGTAGCCGGAGTACTTGATTTGCGTTTCGATTGTGTCGAGCAGGCCCAGCTCGGGTTCCCCGATCACACTCTGCACCCAAGGGGAGATGCGCCGCAGGTTTGCCTCCGGCCGCCGCAGCCAGACGTCAAGACTTGGACGATCGTCATGGGCGGTGCCGAGCTCGGGAAAATTCGCCGGGGACAAGCGGGTGGACTGGAGCGCCTGTGTGAGCCTCGTCTTCTGATCCTGTTTCCGCTCAAACTGGGCCCAACGCTTGTCGCACACGAGCCCGATCTTCCGGCCTGCGGGGGTTAGGCGCTCGTCAGCGTTGTCGATTCGGAGGTGCAACCGGTACTCGGCCCGGGAGGTAAACATCCGGTATGGCTCGTCGGCGCCCTTGGTAATCAGGTCGTCGATGAGAATTCCGATATAGGCCTCGGTTCGGGGGATGTGCAGCGGATCCAGTCCGCCTACCCGGCAGGCGGCGTTGAGACCGGCGATCAGCCCCTGACAGGCGGCCTCTTCGTAACCGGAGGTTCCGTTGATCTGCCCGGCCAGGAAAAGCCCCCGGACCTTCTTGACCTCCAACGCGTGGTTGAGTTCTCGCGGGTCGACCGCGTCATACTCGATGGCATAACCGGGACGGATCATCTCGGCGTCCTCGAGGCCGGGCACGGAGGCGATCATCGCGGTCTGTACGTCGATCGGCATGGACGTCGACATCCCGTTGACATACACCTCATTGGTATCCAGGCCCTCGGGTTCCAGGAAGATCTGATGGCGGGGCTTGTCCGGGAACTTGACGATCTTATCCTCTATAGAAGGGCAGTAGCGAGGACCGACTCCTTCAATATCACCGCTATAGAGCGGTGAACGATGGATATTCTCGCGAAGAACCCGATGGGTTTCATCGCTCGTAAACGCTATGTAGCACTTGATCTGCTCGCGCTCAATGCGGCCGGTTAGGAAGGAGAACGGCGTTGGAACCTCGTCGCCCAATTGCGGTTCGAAGCGGGACCAGTCGAGCGACCGCCCGTCGAGGCGCGGCGGCGTGCCGGTCTTCAGGCGGGTCCATTGCAGGTTCAGGGAGCGGATCTGAGCCCCGAGCAGGTTCGAAGGCGCTTCCCCGTTGCGGCCGCAGTTCGTCTTGTTCTCCCCGACGTGGGCGAGCCCATTCAGAAACGTTCCTGTCGTGATGACCACCGCCGGGGATTGCAGCGACCGCCCGTCGCGAAGATGAACGCCCCGAATCGCACCGGCGTGGATGTCGAGCGAGGCGACCTCCGCTTGCAGAATACGAAGATTGCGCTCCTGTTCCAGCCACTCCTTCATGCGGAGCCGGTACTGTTTCTTGTCGCATTGGGCGCGCGGCGACCAAACCGCCGGCCCCCGGCTGGTGTTCAGCAGGCGGAACTGAATGCCGACGTCGTCCGCCATCAATCCCATCACGCCGCCCAAGGCGTCGATTTCGCGTACCAGATGCCCTTTGGCGATGCCGCCAACGGCGGGGTTGCAGGAAAGCTGCGCGATCAGGTCAATGTTCATCGTGATCATGGCGGTGCGAAGTCCCAGCCGGGCGCAGGCGCGCGCGGCCTCGCAGCCGGCGTGGCCGGCGCCAATCACGATGACGTCAAATGCCGTGGGGGAAGGCATGGGTACATCTCTAGTTTAGATGGCGCGGCAAACGCACCGGCGGTGAGGGTAAAGCAAGAAATCAGACGCGGTACTTCTGAATCAGCGCCGGCTCGATGTCGTAGCCGATTCCCGGCTTCGACGGAGCGTCGACGAAACCGTTCTTCACCGGAAACAACGGCATTACCGGATTGTACTTGCTGGTCACGCCTGGGTACGTCTCCATGATCAACGTGTTCGGCGTAGACGCCAGCAGGTGCACGGCCATATGGGGGTCGCCGTGCGGCGCCACCGGCACATGGTGGGCCGAGGCCAGGGCCGCGATCTTTCGATACTCGGTGATGCCGCCGGCCCACACCGTGTCCAAGTTCAGGATGTCGGCCGACCGCGCTTCGATCAACTCACGGGCGCCCCAACGGGTGAATTCGTTTTCGCCCGCGACGATTGGGATGTCCAGCGCCTGCTTTACCTCGGCGCAACCCTTGAAATCGTCGGGCTCCACCGGTTCCTCGAACCAATACAAGTCGTACTTGTCGACAAGCCGCCCGAAGCGAATCGCATCGTAGGCGTCCCAGGCGTTGTTGGCGTCGATGAGAATATCGACCTTTGGGCCCACGGCATCGCGCACGACGCGCACGCGCTCGGCATCGTCCTTCAGCGGCAACGCCCGCCAACCAACCTTCATCTTCACGGCCTGAAAGCCTTCCTTGACGTAGCCTTCCATTTCGGCCGCCAGCTCCCGAAGCCCCTTCCCTTCCTCGTAGTAACCGCCGGCCGCGTAGACACGAATCTTCTCGTTGTAGGCGCCAAGAACTTTATAAACCGGCAGTCCCAGCGCTTTTCCGATGATGTCCCACACCGCGATGTCGACGGCGCCCATCGCGCGAATATATTCGCCCTTCGCTACTGGCTTGCGATTGTGCCGGTACATGCGGTCCCAAATCCGCTCGACGAAGAATGGATTCTCGCCCTTGATACGCGGCAGCAGGTCGCTCTCGATAAGCGGCACGCGCTCGGCCGTCGAGCGTCCCGTAATGCCCGCGTCGGTGTGGATCTCCAGAATGTTCATGCCGGGCGCGCCGCCGCCGCTCTCAATAATCGAGTTCCGCTTCCGGGGCGTTTTGCCGGGAAACTTGAGCCTGACCACTTCGATGCCGGTGATCTTCAAGTTTGGCGGATTGGCCGGCAGCAGCGGAGAGGCGGCGGCAAGCGAGAGGAAAGCGCGGCGTGAGAGCATGGCGCTTCACATCTTATGCAATTTCCAAAGCACCTGGCGGAGCATTCCCTGCACGACCTCGGCATCCTTCGCCGACAATCCCATCCGTTGAATCAACCGCCGTGTCTTCAACGTCTGCGACGCATCGGAGGGCGGCTTCAGATACCCGCTCTCACCCAACGCTTCGAGCAACAACTGCACGATCCTCTCGTTCGACCCGGCGTCGGCTTTGCTGGACGCTTCGACCACGGCGTGCTCCCGCCGGCGTGAAACGGAATAGAGCGTCACCGCGACCGCTTGGCCCAGGTTCATGGACCGGTGCGCGGGAATCGCCGGAATACGCACCAGCCAATGGCAGTGCGACATGTCGTCGTTCGACAAGCCGAACTTCTCGCTGCCGAACAGGATCGCTACACGGCCCCGCGCCTTGCGGATCCGTATTGCGGCCTCCTCCAAGTCGTACAGAGGAACGTTCAACTCGCGGGGGCCCAGCGCCGTCGTTCCACACACGACGTGACAATCGGCCACGGCCTCACCCACTGTGGCAAACTCGCGCGCCGCCAGCAGCAACTCCTCGGCGTGAACGGCGCTGCGGGCTTCGTCCGAGGCCACGCGATAGGGTTCCACAAGCCGCAACTGTTCGAAGCCAAAGTTGGCCATGGCCCGCGCCGCCGCACCGATGTTCAGCGGATTGCGAGGATGGACAAGGACCACGGAAGCTTTTTTCAAAACGTATTGAGCTGGGACGTTCCAATCACTTCGTAGCGGCTTGCGTTTGTCGTCACGATGGGAAACGTGTAGCCGTCGCCGGCATCTCTTCGAACGATCTGGTGACGCGCGTTCCGGGGCTGAATCACTCGGTTCTTCGTATCCACCGCGACCGCGAAGGGCTCCGGCGAGTCCTGTGTCTTGTAGTAAAAAACCGCCGCGGATTTCAACTGATCCGGCTGCAGCGACTGGAACACCGTTTCCGACCAGCCGGACTCGCGCTTCTGGTACTCAAACACCGCTTCCAACAGCGCATATTTGCCGGCCGCGTCGCGAGCGACCAGCGCGATGGCCGGCCGGATGGCCGTTCCCGCGTGGACGCCGATCGATTGCGCGGGCATCGGCCTCCAATTGTCCGCGTGCACCGCATCCACCCGCAACGCCTTCGGGCCTCGGACGTACAACGCGCTCGCCACCAGCTTTCCGTCTTTCATCCCCACGGCGCCAACCAATGTGGCGTCATCGTCGTTGGCGGGCACGGGCGCGGTTCGCGAGTGCAGCACGTCGTAGTCCAATTCGAGCAGAGACTCGGTGACCGTTTCGCCGCTGGGGCGGAGACGATGTTTCGTCAGAGTCCGGCCCTTCCAGGTGAAGACATGCAGCTCTTTGCTGAGCACCACGATCGGCCGGTCAATCAACCGTTCACCGGCGGCGAGAGCCACCGTCACCGGCTTGGCCGCCGTTCTCGCAATCGCATGGAGCGACGAATCCGCGAGCCAGGCGACCCAGAAGTCCTCGATCTTTTCAAGAAGATGCCCGCTCTCCGGCAAGATCAGGGGCACGCCGGCCGGAACCTGCTTCTCCCATGAGAGATCCCGCAGCTTCTCCGTCTCGCCCAGGTCGGCGCGCGTCTCGCGGAACTGCGCCGTCTGCAGCGCGCCGCCCGGCGCATGTGCGACGAGGATCTGCACCTGCCTGCCGTTGTAAAGCACCGCCGTGGCGGTGGCTGGAGTATCAGTGTTTCCGAGCATATTCACACAACCTGTCAGAGGGAAGAGCAATCCAAGCAGTCCTGGCACGAGGCGCCCAGGCATCTCAGCTCACTGCTCCCGTTCGATCGATCTTCATGTAATCCCATCCTCGCAGCTTGAGCTGGCACAATCCGCAAAGATTCGTCGGTTTTGTTCCGTGATAGGACATTACACAGTACTCGCCGGCATCGTGCGCGTTCTGCTGCCAGCCGGCCGGTTGGTCGCCTGTATCGGAGTCGGTAGGGTTGTTGAAGTGCCCGCGCGCATGGGCCAGGAAGACCGTGTGGCCAACCTCGTGAATGAACGTACCCTTCACGCTGCCGTTCTTGAACACGAAGAACACTCCATGAGTTCGGTCCGTGAAGCCGTCGATCGCCGGGGCCAACCCCACAGTGGCCGTGGTGCCGACTTTGTTGTGCGCGCCAAACTTCGTAAACCGGAACAAGGTCATGCCCTCGCCGGAAAACGGAAATTCCTTGGCCGTCCGCAGATAGACGGTCTCGGCCCTGTCGTCGCACCAAGCCGGGTATTGGCTCTCGCTGGGGCCGAACAGCGCCAGACCAAACGTGCGGGCGTCTTTGTATGCATTCCAGTCTTTGAACTTAACGGCCCAGAGCTCCGGATCGTCCATGCAGGCCGCTTTGATAAAGGGATCATCCCCGCCAAGCTCGGCGATCGAGGTCTGATAGGCCGTCTTCCATCGCGCCTGGATGTTCTCGGCCACCAAGCCTGGCGCCGCTTCAAACAGCACGGCAGCTTTGTGGTATTCGTCGAGATCGGCGAGATTGAGCGGTGTGGTGGCGGCGCCAGAGTAGTAGTTCTTGTGGATCAGAATGCGCCGCCAGATCGTAAAGTGCTGTTCACTGGACGACCGGTCGCCGCTCATGGCGCCGAAGGCGGTCTGGTCCGCGGTGTCGAACTTCCCGTCGTGATCGGCGCACGCTTTGATCATGTGGGTATCGCCCGCCATGCGGCCCGGCAGGAAGAACACACCCGTATCGTAATCGGCGAACTTCCCGGTTCCGCACTCGGTATGAACGTTCCAAATTCGCTGCGCGGCCTTGGTCATCTTCCAGGCGCTGTCCATCGCCTTCCAATGGTTCTTCGAAGCGCCGTCCCGGGCGGCCTGTGTGCCGCGCATGCCTCGCAGATCCATGTGAGCCGTCCGGCCTTTTGGCTCCGAGGCATCCTTCTTGTGCGCGCTCACTTTGGTGATGAATGTATCCGCGGCCGCGTGCACGCCACGCGTCGCCAGCAAGATCCGCTCTTCGCCGTCATCGGGGAACCGCATGTTCCAGAGCACGCGGGCTCCTTTTAACACCTTTACGGAGCGGAGACCGGTATTGTCCTTCTTCCTAAGCAGCAGTTTGGCCAGGAACGGCACAGTGGGGCCGTTCTTCCACTTTGTCTCATAGACATCGGTGGCCGTGTCGTCGTTCATCTGGCTGGACCGCGTTTTGAACAAGGTGCTATCCAGAATCAGGCGTGGTTCGGTTCCGCCGTCCAGAGCCGTCTTTAGCGTCTCAACGGCTTTCTTGTCGGCCGCGGAAAGTGAAAGGCCCGCGGGCAGATCCACTTTGATCTCGACACTGTGCACCAGGACTTCCAAAAGCTCTTTGTTCGACTCCCGCTTATTTCCGCCCGTATCGGTGAGGATCAGTTGCACCTCGTAGGGTGACTTCTTCAACGCCAAGAACGTATCCATTTCAGGGTCGGTCACGTTGCCGCCCAGCCAATCGAACTTGCCGGATGCGTTATACGGTCCGGGTATCGGGAAGCGGGCGACCTCCGCCTTGTCGCCTTCTTTCCTCTTCACCACCGCCTCCACGCTCACCACGTGACTCAGCGGCCCGGTGATGGTGTAGGTGAGTTCCAGATTCTCCTCGCCCGGCAGAAAGTGGGGCGAATCGAGCGCCAGTTGTATGGTGTTCGGATCCGTCACCGGCACCACAACGCCTTCGCAGGGCGAGGTCTCGACGCGCCGTTGATAGAAGCGGCAGGCGAAGGTGTCCTTGGTCGCGGCAAACTCTCGGCGGCGCTCGGCCGGTTGCAGATTCTGCGCGCCGTTTTTGTGAAAGCGCGCCTTGCAACCGTTCACGCCCTCCGAAACCCGCGGGCATGGCCAATCGGACGCCACGATCCTGGTTCCCTTGCGAAACAACAGGATCATGACACGGCGATTCACGGCGTTTTCCGAAT
>VFZO01000151.1 GCA_016871155.1 Acidobacteriota bacterium | reverse complement strand
GAAAAACTTCACCAGCGGCATGCCGGCCTGACGCAGGCGGATTTCGTCGATTTGGAAAGGCATGGTTACTTCCACTCCGTAAAGAGGTACGAGCTGTGGGTCTCCCCTCGCTCAAAAGCCGTGACAGCCAGGCCGCGGCGGAGGTACTCAAGGAAGCGTTCCGAGATCGACCCCTGCAGGCGGCGCGCCTCGGCGGGCTGTTCGAGGCGCAGCGTGGCGATCTCATTCGGAACGTCGATGCGCTCGATCACCGGGGTGCGCGCGGGCGCGGGCCGGTCCAGGTACCAGGAGGCGATACAACGGTCGGTCGGGAGTCCGCCATGGAGGCGGCTGGTGGTGACGCCGTACTGATTCAGCACGTACCGGTGCACAACGGCGCCAAGACGCTCCACGTTGAAAAAGGCGTTCTTGAGCTCCAGCGGATCGAAGGTCCATTCGATGAGCTTGAACCCGCGGCTCAATGCTTCCTCGCGTTGCGCGAACTTCAACTGGCGGCCCACGCCGGCATTGCGATACTCGGCCAGCACGCCCATCATGTTGCTGTGCAGATAGCACTCGCCGCCCGTGCGGATGCCGGGCACGGCAATCAAAAAGCCGACCATCTTTTCGCCGTCGAAGGCGGCCATGGTCTGGCCGCCGACCTTATTCGCTACAACGAAGAGCCGCACCGGCAGCAGTTCCAGATCCTCGAAACCCCAGATCACTTTCTGCAGGCGGACCGCTTCCCGCAGGTCTTCAATCGCTGTGATGGTGCGAACTTCTATCATTGTTTTTTCGCCTCGGTCCAATAGGCCTCCAACTCCTCGATCGGGGTCTCTTCAAAGATCCGGCCGTCCTGGGCCGCCCGCATCTCAACGTGCGCGAAGCGTTTCTTGAACTTGGCGTTCGCGCGGTGCAGGGCCAGCTCCGGGTCGACATTGTGGAAGCGCGCGAGATTGACGAGGACGAAGAACAGGTCACCCATTTCGTCTTCCTTTTCGCGAGGCGTCTCGGTGCGTCCCAGCTCTTCCAACTCTTCGTGCAACTTCTCCACCACCTGGCCGGCGTTGGCCCAATCGAAGCCGGCCTTGGCAGCGCGGGCCGAGATCTCCTTGGCCTCCATCAGCGCGGGCAGCGATTTCGAGATTCCGTCCAGGCGGCCCTTTGGCGCCTCGGATTTTTCGCCGGCCTTGATAGCATCCCACACTCGTTTCACGTCGCCGGCCGTCTCCGCAGTGGCGTCACCGAAGATATGCGGATGGCGGCGAATCAGCTTTTCATTGATGGCGCGCAGCGAATCGGCAACGTCGAACAGACCTTCCTCGGCAGCCATCTGGGCGTGAAAAACGGGCTGCAAAAGCAGATCGCCGAGCTCTTCCTTCAGGCCGTTCCAGTCGCGAGCGTCGATGGCGTCGATGACTTCGTAGGTTTCCTCAAGCGTGTACCGCTTAATGGAGTCGAAGGTCTGCTCCCGGTCCCAGGGACAACCGTCCGGGGCCCGAAGTCGCTGCATAAGTTGGACGAGGCGTTGAAATTCCTCACCAGCGGGGGATAAAGACACGGGTATTGCTTGTTACCAATCTAACATGCAACGACGAGGGCCGCCTCACCTAGTCCACGATCGAAAAGCCAGCCCGGGGCTCGCCTATTCGCGAAGACGAAGGCGGGCCGCTCGAAGCTGTTCGTCGAGTTCTCGCTTCTGGTCGAGAATTCGCCGCGGACTCGTGATCCGCGCCGCAACCGCCTTCGGCGTGCTTGCAATCGCCTTTTCCAGATCCGCAAGTTGCGCGGGATTCTGCAGGGTACGCCGGTAGTGTTCCCGCACCGCGGCCAGACCGGATACGCCGGACCGCTCGAGGACCTCAAATTCCCGCCGAATCGCCGCTTGCCAGTCGATGCCTTCGGCTCCAATTCTGCCCAGGGCGGAGGAGATTGAGGCCTTTTCGGGCGAAGACAGAGCCTGCTCCACCGCCGCAAACGCAACCAGCCGAAAATGCGAGAGCAGAAGGGTCTTGCCGGCGACTGCAGCCATGACCGGCCCGCCGGAGGCCACATCGGCGGAAAAGCGGAGGCCGGCCGCCAGCGTTCGAATGCCTCCCGGCCGATCCCCGATCTGCAACTGGTGCATTGCATAGAGAACGTTCAGGCGTCCCAGCGCCAATGCCTTGCGAACGTGTTCGATGGGAGCTCCGGAGGCGAGTTCATACTCCAGACCCCAATCACAGTTCGAAAGCTCCGTACCGCGACGCAGTGTCTCGACGGCGAGGCGATTGCGCTCGACAAGCTCGCGGTGTTTCAAGTCGTCATAGGGCGCGGTCCCTTCGAGGATCGCCTGGAGTTCCTTGGCCTGCTCCGGGCTGACCGAAGAATCCCGCATTTGTGCAAAGGCGGACCAATATCGCAACGCGGCGTTGTCCCCCAGCCTCGTTTCAGCGGCTGGTTGGGCCGTAAGGACCTGGGTCCAAGTGAGAACTGCAGCGAGCAGCCGGGTTTTCGAGTTCTTGTAGCGATTCATTTTGAGAGATCCTCCTGACTTAGAAATTCCAGGGCGCTTCTTGAAAAGGGAGCAACGTCCTCTCGCGACGAGCGGAAAGCGAAGCCGGCATCGTCGATTGCCTCTTTCCAAGAAGAGGAAGTGGCAAGCAGACTGTTGGCACTGCCGATGGTGATTGGTTCGGGCACGGCCGGTCCGGATGGGAGGCGGCGGGACCGCGGAACGACTAAGAGGCCGATCACCAGCGCGGCGGCCGCAGCCAGCGCAACGAGCCTCCATTGCCTTCCGGGCCGCGGCAACGGCGCCGGACTCAGTGGACGAAAGCTCTTCAAATACTCTTCGATCCGATGATCATCCATTTGGCCGCTCACTTGCGACTACCCCCTTTTTCGCCGACAGCGTGTCGCGCAGTTTGGCCAAGGCGTACCGATAGCGCGCCGCAGCCGTATTGGCGTTGATACCAAGGACTTCGGCCGCCTCCGCGAAGGTAAGGCCACCCCAAATGTGCAGGATTGTGACCTCGCGCTGGTCCTCCGGAAGGCCGCCCAAAGCGCGTCTCACACTCAACTCCTCCACGTAGTCCCGATTTGGGGACTCGAACCACGGGCCGTCCGCCTGTTCCAGCGCCAGGTCCCTGCCCTGACGCCTGACACCGGTCAGGATCGTGTTGCGCAAGGCGCAAAACAAGTAGGTGCGGACAGCTGCGATTCGCTCCAGGTCCGAGTGCTCCAAAAGCTTGAGGAAGATCTGGTGCACAGCATCCTGAGCGCGGTCCCGATCGCCGGCGAGCGCGATACCGAACAGGAGCAGAGCGGGTCCATGCTGGCGATACCAGGATTCCACGGTGCTTCGGATATGTGCTGTGGTTCTCACCGCTTTCAAGGATAGGACGCTCCACGCGGATCGATTTGTGTACGGGCAGGAATTATTCTTCGGAGCGGAAGGCCGATGCCGTTGGGCCGGCGGCCGTGCCTGATAGAGTAAATGAACCAGGTTAAGGAGCTCCGCATAATGAAACTCTCTTTGCTCACGATTGCTCTGTCCACGGCCGCATGGGGACAGATCCTCTATGGATCTCTGGTCGGTAACGTCAAGGATTCATCGGGCAGCGTCGTTCCGGCTGCCAAGGTCGGCCTGACGAATAAGCAGACGGCCCAGGTCCGGGAGGCGGTCTCCGACGAGAACGGCGCGTACTCATTCCCGACGCTGCAACCGGGCACCTACGAAGTCAGCGTCACGAAAGAAGGATTCAAGACGCAGCGCGAGCAGGGCATCAACGTTGTCATCAACAACGTCTCGCGAGCCGATGTCACGCTCCAGGTGGGCGCTGTGTCGGAGTCGATCACCATTGAGGCCGCGGCGGCGGTGCTGCAGACCGACCGGGCCGAAGTGCGCGCCGAGGTGACGAGCCGCGAGTTGCAGAACCTGCCGGTGCCGGCGGGGCGCAACTATCAGGGCCTGTTCGTCACGATTCCGGGATTCTCCCCGCCGCGTAACGCGCACTCGGTGCCGGCCAACCCCAGCCGCGCATTGCAGTTCAACGTGAATGGGACGAGTTCGAGCTCGAACAATACGCGCATCGACGGCGCATCGAGCACCAACGTCTGGCTGCCGCACATCGTCGCCTATGTGCCGGCGCTCGAGTCGATTGAAACCGTGAACGTCGTCACCAACTCGTTCGACGCCGAACAGGGACTGGCCGGCGGCGCGGCAATCAACGTGCAGATTAAGAGCGGCGGCAACGACATCCACGGCTCCGGGTTCGAATACTACAACGGCAACGCGACGAAGGCGAAGCCGTTCTTCCTGCCCGCCGGCCAACGGAAACCCAAGCTCGTGTACAACCAGTACGGCGGTACGATCGGCGGCCCAATCGTGCGGAACAAACTTTTCTACTTCGGCAGCTTCGAGGCCACGCGCGACCACCAGTTTGCGTCGTCGCTGGCGTCGATTCCGACGGCCGCGATGCGGCGCGGCGACATGAGCGGCGCGCCGGCCGGACGGCCGGTGTTCGATCCGGCGACGGGCGCTCTCGATGGGTTCGACCGGCAGCCGTTCCCGAACGGGACGATCCCAGCCTCGCGGTTCAGCCAGGCGTCCAGGCGCATCCTCGATTTGTGGCCCGCTACGCAGTTCGACGGCTCGCAGAACAACTACTTCGCGGCCGCCAACTACGCCTTCGACCGCAACACGCTCGACACGAAGATCAACTGGAATCCGACGGCGAAGTTCACGATGTACGGCCGGTATAGCTGGCTGGACTATACGGTTCGCAATCCGCAGTTCTTCGGACCCGGACTGGGCGGCCCGCCGATCGCTGGCGGTCAACCGGGAGTTGCGACCGGGAACAGCTACTCTACGACCATCGCCGCGACCTACGTCATTCGCCCGAACCTGATCGTCGACGCTTATTTTGGTTGGACTCGAATGCAGGGAGACTCACGGCAGCCGCGACTGGAAGAAAAGGTCGGCCTGGAGTTCCTGCGGCTGCCCGGCACGAACGGACCACGGTTTTTCGAAGGCGGCTGGCCGCAGTTTTCCATCGCCGGTTTCACGGCGATCGGGCATCCGAACAACTTCATGCCGTACATCAACAAGGATCCGCAGCGGCAGTACGTGGCAAATGCGAACTGGACGCAGGGGCGACACCAGGTGCGATTCGGGACGGATTTCTATCAACAGCACCTAAACCAAACGCAACCGGAGTTCCCAGGCTCGCCGTGGGGCGCCAGCGGCGGTTTCGGCTTCGCAAACGGACAGACCAGCTTCCGGGCGCGCCCCGGGCAAACTGCGCCAAACGCGAGCGAGTTCAACTCCTTCAGTTCCTTCCTGCTTGGAGCGACGAGTAACCTGGGGCGGCTGCTAATGGTCCCGAACGAATTCACGACCCGAACGAATCTGTACAGCGCCTATATCCGCGACCAGTGGCAGGTGAACAACAAGCTGACCATGTCCTACGGCGCGCGCTGGGAGTACTTTCCATTTCCGAGACGAGCCGACCGCGGGATGGAGATCTACGATTTCGCGAGTAACAAGATGCTCGTCTGCGGTGTTGGCGTTGTCCCGCGCGACTGCGGCGTGAAAGAGAGCAAGGGACGGGTGGCGCCCCGTGTGGGTCTGGCCTATCGAATGAAAGACGATTTCGTGATTCGAGCCGGCTATGGGTTAACAAACGATCCGTTCAATCTGGCGCGTCCGTTGCGCACCAATCATCCGTTGCTGATCGCGCTGAACGTCACCGCTCCGGACGGCTTCCAGGCGGCGAGCCGTCTCGACGACGGAATTCCTTCCATCACACCGCCGAACATCGGGAACGGCATTGTCGATATCGGGCCGTTCGTCGACGTGACCACGGTGATTCCCAGCAACTGGCGGCGCGGCTACATTCAGAGCTGGAATCTGTCGCTGCAGAAACGGCTGATGGGCGGCTGGGTCGCGGAGGCGGCCTATGTCGCTACGCGGGCGGTGGGTCAGCTCGGCTACCTGAACCGGAACGCCGCGCCGGTCGCGGGCGGCAACGCGGGCCGGCCGTTGGCGCGGAGATTCGGACGGTTCGGATTGACCCAGCAGGTCACTGGCCTAGGGACCTATAAGTACGATTCGGTGCAAACGAAGTTGGAGCGCCGCTTCCAAAGCGGCATGCAACTATTGTTCGCCTATACGTACTCGAAAAATATGGGCATCGCGGGCAACATTAACTCCGACGGCGGTCCGCGCATCCATTTGCCGGAGTTTTTCCACCTGAACCGTGCGGTTACCGATCTGCATCTGCCGCACAACTTCCAATTCAACGGATTCTACGAACTCCCGTTCGGCAAGGGCAAGAACCGCATGACCCGCGGACTTGGCAACTGGCTGCTGGGCGGCTGGCAGGTGAACGCGCTGTTGAGCGCGATTAGCGGCCAACCGTACAGCGTCACCGCTCCCGGTACGGATTTGAACGCCCCTGGCAATGGACAACGGGCGGACCTGCTGAAGCCGCAGGTGGCCAAACTCAGCGGTGCGGGCCCGGGCCAGAAGTGGCACGATCCTGCGGCCTTTGGCCAAGTCCGGGAACCCCGGTTCGGAACGGCCGGTTGGAACATTCTGGCCACGCCGGGAACGATCAACCTCGACATGGGCCTGTTCCGGAAGTTCACGATCACCGAGCGCGTGTCCTTGCAGTTCCGCGCCGAGGCGTTCAACGCCACGAACACGCCTCACTTCAACGGACCGAATGCCGACGTGTCGAACACGCGGTTCATGGAGATCAGTTCGACCCGGGGCACCGGGCGCGAAGGCATCGACGAACGGATGTTCCGTTTCGGGTTGCGGATCGGGTTTTAACCGGCCAGCCCCGGCGGCGATTCGGAAATCCCGGAACGAACGTATCGAACAGGGTTCGAAACGCGGACAGCTCGTTCGCTCGGCGGCTATACTGAAATTCTCGGCGCAAGCGGCGAACGGGAGATCCGTTTTGCGTTGAAGCTCTTCTTCTAACTCCATGCTGGCGCGCTTCGCACCCCTTCTGCTGCTCTTAACGGCGCTCTACCACGCGGCCCCGCCGGTGTGCACCGTCGAGCCCGCAGCGGCGGTGTGGTGCGAACACGCCGCGCAGGAAGAACACGAACACCGCCCCGCTCCGCAGGCCCGGACGCGTTACTCCGCCTTCTTGGCCGGAGACGAACGCAAAGGGCCGCCGGCCTTTCGCGATCACCGGCTTTTCCAGCGTCCTCCTCCCTTGGTTGCTTAGTTCCACGCGGCCCCGCACCCGAACCACGCAACCCAAGGAGTATTCATGTTTACCGATTCGTTTCGCGACGAATGCGGCGATGTCATTCGCCGTTCGCTCGGATTCATACTTTTTCCCGAGCAGTTTCGATGCGCCGAGGCCTTGACGGCCGGACGCATTGTGGAGATGCAAACCGGCGAGGGCAAGACCGCCGCCGCCGTTCCGGCCGCCGCATGGCTGGCACGCGAGAAGAAAGGCGTCCACATACTGACGGCCAACGACTATCTGGCCCAGCGCGACGCCGAGTGGATGCGGCCCGCCTACGAGGCGCTGGGCCTGCGCGCCGGATGGATCCGGCAGACCAGTTCGCCGGAGGCTCGCCGCCGCGCCTATGCCGCCGATGTCACCTACGTCGCCGCCACGGAGGCCGGCTTCGACTACCTGCGGGACTGCCGCGCGCTGACGCCCGCCGAACGGGTGCAGCGCGGCCACGCGGCGGCGATAATCGATGAGGCCGACTGCGTCTTGATCGACGAAGCGCGCATTCCGCTGGTGCTCGCCGGCGAGACCGAGGGAGGCGCCGCCGCCAGCCGCGCGGCCGGACCCGTGGCGCGCGAACTGCATCCAGCCGTCCACTTCGAGCGATCCCCGGACGGCGCTTCGATTAATCTGACCTTCCAAGGTTTTGAGGAAGCTGCGCAAAGGCTGGGTATCGCCGAACTGCAGGACTCGCCGCTTTTTACCGCACTGCTGCACGCGCTGCACGCCCGCGAACTTCTGCATCGGGACGTCGATTATCTGGTGAAGGACGGCTGCATCGTGCCCATCGACGCCTACAAGGGCCGGGGCGCGCGGGAGCGCCGTTGGCCCGCCGGCCTGCACGCCGCGCTGGAGGAGAAGGAGGGACTGCCGATTCAGGATCCGGGCCGCATTTTGTCCTCGATTACCATGCAGAACTACGCGCGGTTGTATGGCCATCTCTGCGGCATGACCGGCACGGCGCGGTCCCAGGCCGAGGAGTTTTGGCGGATCTACGGCCTAGAGGTGGAAGCCCTGCCCACGCACCGGCCGATGATCCGGGAGGATCGTCCGGATCGAATCTTCCTCACCGCCGAAGAGAAGACGCGCGCAATTGTCGCGGAGATTCACGACGTGCACGCCACGGGCCGGCCGGTCCTGATTGGCACCGCCAGCGTAGAGGCATCCGAAGCGCTCAGCGCCCGCCTGAACGGACTGCCGCACCGTGTGCTGAACGCCAGCAACGAAGACGCCGAGGCCGCGCTGATCGCCAAAGCCGGCGAACGCGGCGCGGTGACCATCTCCACGAACATGGCGGGCCGGGGCGTGGATATCCAACTGGGCGATGGCGTGGCCGGGTTGGGCGGACTGCATGTGATCGGCGCCAGCCGGAACGATAGCCGGCGCATCGACCACCAACTGCGTGGACGCGCCGGCCGCCAGGGCGACCCGGGTTCGTCCCAGTTCTTTCTCGCCTTCGACGATGCGCTGTTCACGCGCCTGCTGGATCCGGGCGAGACCGTCGATTCCGCAGCCGATTGTGACAGCTTGCAGCGCCGCGCCGAGGGGCGTCACCTGGAGGTCCGCCAGTTGCTGGACCGCTACGAGGGTGTGGTGGAGGGCCAGCGCCATGCCGTGATGCGCAAGCGCGAAGAATCCTTGGCGAACGGCGACACCACGCAACTGGCGGCCATCGATGAAGCGTGGGCCTGTTTCCTGGAAGAGGTGGAGGTGATGAAATCCGGCTTCGTGTTTCTGCAGATGGGCGGGCGCGACCCGTTGCCCGAATTTCTGGCAAATTTTCACGAGCTGTCTGGACGTTTCTGGGAGTTTGTGGAGGCCCAGTGCGGCCCCGACGCACCGCCGGCGCGCCGAGGCGCGACGTGGACCTATCTCTCCGTCGACATGCCGTTCGGAACGGGCATGGAGCGGATCGTCCGCGGCATGATCCGGAAGGTGAAAGCAGGAAAGTTTTGGGGATAGGAAACGCGATAGGATGAGGCTATTCGCACTCTGCTTTTCCTTTCGATTTCGCTCTCCGCCCAGGACACGCAGTTCTTTGAGCAACGGGTGCGGCCGCTGGTGGCCGCGCGCTGCCAGGGTTGCCACGGCGCGGCCAAGCAGTTCTCCGGCCTGCGGTTGGATTCAAAGGCCGGCGTCGAAAAAGGCGGCCATCGCGGGCCGCTGTCCGAAACGCTGCTGAAGGCCGTCCGGCATGAGGGCCCGAACATGCCGCCAGACGGCAAGCTGGCACCGGGCGAGATCGCGGCTTTGGAACGCTGGGTGCAGGCTGGGTTGCCATGGCCAGAGGCCGCAGCGCCGGTCAACACGGCGAAACCGCACTGGGCCTTCCAGCCTGTGCGTCCCACAAACCGGTGGATCGACGACCACTACCCACATGCGAAATCCGCACCGCTTCCGGCGCTCGCCAGACGCGCTTCCTTTGTGCTGACCGGGCTGCCGCCCGAGGTGGAGGATCTGCGGCAGCTCAAATCCTACGAAGCCTACGTCGACAAGCTTCTGGCCAGTCCGCACTTCGGCGAACGGTGGGCGCGGCACTGGATGGATGTGGTCCGCTTCGCCGAGACCTACGGATACGAGTGGAACTTCGAGATTCAGGGCGCCTGGCGCTATCGCGACTACCTGATTCGCGCGTTCAACGACGACCTGCCTTTCCCGCAGTTCATCCGCGAACACATCGCCGGCGACCTGCTGCCGAACGCGCGGCCGCAGGCGGCCATCGGAACCATGTTCTTCCGCCTTGGCGAGATGGGCCACGACAACTGCAACCAGTTCCGCGAACTTCGCACAGACGTCGTCGACAATCAGATCGACACGCTCTCCAAGGCGTTCCAAGGGCTGACGGTTTCCTGCGCGCGCTGTCACGACCACAAAATCGACCCGATTCCGACGGAGGACTACTACGCGCTCTACGGAATCATCAGCAATTCACGGCCGGTGAACCGCACCATCGGGCCGCCCCCGCCGAACACACTGGCGGCGCACAAAGAACAGGCCCGCGCCCAGTTGGCCGCGCTGTGGCTGGAGCAATTGCGCACGCTGCCGGCAGACCTGAACGCGGCGCTAAACGACACGGCGCCGCACGATGCCGGCCGCGCGCAGCGGTTGGAGCAACTCCTGCGGATTGACGACTTCGCCAGCCCGCTCTATCCGTTGCAACTGCGCGTGCCGTGGCCGGACGCCGTCAAGGCCTACGAAAAGGAGATCCGCGCGCGCAACAAGTTCAACACCGAAAAGTTCGTGCCGCTGGCCGACTTCTCCACGGGTCTGCCCGACGGCTGGTCGATCACAGGCCACGGCGCGCGGCAGGTGGCGGCCGGCGATTTCGCTCTCGCGACGACCGGGCCCTCGGCCGTGGCGGCGATATTCGAGGGCGGCGTCTCCACGCATTCGCTCACCGACAGGTTCAACGGAACGCTGCACTCGCCGTACCTGCCGCGCGGCAAGAAGTTCGTGACCTTCGAAGGCTTTGCCGGCAATCTGGGCGCCGTCCGCGCCGTGATGGACCACTGCGTGATCGGTGAGGATCATCAGCTCATCGAGCACCGCACCCCAGGCTACTTTCGCATCTCCAACAAAGCGGACCAGCCGCTGCCGGTCTATGTGGAACTGAACACGAAATCGGACAATCCGCGCATTCCGGAACGCGACGGCCGGTTGGGGATCACCGAAGCGCAGTTAGCCAATCCGCGTTCGTCGTTCACAGTGACCAAAGCCTGGCTGCACGACGACGCGGTAAGCCCGAAGCCCGCTTTGGACCACGTGCTTCCTCTGTTGCAACATGCGGAGCCCGATCCCGCCCTGCGCTTCACGCGCGTCGCCGAACAAGCGGTTCAACGCTTCCGCGAAAACCGCGCCACGGCCGCCGACGCGCGGCTGCTGAATTTCCTGCTGACGAACGGCGTGCTGTTGAACTCGCGCCATTCCATACCCGCCGTCGCCGCCTTCCGCGCCGAGGACGCCCGGCTTCCCGAGCCGGTGGTCACGCAGGGAATGGGCGACTTCGACCCGCCGAAAGACCAGCCGATTTTCGTGGGCGGGCAAGCGGCGAATCCAGGCCGCATGGCGCCGCGGCACTTCCTCTCGGTTTTGCCGGAGCCGCTGCGCCGCGCGACGAATCGTCTCGAACTGGCCAACGCCATCGCCAGCGAGCAGAACCCGCTTACGGCGCGGGTATACGTCAACCGGCTGTGGCACCACGTCTTCGGCCAGGGCCTTGTGAAATCCACCGACGATTTTGGACGCAACGGCGCCGAACCCGGGAATTTGGAACTGTTGGACACGCTGGCGGTGCGATTCTCTCGCGAAGGCGGGTCGACAAAGAAACTGCTGCGAGAAATGCTGTTGAGCCAACACTTCCGCCGCGCCGGTGCGCCGCCGCGGCGCCTGGATGCGGAGGCGATTCGCGATAGCATCCTGGCCGTCAGCGGCCGGCTGGATCGAACACTCTATGGCGAAAGCCTCCATCCGCGCCGCCACACGCCGCAGGACTACCGGCGGCTGTTTCAAGGCCCGCTGGACGGCGACGGCCGCCGGAGCGTCTACACGAAGATCACGCGAATGGAGGGACCGCGCTTTCTGGAAATTTTCGACTTCCCCGCCCCGCTGCAAACGCGCGGCGCGCGCGACGTGACCAACGTGCCTTCGCAGTCGCTGGCGCTGTTGAATGACCCCTTCGTCGTCCAGCAGGCCAAGCGCTGGGCGGACTCCGTTCCGCCAGGACCCTTCGAACAAAGACTGCGGAATTTGTTTGAAGCGGCCCTGGCCCGCCCGCCATCGGCCGCGGAGGTGGAACACTGGCGGAACGCGGCGGCGGAGCTGGATTGGCCGCACATTGCCCACGCTATCCTGAACCTGAAAGAATTCCTGTATGTACCGTAGCCGCCGGCAAATGCTCCGCGAGGCGTCCACGGGCTTCGGCTATCTAGCCCTGGCCGGGTTGACGCAGGCCAAGCCGCACTTCGCACCGAAGGCGAAGCGCATTGTGTTTTGCTTCATGCCCGGCGGCGTCTCCCATATGGACAGCTTCGATCCCAAGCCGAAACTGGCGGAGTTGGACGGCAAGCCGGCGAAGCTCGACAATTATGTGGCTGGCCCCAACCGGAAATGGCTCGGATCGCCGTGGAAGTTCCAGCAATATGGGCAGAGCGGATTGACGGTCAGCGAACTGTTTCCGCTCATCGGCACCGTCGCGGACGACCTGTGCGTCGTCCGATCGATGAAGTCCGAGTTTCCACTGCACGCCCGGGCCAATATCTTTTTGCACACGGGACGCAACTTCGGCGGCTTTCCAAGCCTGGGTTCCTGGGTGACCTACGGCCTGGGCAGCGAGAACCGGGACCTGCCCGGCTACATTCTACTGAACCACGGCGACAATCCGCCGGGCGGTCTGGAGAACTTCTCCAACGGCTTTCTACCCGCCACCCACCAGGCGATGGGCGTGCGCGCGACCGAGGTGCCGATCGACAACATCGTCCCCGCCGACGCCGACGCGCTGCAGCGCGCCAAGATGCGGACGATTCTCGCGCAGGACCGGCAATTCGCCCCGAACGACGCGGCGATCGAAGCCAGCATTCAGAACTTCGAGATGGCGTACCGCATGCAGGCCCTCGCCCCGGATGTGCTGGACCTGAAGAAGGAACCGGCGCACGTGCGGGCGCTCTATGGTATCGACGACGCGGAGAAATTGAAGCGGGAGTACGGCGTGCAATGCCTGCGCGCGCGCAAGCTGCTGGAGGCGGGCGTGCGGTTCGTCGAAATCACGCCGCCGAATCTGTTTAGCCAGAACGGCAGTTGGGATCAACATGACAAACTGCGGGAGGGTCATTCGACCATGGCCCGCATCACCGATCAAGGCACGGCGGCGCTGGTGAAGGACCTGAAGCAACGCGGGCTGCTGGACGACACTCTGGTGCTGTGGTCCGGCGAATTCGGCCGCACGCCGGATACCGGAAACGGCGACGGCCGGGATCATCATCCGTTCGGGTTCACGTTGTGGATGGCCGGCGGCGGCGCGAAGCCGGGCCTGATTCACGGCGCGACCGACGAACTGGGCAACCATGCCGTGGACAATGTGGTGACTGTGCACGATCTGCACGCGACGATCCTGGAACTGCTGGGCTTGGACCATACCAAGCTGACCTACCGGTACGGCGGCCGCGACGTAACGCTTCCCGACGTGCATGGCCGCACGCAAAAAGCGTTGATTCGATGAGACGCCTGGCATTTCTGGCTTTGATGGCCGGATGTGCGAAGGCGCCAAAACCGGCGCTGGCGGTGCTTCCCGCGTCGTGGACGTTTATCGACCGCCGTTCTCTGAATCCGGTAGACGTTGAAATCGCGCGGCGGGTCTCGGCCGGGCGCAAGGACTGCGCAGCCTGGGAGAGTCTGCTGGTGTACCAGTCGTCGGCAAAGACGGTGAAAACGATCGCCGCCGAGTTGCACGTTCCCCGCGTCATGGCGATCGCGGTCCACAACACGAGCGTGTCGGCCTTCCTGGTCAACGCCGAAACGGCGCTGCAATTGTGGGCGGCAAATTACGAGCTCACAACGGCCGATGAGGTGGCGGCGCGGATTTTGCGGGAGATGCCTGCGTAGGTTTGACTCGCAAGTGAAGACACTAATTTTACTTTTTTTGTAATTTGTAAGTTCGTATACTGAGTTCGGCGGACGTGGAACTCTGACTTACAAATGATTTACGTTTTCGCGCTCTTCTTCGCCGCCCTCGCGGCGCTTCCGCTTGGTGCGCGTCCTTTGCGCCAGGAGTTTGCTCCTTGGTTTGAACCCTCGCCTGGTGGATTCCAATCGATGGGCCTCGAAGTGGAGGCGCGGTTGGAAGCCAGCGGACTTACTGTGCGAGCACACGGGCGAGACGCTTTTTCCCTGAATTTCGAGGGCGTCCCGGGGGCAGAGCCAACTGGATCGGTCCAATTGCCTGGCGTCAGCAACTACTATGGGGATCAGTCGAATCGTCTCGGCGTTCCGCACTATGGAAGAGTCGTGTACACCGGCGTCTTCCCAGGAATCAGCGCCGTATTCTATACAAACGATCGAAGGATCGAATACGACCTGCTCGTAAGCCCTGGCGCCGACGTATCGCGAGCGGTGTTTCGAGTGATTGGGAGCAACAGGCTTAGTCTCACGCCGGACGGAAACCTTCAGATTGCGACCGCCTCTGGCCCATTCACGCTCAAGGCACCCGTGGCCTACCAGGGCAGCGGCGCGAACCGCGCGCGCGTGGCGTGCCGGTACGTTCTAAGCCCACATTTCCGTTTTGAGCCGCGCGTGCGAATCTCCCGGATGCTCGTCCGCATCAATATCCATAGGGGTTTGAAGGCAGCGAAGACCCCTGCGGAGGACA
>VFZO01000150.1 GCA_016871155.1 Acidobacteriota bacterium | reverse complement strand
CGGCTTCTGCTCATCGCCATCAACTCTGCGCGAACTTCCGCCGAACACTTGAGGGGGGGGGCGCGTGTCTGGGCATCTCCCAAACATTCTATTATACTAATGGTTTAATGCAACTAAGCACTAGTTGGTGAACTGGAACGCGTAGAGCTTCGTGCTTCGCATTCGGATCCTCAGCCGGACAGCCTTGCCAGCCAACGCGGACACATCGGACTTTCCGCGCCAGGTCACCACTTGACGCACACGGTTTGCATTGATCTCGTCTGCCTCGTGGAACGAGAACCCGTCCATCCGTCTGCCCGATTCTGACAGGATCTCGACCTCGGCCGAACCGCCGGCGCCCGTATTGATGTTGAGCTCCAGCCGCGATCCGGTGAAACGCAGAGGAGGCGTGAGGAACGTCCCGCCCTCGTAGTCCGCGTCAGCGGAGACGAACCCGTCCACACGCAGGATGGACCGCGAAATTGCATGCATTTCCTTGTTGGCCAAGGCATCCAGGCGGTTGCCGTGATCGCGATTCGTGCCGAAGTAGTAAATCCAGATCTCGTCACCCATGCGGACCGGACGCAGCACCGGATAGATCCACTTTGAATCGAAACTGCCGTCGGGCCCGGTGCTAAGAAAGGGCCGCCGCGATTCAGGCCGGGTGAAGTGAAGTCCGTCGCGGCTCACGGACAAATGCAGGTCGGAGGTATCGGGCCAGGATTCGCGCCCCTCCATCCGCCAGTGATAGAAGATCGGGCTCAGCGCGAGGTACACGCCTTCATAGGGGAAGACACCGGGTCCATAGTAGTCAAGAGGCATCGTCGGAGTCAGCACCTGATCTTCGCCAGCCTTCACCGCTTCGGCGCCCTGGGTCTTCGTCGCAACGACATTCTCGCCGTGAACGCCGGCGGTCCGGAGATCGAGACGTTCCACCTTGCCGGCGGCAAGGTCACGCTCGTCCAGTTCGAGCGACATTTCGGGGCTGTCCCAATGGATCATGTCGTCGGACTCGTTGTAGCTCGCCATCCGGACCCCATATCCCACACCGCGGCGAACCCATTCGCGGCTGTAGCCGATGTAGCGGCCGACGCGAGGATCCCAAAACCATGAGGGCTGTGTGTCGGCCGCGCGCAAACCGGTAACGGAGCGTTCGTCCATTTTCCATTTCAGGCCATCCGGAGAAATGAACACGCGATGCGGGCCTTTGATGCCGCTCCCGGGCTTCGGATAGATCTTCATCCACGACTTGTAACGAGCCTCCGGAGGGCAGTTCGGGTTATCGTCGCGCCATACGGTGCTGCCGCCGACGGTCATCAGGTTCAGGTCGGGCGGCAGAACCAGATTGTTCTGGCGCGAGCCATCGCGATCGACCAGGCCCAACACGGGCTTGGTGAAATGGATGCCGTCTGTCGATTCCGCATACCCGACCGCCATCATCGGGGGATTCTGCTTTGGTCCAGCCTTCCCCGCGCTCATCTGATACCACATGCGGATCTTGCCGTTCTCCTGAATCACGGTAGAGTAGCTGGCCACCCATCCGTCGCGCTCCCAGGGTTGATCGGTAACCAGGATCTTCTCCCGCGTCTGATGGGGCGCGTTCATCGCAAGGCGGATGCCTTCCGACGATTCGATGAACTTGTGATCGATGAACAACTGTTTTCGCGAGCCGACGTCGGTAACGTTCTGGGCTGCCCCGGCCAGAGGCAGAAGAGCGGCGAAAACCCCGAGCGCCTTTCGAGACAGCTTTGCGGCGAAATTCGACATAATGAGTGTCTAGGATAGCATATCAGTTCCAGCCGGCCGCAGGCGCGCCCCTACTCGATTACCCGCGACTCCGGAAACTGGGAAAACCGCCCGAACCAGAAAGCCCGATGCGCGGGAATGCGCATGCCATCGGCCATCACGATATTCGACCCGCCCTTGCTCGTCTTGACCGTCAACCGAACGCCTTCGTGCTCGATCGTGAACTCCGGCCGCTTCTGCAGAAACTTCGCCGCGATCGCGAGCGACGTTTTCCCCTGCAGCCGAATCGCTAAGATCTCGTCCTTGTTCTCGAGCCGCTTATCCATCTTCGACACCTGGAACATCAGTTCGCCGGTGCCGAAATATCCGCGACGGGCTGCGCCTTCGGAATAGCCGTGATCATGGCCCGTGTCCAGCGAAAGCACTGTGGTCGATGGGTGGTCCGCCTTCCATTCGCCCCACGTCGTCGTCACGACGGGTTCGAACGTGAGTTGCAGGTCATCGCCGGCCAGCTTGCCGATCACCGGTTTTCCCTGCAGCGTCGACCACAGCGACTTGGTCTCCTCATCGAACATTAGCTTACTCGACTCAAACAACAGTCCACTGGTGCCGAAAGTAAAACGCACGCCGTTCACCTCGGTCCGGTACGGGATCACGGTCCCGCACAGCGTGCGATAGACCACGGCGAGATCGCCGCCGCCGATGCGGTCGCGCGCCATCTCGTGCGAGGCGAGAATGCGTTTCGGGTACGCACGAGCCTCGCCGCCGGCCTCGATCCCAAAGACGATGTTGGAGTCTTTGAGGTATCTGGCTTCGGACGCAGGAAGGGTGCGATGATTCACGAGCGGCGGAATGCCATTGACGCGAACTCCGCCCTATTCCAACTGATCGAGCCGGATGTTTGACCGTACGCCTTCGGGAAAGAACTCCGCCATCCGCGGATCGAGTCTCGAATAGGCGAAGCCCTTGAGCGGAGCGTATTCAGGATGAGGCTCATAGGGCAGCGACCAGGCCCAGCGAATCCAGGCCTTGACGTCGTCCCAAAGCGCTTCTTCGTGCGCGACCTGAGAAAGTCGAAGATCCGCTTTCGCGCCATGCCGGTGGCAGAGGACGGATCCGGCGCCTCGCCCGGCCTGTCGCGCACGAACAGGCGCATCAGCTCAATCGGGATGATTGTGTAGGAGTCTCGCCACTGTGGCGCGAGGCTATCGAGCGCCTTGCGCGCGGCGCTGGCATCGTTGCCGATGGCCTGAAGGAACAACTGGGCATCAGCCGCTTGTCCCGCCGCCAGACCCGGCGGCAGACCGAGTGCGGCAGGCCTTGTCATCGTCATCGTGTACACCACGGTATCAAGTCGCGCGGCAGGCTCGATTCCCCCCGCCGGCCACCTCAGTACTCAAGCGGCTTCCGCTCGAAGTGACGGTGGACGCGGTAGTCGATCGAACAGTCCGCGTCGTAGACTTCGAACGGAGCGTTCAGATGGGGATCGCGCTTGACCAGCGTCACCTGAATCCGGTTGTCGCCCTGCCGGGGATACATCTCCGGCGTCAAGGAGAATTCGTAGATATAGCCGTAGGGGTTGACTGCCCCGACTTCCACGACGTGGAAGTGGAGGTCGATCTTCCGCGCCAGCGAATCGGGAAGCGTCTGCTCGTTCAGCGCCACCCGCACATCGTTGAGCGACGGCTCCAGATTGACGAAACGGACGCGGAGCCTCACTCCGGAGACTCTTCCGAGGGCCTGCCACCGGGGCAGATCGTCGGCCACGCGCAGCGGGATATCGACCGATTCTCCCTGTCGCAGAGGATGCGGAAGAATCGGGCCGGCGGTTTGGAACAAGCCGGGACTGAACGTGGCTGCCCGGTTCATGGACCGGGCGCGATACGTCTTGTCCGCGGTGGCGAGCAGATCGGGATGGCCGAGCAGCCTGAGGGTCGCGTAGTCCTCGTCGCGCCACGGCCAGCCGTTCGGCGCCCACATCCCCTCGCACAATCCGAAACCGTCCGCTCCGCGATGGTAGGCATTGGCGGCGGCGGCCCATGTCATTGGGGCAGTAGCGTTGCCCTCCAACTGCCGCGCGAGATTGGCCTCGAAGCCGGCAAGGATGCGGCAGCCGGTCCCCTTTACGGCGCTCAACGCAGCCGCGATGTCCACATCCTGATCGAGCATCGCCCGATGCGTGGTGACGCAGATCAGCCCGTCGACCAGTTTGCGCGAAGCCCACTGGGGCACCTGAAAACCGACGACATCCCAGGACTCGGCCGGGCCCGCGGGGATTCTCGCGTAGATCCGCTTCTTCCGGCCCTGCGCCTTGGCTGCTTTGTCGGCCACAGCGCGCAGATCGGCGATCCACTGGGTGAGGACCGGAGCCAGGCGCCCCACTTCGGCGAATTTGCACAAGGGGCCGAAGTCGTTGTCGATGGACAGGTCGAGTTCGATTCCATCTGTCGGGTAGCGAGTGAGCAGTTCCTCACAGACCCGGAAGCGCTCGTCACGCACTTCGCGATGCAGGAAGCTGAGACGCTTGGGCCCGAGGAATCGCGCCGGCTTCCGGGCCCGAGGATCTTCATCCGGGCCAACCTGGAATTGCGGGTTGTCGTAGGTAAAGTCGGAGTGCCGCCCGAGCCCGAGAGAGGTCTCGCGCTCGTTGCCGAGGGTGCCCACGCAAACCGTGGGCAGAAACCAGATGCCCTTCTCATGCGCTCGCTGAGAGAGGACCTTCATCGGGTCGAGCCCGTCGGCGATCAGTTGACGCAGATTTCGCGCGGCCCGGTAAAAGATCGGGTGGGTCCATACGCGGACGTTGTCGCCCCACTTGGCGGCCACCCGGCTGTCATACTGCACCACGCCGCCCTCGAGACCGGCCGAATAGAACAAGGTATCCACTCCAGCCTCCACCAATTGATCGAGGTTGAAAGTGACGTCAGCGGCGTCGAACGGAGGCGCGAACTGGTAGAGGCCCGCCGCGTGACGGCCGTCGTCATAAAAGAAAACTCGGGGCTCGCGCGTGCGGTATTCGAAGGGAGGCTGCGATTCGCCGGCAGACGCCGCCGCGGAGGCGTTGGGCAGCAGAGCGACTTGGGCGCCCGCGGTCATGGCTCCAAGTAGATTTCGACGCTTCATCGGTTTCCCTCCTGTTGGCCTGGAACCTCGCATCGCTGAATCACCTGCGGAAGAAGAAGTCTTCCGCGGTGCGGGTGAGAATCCAGTGTTTGTCTGACGCGCTGAGAAAATCCGCGTGGTCGCGGATGATCGCCAGCGCCGCATCGTAGCTGTGCGGGGCCTTGGCCTGCAAGGGCGCGTCGCTTTCCCACATACAGCGCTCCGGTCCGAACATGCCGGCTACGCGCCGGATCACCGGCAGCATGTCGAGATACGGCGACTTCTTGGCGCCCAGCGCGTAGAAGCCGCCGAACTTGATCATCACGCGTTTGTGGCGGGCGATGCGGCCCAGCGCTTCCAGTTCCTCTTCCAACTTGCCCCGGCCGACGAGGCACAGATGGTCGAGAATCACGGGAGTCTCCGGAAAACGCGCGCACATGCGGTCCACTACCGGCAGATCCGCGGGGACCATGAGGAAGCTCAGAGCGAGATTGTGCTTGGCGCCCGCGGCCAACATCTTCTCATAGCCGGGGTGGTCCATCCACTGCTCCGTCATTCCCAGTGTGGGAGGACGCGTCCCCTTGCCGCGCACGCGGAAGGCGAAAATGCCTCCTTTCGACAAGGCCACCATCGTATTGTCCGGGCTCGGCCCCGACACGTCGGTAATAGCCGGGACGATGCCGGTTCCACAAAACGTTTTCGGATCCTTGGCGATGACGTCGAGGATATAGCTGTGATCCAGGCCATACCATGTCATCTGCACCAGGTTGATCCGCCGCACGCCGGCGGGCCGGGCATGCTCAAGTAGTTCCTCGGCCGTAAAGCTGGGAAACCACATGTCTTCGTGGCGGAAGCCCGGAGCTAACGGGAATCTCCGGGTATCGGACGTCCAGATGTGGACGTGGGCGTCCACGTATCCGCCCGCCGTTGTGGATGTCTGCGCGGCGGCGCTGATAGCTGCGGCTACCGGCGTCAAGGTCTGTCTACGAGTGATGTCCATTGCGTTGTGTCGCCGTTCCTCGCGCCATGACCGCTTTCTGTTTCCGCGGGAAGCTCCAATCTTCTAGCTGTTGTAGCATGGCAGTAAAATACTCTCGATGACAGTTCCAGTGCTTCTGCTCGCCGTCTCCGGTCTGCTCGCCGCCCAGCCTTACGACCTGCTGCTCAAAGGCGGGCATGTTCTCGACCCGAAAAACAACATCGATCGCAAGATGGATGTCGCCATCCAGGGCAACAAGATCGCCAAGGTAGCTCCGGCCATCGAAGCGGCCCAGGCAAAAAAGGTCATCGCGTGCGACGGTCTCTACGTCACGCCCGGGCTCGTCGATATTCACGTTCACGTCTACTTCTCGACGGCGCTCCAATCGAACCTTCATGGCGACTCGTCGAGCTATGCCGGTTTCCGCGCCGTCCACCCGGATGGATTCGCGTTCCGGAGCGGCGTCACCACCGTGGTGGATGTGGGCAGCTCGGGTTGGCGGAACTTCCCCGAGTTCAAGGAGCGCGTCATCGAAAACTCCAAGACCCGGGTCTACGCGATGCTCAACATCGTCGGCAGCGGCATGGCGGGGCGGCAGAAGGTGGAACAGAACCTGGGGGACATGAGCGCCGAGGAGACAGCGAGAGTCGCGAAACAGTTCCCTGAGCACATCGTCGGAGTGAAGACGGCCCACTACGCGGGCCCGGAATGGATTCCGGTGGATAACGCCGTCAAAGCCGGAACCTCCGCGAACATCCCCGTCATGGTCGACTTCGGTACTTTTCGCCCAGAGCGGCCGTTCGCCGAGTTGGTGACGAAGCGGCTGCGGCCAGGTGACATGTACACGCATTTCTTCATCGGCGCGGCGCCGCTGCTCGATCCTCAGGAAAAGATCCTTCCGTTCCTGTATGAGGCTCGCCGGCGCGGCGTGAAGTTCGATGTCGGCCACGGCGCCGGCAGTTTCTCCTGGAAAAACGCCGTGCCGGTGGTTTCACAGGGCTTTTTGCCGGATTCCATCTCCACCGATCTCCACCAGAGCAGCATGAACGCGGGTATGAAGGACATGCTCAACGTGATGTCGAAGATCCTGAACCTCGGCGTTCCGGTCTATGAGGTGATCCGTCTTTCGACGATCAATCCCGCCAATCAGATCAAACGGCCGCGGCACGGCCACCTGACCGAGGGCGCCGAGGCCGACGTGGCGGTGTTGCGTATCGACCGTGGCCGGCACGGCTTTCTCGACTCGCACGGCGCGCGGTTCGACGGCTCGCAATTGCTGGTGGGCGAGTTGACGGTAAAAGGCGGAGAAGTGGTCTGGGACCTCAACGGCCGCGCTGGGCAGGAGTGGAAGTCCTTCTACAAGGCACACGCCGCGAAATAGCCTGGTCCGCTCAGCACGCGGAAGACGCGCGGCGCGGACTCGTACCTGCGTCTACGGCTTGGCTGCCGTGAAGCTCATCATCACCGTGAGCTTGGCTGGCAACTGCGCCACTGCCACTACCGCTCGCGCCGGCGGCCGGTCTCCCGCAAAATGCACCCGGAATGCCCGGTTCACGGCCTCCAGATTGCCGATATCGCTGAGATACACGCGGGCCTCCACCACGTCCCGCATGGAAAACCCCGCCCTCTCGACGATCTGCCGCACGCGATTCAGTCCTTCGGCCACGCCCTTCTCCACCTGGTCCTTCGCAGAGCCGATGCCGGCGACGTACAACTCGTTCCCAATGAGAAATCCCCAGCTGTAGTTCTCGCTCGGCTCCATGCCGGCAGGCAGGATGGGGCGCCCTTTCTCCCGCCGCGCCCGCATCGTGATTTCCACTGGCGAATCCAGCAGCAACCGGGTCGCCCCCAACGGCACGCGGGCTGGCCGCGGCGGTTGCATGAACACCCGGTATGGTTCGCTCATCGGGCCGAAATCGGCGGGATTGGTCAGAATGACGTTTGCCTGCGTCACGTGCGAAAAGTCGAGGTCAGCCGCCCGCAAAATCGAACCCGAGTTCGCGAGCGCCTGCGTCACGTGTTTCCGGATGTCTCCCGCGGGCAGCCGGCCGGTGGCCGGATCGGCGCTGGTCTGGCCCGAGAGATACAGAGCGCCATCCACGAAGATGCCGGGACTGAACGGCTGGTGATTCTCCATGTGCCTTGGCCGGATCACACGCTTGCCGCCCCTCACGGCTACTCCGGCGATCTGAACCGCGCCGCCGCCCGGCAGCGCCGATACTTCGCCTATGGTTCCCGCCGGAGGCTGGCGTTTGAATGTGGATCGAAAAACCTTCGCCGCTTCGGCAGCCGCTCCGGTACCGGTTACCCAGACGTCTAGCGAGACAATATCGTCCAAAGACAGTCCGTTGGCCCGCAGCGGGGCGCGGAGTTCACGCAGAGCTTGGCCGGCTTGACGCGCGCCAACTCCGGACAGGTGGACCGTGCCGCCGATCTTCACTGCCCGCGACTCCACCGGTTGCGCGCTCGCCGTGAGGCTGCTCCCCAGGACGAACCCGGCTATCAGGCAGAATCTCGCGCTTCTCGTCTTCATCGTCGTCTACTTTGGCATCCGTACCAGCCGGAAGCCGAGATCGGTATGCCGGAAGGCTGTTTTCCTATGATCCCGGTAGGAAGGCTGTACTTCAGCTTTATCGAGTCCCCAGTTCAACCAACTACCGCCGCGAAACACCTTCGTGGAGCCGGATTCCAGCCCTCGCGGGTCCGCGCTTGCCGCATCGGAATAGGGCGCGTACCAGTCCTGCACCCACTCCCAGACGTTCCCCTGCAAATCGTGAACGCCCCACGCGTTCGGCTTCTTGCTTCCCACCGAAGTGGGCATCTTGGGGCCTTCCAGCACTTCCCCAGGCTGATTGAGATTTTTCCACGCGGTGCCCGAATTCCCCGACCAGAACGCGGTTGTGTCGATGTCACGCAGGAAGTCCTTCTTGCGTCCGGCGCGACAGGCGTATTCCCATTCGGCCTCCGTCGGGAGGCGGTAGTGGAATCTCTGATCTTGCTGACTCAGCCTCCGCGCAAACTCCTGCGTCTCCTCCCATGTCACGCTGTCCACCGGAAGATTCTTTCCTTTCCCTTTCCGCTGGCTCGGATTCTGTTCCATCACGGCGTCCCATTGCTCCATGGTGATCTCGTACTTGCCCAGTTCGAAGGCATTCGAAATTGTCACGCGGTGGACGGGCCGCTCGCGTTCGCCGCCGGTGTCTGAACCCATGAGGAACCGGCCCGGCCTGATCCGCACGAACTCGAAGCGCTGTCCCTTGATGATGGATGCAGCCGCCTGAGATGTTGCGCCGCCAAGCCCGGTCAACACGCACGCCGCGGCCAGGACCGCCAGCAGCGGAGACTTCTTCATGCGTTAGCCCTCCTCGTCGGTTTGTGGTTCTGCCCGGACCGAAATGCCGAAGCCCACCATCGCATTGTATTCATGGCCATGGTGTTCAGATTGCCGATTTCAGGCGCGATCCCATCGCGACGGATCGATGCCCGGCGCGCTCGACGCCATGCCCTTCGGCTTGTTTCCACCCTCGAACATCCAGTGGCGCCTGCTGCGGTCTCCGCACAACGCACGGACCTCGGGCGAGAGCCGTGCGAGATCGGCTGGATCCCACTCGTCAACCGGCTGCATCGGACCGGCCCAGCCAGGCCGATACGCGATCGCGAGCATGTCGCGCGCCCGATCGCCAGTGTTCGGATAGTTGCCATGGAAGACGCGATGATTGATCAGAACGGCTCCGCCCGCTTTCACGGGCACCATCACTTCCTCGGGATGGCGCTCGTAGCGCAGGTACGGATTCGCATCGGCGTGCAGCGAGATGTGAGAACGCGGAACCACGCGAAACGGCGACACCTCGGTAGTGAGATCGTCGAGGTAGTAAAGCACACGAACGAGCGATGGACAGCTTCCCTCGAAACCGAAAATCTTCGACCCCCAGTGCTGCCCGTCGGCGTGAAGACTGATGCCCGGATGTCCCGGTTCCGACCGGGCGAAGGCATAAGACATCATGACGATCTCGCCGCCGAACAACTCGCGCAGGAACGCGATCGTGGGAGGGTGCGCGATCAGTTGTGTGATATCGCCGCCGCGGAACTGGATTCCGGGCGAATTCCTCTGGTGCGGACTGTAGTCGACCGCGGTAAGCGGGAGTTCGTTCACTTCGCGCTTCAGCCGCGCCAGGTGGGTCGCGTCCAGAAGATCCGGCAGAACCAAATAACCCTCCACTTCGAGCTGGCGGATTCGCTCTCCCAGTGTCAAGGCGCCCCAGTCGCGGCTATCGATTCTCATGCTCGACATGATTTCACACCAGTGTACCGTTTCTCGTCATTCACTTCGAATCAGGTAAACTCAGGCAATCTGGCGGGCACTGTCACATCACTAAACCCGGGGCGAATCAGCGCGAGCATTGGCCGAGATCGCACGAAAGTATGCGGAATCTGACTAGCAGCACCACTCGTCGAAGCTTATTGAAAATCCCTGCCGTGGCACTGGGTGCGCAAGCAAGTGCCGCCTCTTCAGACCTGGTCCGCTTTGGCTACACGGACCTGCGTGTGTCACGGCTCTGTCAGGGAACGGCGTTTCGCCAGCTCAAACGCGATGGCGATGACCCCGGTGGGCAGGCGGTCTTGCGCCGTTGCCTGGATCTGGGGATCAACTTTTTCGATTCCTCTAATGCCTACGGCTGGGGCGGCGCCGAAACCGCGTTGGGCAGGGCGCTGGCCGGCCGGCGCGACAAGGCGGTGATTTGCACCAAGGTCTCGCCGCACGCCGCGCCGGGGAATTCAGAACAGCCGACCTTGAGCCGCGAGTCTGTGTTCCGCGAAGTGGAGGGCAGTCTCCGGCGTCTCCAAACGGACTACATCGACCTGTACCTGTATCACAACCCCGACAACGTCACTCCGGCGGAAGTGCTGGCGGACACCATGGACAGGCTGGTGCGTGCTGGAAAGATCCGTTACTGGGGCGTCTCCAACTTCTCTGGTAAACAGGTGGCGGAACTGGTGCAGTTAGGCAAGCGGAAGGGCAAAACGCCGATTGCTGGCCTCGAAGACTACTACAACATCATCGCCGGCACTCGGGGCGATTTCATGGAACAGGAGTTGTTTCCGCAGATCCGCCGCGGCCGGCTGGGTCTGATGGCGTTCAGCCCGATCGGCGAAGGACGGCTTGCGCCGGAACGCCCGCTGGATCGCACCAAGCCGTGGGCCCCGGTGGCCGAGGCCGTGGACGAAGTGGCCAAGCAACTCGGCGCCACCAGGCCGCAGATATGCGTGGCTTGGGTGCTGACGCGTCCGGGAGTAACGTGCGTGCTTGCGGGCGCGGAGCGGCCCGAGCACGTGGACGACAATCTTCGAGGAACGCAGATCAAAATTCCCGCGGGCGCGTTGCGGCGGCTGAACGAGGCCAGTGCGAGGCTTCGCTGCGTCGACACGAGCGGGTAGCGGCGAATATGACGCATTCCTACGGCTCCGTCACCGCCACCACCTGGTCCGCTCCCAGGTTGGTCAGCTTCTGGTTCGCACCCCCCGGCCATTGAATCTCGATTGACGCCACCCGCGAGTGCGGCCCGAGTCCGAATCGGAGCAGCGGTTCGCTGGACGATGCGTATCCAACACTCGTGGTGAGGTAGCCGTGGAGCACGGTTCCGCCGGGCAGCACAGCAGAAACCCGCGAGCCCAGTCCCTGGCGGTTGCTCGCCTTTCCGGTTAGCGCGAGGGCGATCCAGTGGTAAGCGGAAGCGGAAACGTTCCGCAGTATCAGGGGGCGATCGCCCAGCGCCGTCACCACGGCATCCAGCAGTCCGTCGCGATCGAAGTCGGCAAAGGCTGTGCCGCGAAAGAAGGCGCGTTTGGCGAGAAGATCTCCCGCTGCGGCGGACACATCGATGAAGCGGTCGCCGCTCGATCCCCGAAACACACTGTTCGCGAGCCTCGGATCCATTCCCATCTGCCGTTCGAGCCGGGGAAAGTGAGAGTTGGCAGTAAACAGATCGAGGAAACCGTCGTTGTCGAAATCAAACAGCCCTGCGCTCCAGCCGGTGAGGTGCACAGTGGAGCGTGCAAGGCCGGCCCGGGCGGTGAAGTCCTCGAAGAGCAGATCTCGTCCCAGGTTCCGGAACAGGAGATAGCTGTCGTTGACCATGCCCGTCACCAGCACGTCCGGCCGGCCGTCCCCATCGATGTCGCGGAAGCCGCAACCCATCCCCGCGATCGCCTTTCCAGAGTCCGGATAGGCGACGCCGGCCTCGAGACCCGCTTCCACGAAACGCCCGTGTTTGTTGTTAAAGAGCTGTCCGGGAACCGAGTCGTTGGCCACGAACACATCGGGCCACCCGTCATTGCCGGCATCGGCCACGCACACACCCATGCCCTTGCCCGGCGATGCGGCGATGCCGGAATCCCTGGACACGTCGGCGAACGTTCCGTCTCCCTGGTTGCGAAAAAGCCGGTGGTGCTGCGGAGCGTACGATTTCGGGTGACAGTAGATCCGGTGCGAAGGATCGCCGCAAGGAGCTTCTTTCGCTGGGTCCCAGTGGACGTAGTTGGAGACGAAAAGATCGAGGCGTCCGTCGCGATCGTAGTCGAGCCAGGCGGCTGAGATCGACCAGTCTTTCTGCGTGTCCTTCGTCACGATGCCGGCGCGAGCGGAAACATCTTCGAAAGTCCCGTCTCCGCGATTGCGGTAGAGAAAGTTGCGATGAACTCCGGCCACGAACAGGTCAGTGAAACCGTCATTGTCGTAGTCGGCAGCGGCCACCGCCATCGAGTAGCCTTCCCCGGCAAGTCCGGACCGCGCCGTGACATCGGTGAAGCGGAAGTCACAATGGCCGCGATACAGCCGGTTATGGAAGCCCCTGCCGGTCTTCTTCAACGACGGAAGCCCGGCACCGTTGGCAAAGAACAGGTCCATGCAGCCGTCGTTGTCGAAGTCGAACGCGGCTACGCCGCCGGGCATGAGTTCGGGTTGATAGAGGCTCCCCTGGGCTCCGTTGTTCAAGCGGAAGTCGATTCGCGACTTCGGCGTCACGTCCTCGAAGCGGATCTGCGCCATCGCCACGGTGGCGCAGGCTGCCAGGATCAGCCTCACTGTCCAGCTCCGGCATTTCGGCGCAGCCAGGCAGCCTGCTTTGCCGCTGATTCCTCCTGTCCCGTGAGCCGATAGAGCTTCAGCAGCAACGAATGGACAGACGCCAGATCGGGCGCCCCGCGCTCGGCGGCTTCCGCCGCGTTGACCGCGCTGTCCGTCCGCCCCAGTTTCATCAGCGCTACTCCCTGCCACATCATCGCTTCCGCCCATTGTGGCGCAAGACGGCAGGCTTCCTCGAATCGAGCCAGGGCTTGCTGGTTGAGACCCCGTTGGAGCAGAAGCTGCCCGTGCCCCAGATGCAGGGCCGGCCGCGCCGCTGCGCCGGGTGCCTTCAGCAGCCGCTCCAGTTCGGCGTCGGCTTCTTCGTCGCGGCCCAGCGCGTCGAGAGCTGCCGCCCGCAGGATCCGGGCTTCGAGGTTCGCCGCCAGCGGCGCTAAGCCGTCGATCCCGGCGAGTACGGCCGCAAACGAACCCTGGCGGTAGTCGACAACCAGCCCGGTGAACAAAACATCCGGGTCCGCCGGGCGCGACTTTCGAAGCTCATCGAGCAGGGCGCGAGCCTCGCCGAGCCTGCCCGCGTCGATGTGACGGCGGGCCTCCGCCAGCGGGTCCGCGGCAAACGCCAGCGCGCAGAGCCCGGCCGTCACAATGAGTGTCTTCTGCATGGACTGCGTTTCCCGCGGCGCTCCGGCCAGCCCCCTCGCCGTTAGCGCCGGGTCAGCGGCTCAAGGTACTGAAAGCTTCGCCTGACCGCTTCTTCAACTGGCATTACGTCCCCAAAGGCCTGATGAACAGTGACGTATCCGCGATATCCAATGTCATGCAGTCCAGCAAACACATCCGGAGAGTCCACTCCATCCGGCTCCCAAACCCCGATGTGATCCAGCGGCACAGGCCCTTTCGCCCACGTCTGCACGCTCGCCTTGCCGGCGGGATTGAGCCTGTGATTCTGGATATAGAAGTTGAAGATGTACGGGCGCAGACGCACCACGGTGGCGCGGCCATACTGCTGGCCGGAGATGAGCCAGTTGGCCGGTTCGTAGATGAGGCCGAAGTTCGAGCGGCCGACGGCCTTGAGCACTTTCTCCGTACCATCCACCGTCTCGAACAGGCTCGCGCAGTGCGACTGGTGCGCCAGCCGGATCCCCCGCTCGCGGGCCTCGTCGGAGGCGCGCTGCGCCCAGACGATGTCGTCCTGCTTCTTCATGCACACCCGAATGAGGTTCGCCCCGAATCGCTCGGCCAGATCGAGGTGAGGCGTGATTTTTCGCAGACACATCGGACCTTGCTCGTTGTTCCCCGGAACCGCGAAGTCACCCGTGATCATGGACACCGTCAAGCCCGCGGACTTGATCTTCGCCGCTATCTCCTTCACGCGATCGGCGGGCGTATGGACTCCGGCCTGCGATGCCCGCATGCACAACGCGTCGTAACCGCATGACTTGGCGAGCGCGATCAACTCGTCGATCGTCTTGGTCGACTCCTCCTTGTTGTGGAATGCCTCGGCAACGCGGACTGACAGAGACATCTTCATTCGAGTGGCCCCCTTCAGCCACGCCGGGGCAACTCCGGCGAACAGAGCGCGGCGGGTGAGTTGCGTATACATTTGAACCGGAATTTTCATTTTGGGTTTCCCGGAATCCAACAGTCTACACCCGACGCCTCACTCCCGTGCCGGAGTTGATCAGAATCCCCATTCCGAGGGCGGGCCAGTGCCTTGCCGATGGCTTCTTCGGACCATCGCACAAAAACGAAAACCGAGAACGTGCCTGTTTCCAACAGTTCTCTCGACACCTCTCCCGCCCAGCCTCCTTTCTCTCA
>VFZO01000149.1 GCA_016871155.1 Acidobacteriota bacterium | reverse complement strand
CTTCTTGAACAGCGATGCCAGCGTCATCCGGCTAGGTTCGATATGCAAGGGCGCACTCGGACTCAGCACCTGGCGCTGCAGCGAGGTCCGCCAGCAGTAGCGTCCGGTCATTAGGGCGTAGCGGGTGGGCGAGCAAACCGACGAGGGGGTATAGGCCTCGGTGAACCGGCGGCCTTCCCGGGCCAACCGGTCGCAGTTCGGCGTATCCACGAATTTGTTGCCGTAACAGGACAGCTCAGCCCAGCCGAGATCATCGGCCAGAATGACAACGACATTCGGGTTCGCCGGCGCGCCGTGCAGCGCGGCCCCGGCGAGCGACAAGAAGGATCGGCGCGTCATCCCTCTACTGTACCGGTTTGCGGCCGGTGCGTTACTTGGCGCGCTTGGCGGTGAACTCCTGTTCGCCGCGCTGTGTGGAGCGCTTCATCTTGATCTCATCCCCGGCGACGATACCGGAGTACTTCATCTCAATGGCGTTGCCGTTGAACTCCATCTTCACGGAGAAGGCAATTTTGTCGCCGTCGACCTTGCCGTCGCTTATGTTGATCTGGTTCCCCTGGAACCCGGACATGGTGCCGGTCAGTACCGCGCCATCGGCCTTAAAGGTATACGTGGTTTCCCGTGTTTGACCGTCGCGGCCGGGAACCTGGGCAACCCATTTTCCGGTCACGTCGGCGGCCAGGGCCATTAAGGCGAAGGAGAGGAAGAGAGATGCGGTCTTAAGCATGACAGTGATTGGGCGGTCGTCCGTTAGACTCAGGTTACACCCAAAGTGTTTCATGAAAAAAATTCGATATACTTTTCTCAGTTTTCCATGAACCCGCGCTGGCTCTTTCCGTTCGCCGTTGTGGGGCTATTCGCCCAACCAAGCTTCCATCGCGACGTGCTTCCCCTGTTGAAGAAAAACTGCCAGGGGTGCCATTCCCCCGCGATGCGATCTTCGGATTTGGACGTCACAACGTTCGCCGCTTTTGCCAAGGGAGGTAAGCGAGGCCCGGCCATTCCGCTGACGTTGAAGTACCTTACGGGCGAGACGCAGCCGCGCATGCCGCTAGGCCAACCCTCCCTGGCGGCGGCCGATATCGACCTCTATAAGAAGTGGGTGGAGGCAGGCGCCAAGGACGATTCGCCGGCCGAGACCTCCGCCGTCCACACGCCGACGGTCTATCGACAGCCGCCGGTGCTCAACGCGCTTCGATTTTCCCCGGATGGCAATCAGATCGCGGTATCCGGAAATCGGGAAATTCTGATTCACAGCGCGGACGGAAACAAGCTTTTGCACCGGCTGCAGGGGAGGGCGGAGAGGATCCTCTCGCTGGCCTACAGCAGTGACGGCTCGCTGCTGGTGGCGGGTGGCGGTACACCGGCCCAGTTCGGCGAGGTGCAAATCTGGGACCCCCGGTCGGGAAAGGCTATCAATGCCGCGACTCTGACGAACGATACGGTCTTTGGCGCGTCGCTGGCTCCGGATTCGTCGCGTATCGCGGTTGGCTGCGCCGACAACACCGTGCATGTGTTCGACGCGAAGTCGGCCAAGGAGTTGTACAAGATCGGAAACCACGAAGGCTGGGTGCTAGGGACGGTGTTCGGATCCGATTCGAAGCGGTTTGTGTCCGTCAGCCGGGACCGGGCGGCGAAGTTGAACGACGCCGCTTCTGGCGCGTTCCTTGAAAACGTGAATCTCCTTCGCGGCGAATTGACCGCCGTGGCGCGCCATCCGAAGAAGGACATCGTTGCGATCGGCAGCGAGGATCGCTACGCGTTCGTGTATAAGATGGACCGGCCGCGCAATATGAAGATCGCCGACGATTCCACGTTGATCCACAAGATCGACCGGCAGGATGGGGCGATCGCCACCATCGACTGGTCGCCCGACGGTGAGCTGTTCGCCATCGCCGGCAACTCGCCCACCGTGAACGTTTACAACGCCGAGACCGGTAAGCTGACGGCATCCTGCAAGGGCCATGCGGGCGGCATCTACGCGTTGGCCTTCACACCGGATGGCAAACGCCTGGCGACGGGCGGATTCGACGGCAAGGTGCGGGTCTACAATGCACGAACCTGCGAACTGCAGCATGGATTTATCCCAGTTCCGCTTTCTGGAGGCACGCAATGAAACTCTGGATTTTCGTCTGCTCGCTGGCGCTGGCCGCCGCGCCGCCCGTGATCACGGAGTTGCAACCGCGCGGTGTGCAGAAGGGCAGACCCTTCGTGCTGACGGTCGCCGGGAGTAATCTCTCCGAGGGTGTCCGGGTGCTGACGCCGCTGCCGGCCACCTTCACGCCCACGCTTCCGGAAAAGATGGGAATGGAGGGCCGCTACGCGAGTTTTCTGGTGGAGCCCACCAAGGAGTGGGAAGTGGGCGTTTACCCGCTGCGCGTGCAGTCCTCGGATGGGCTTTCGAACATCGTGCTCCTTAGCATCGGTTCTCTTCCCGAGATTACCGAAGAGGAGTCGTCCACCGGCGGCGTGCCGAACTCCAACGACACGATTGAGAAGGCGCAGCCGCTGCCCGCCTCGGCCATCACACTGAACGGTACGCTGCGGGGAGCCGAACGGGACATCTATCGCGTGCAGGTCAAGGCCGGCGAGCGGCGGGTGTTCGAAATCGACGCCCGGCGGGCGGGCTCGGCGCTGGACCCCGTGATCCGCGTAATGGACGCGGGCGGAAAGCAGATCGCCCGTTCGGAAGATTCGGCGCTGTTGCAGTTGGATCCTCGGGTCGATATCACGTTTCCGGCGGCCGGCTACTACTACGTGGAAGTCCACGACGCGCGATTTTCCGGTCAGGCGCAGAATTTCTACCGGCTGAAGACCGGTGCGTATTCGTATCCAACCGAAGTGTTTCCGTTGGGCGGGCGCCGAGGTGAAGCGGTTGAGGTCTCGCTTGGAGCCGCGAAGGTGACGGCAAATCTGAAGACGGCCAAAGGTCCCCAGACGACGGTTAACCTGCCCGATTCGCCGGCGCTGCCTCTGCCATTCGCCATCGGCGAACTGCCGGAGGTGCCGGAAACCGCTCCCAGTTTTCGTTTTCCCGTGACGATCAACGGACGCCTTGCCAAGCCAGGTGAAGTCGACAAATTTGTGTTCGACGTAAATCCTGGCGACGATCTGCTGCTGGAGTTGCAGGCGCGCGAACTTGGCACATCAAAGGTCAACGCGATCATCGGCGTTTGGGACGAGAAAGGGAAGCGCCTGGCATCGGCCGGCGACAACTTCATTCCGCTCGACGTGAATGCGGTGCAGGTGGCCAGCCGCACGGCCGGCGATCCGTTCCTCGCCTACAAGGTGCCGGAGGGACTTCGCAAGCTGACGGTCTCCGTGGAGGACCTGGCCCTTCGCGGCGGGCCGCACTTCGGCTACCGCCTGTCAGCGCGGAAGGGCGGCCACGATTTGCAGGCCGTGATCACGACGCCGTTTGTCAATCTGCCTAGCGGCGGGACGGCGCTTGTCAACCTGAACATTGACCGGCGCGGCTACTACGGACCGTTGGAAGTGAAGGCGTTGAATCTGCCTAAAGGCGTGACGCTGTCCGGCGGGCACATTCCCACCGAGCCTATGGACGGCGTGACGACGCGGGCTCTCTCCCGGCGCGCGATGGTCGCCTTGACCGCCGAACCCGGTGTTTCGCTTGACACAGCCGAGATCGCATTCGCTGTGAAAGGCGAAGGATTTGAGCGCCGCGCCACTGGCGTAGGCTTCGCCATCGCTGTTGCGGGCGCCACATCGCAGGGCGTTGTGGACCGGCAGCGGGCGCTGAGCGGATCCCACCTGGGACTCGAACTGCCCGCGGCCGTCGCACCGGCGCAGCCGGCGGCGCTGACGCTAACGCTTGAGAAATCCGAGAAGAAGCTATCGGGCTATGAATTTCTGTTCCGCTGGAAGTGGACGGTGCGAAACCCGATGTTGACAGTGCCGATGACGGTTGCCGCCGACGTTCCCAACTTTGTCGACCTGCGCGTAATCAACATGGCGGTGGATAAGGAGGACAAGAATACCGGTACGTTCCTGGTTACGTCCACTCGAAACACCGCACCGGCGATCTACGACATCATGATCAACGGCCGGCTGATGGCGGACAACACCGCCCACGATATCTATTCCACGGCCCTGTCGTTCCAGGTCCCCGTACTCGACACCGAGGAGAGCAACGCCAATGCGCCTACTGCTGCTGGCCGCTAGCGCCTGCGCGATCACCGCCCAACCTGTCACGTTTCTGCGCGACGTCGCGCCGGTGCTGAACAAGGCCGGCTGCACGTCGGGCCCGTGTCACGGAGCGGCGAAGGGAAAGAACGGGTTCAAACTGTCGTTGCGCGGCTACGATCCGCAGTTCGACTACGAAGCGCTGCTGTACGACCTGGCTGGCCGCCGTTTCAATCGCGCCGATCCGGGCAAGAGCCTGATGCTCGCCAAGCCCACGCAGCAGGTGCCGCACGGCGGGGGGCTTCGCTTTGAGAAGGACTCGTCCTACTACAAGATCGTTTACAACTGGATCGCACAGGGCGTTCCGTTCGGCGACCGTGAGAAGGATGTGGTGGCTTCGATCGAAGTGACGCCGCGCGAGATCAACATGGCCAAGCCGGGAGAGACGGTGCAGATCCGCGTCACCGCACTGTACAAGGACGGACTGACGCGTGACGTCACCCGCGACGCCAATGTGGAATCGAACACGCCGGACGTGGCCAAGGTGGACGCGTCGAGCCTGGTGAGCGGTGAGCGCGTGGGCGAAGCGACGATGCTGGTTCGCTACGAAGGCAAGTATTCGACGGTTCCGCTGACGATTCTGAACCCGAAGCCGGGCTTCGCCTGGAAGCCGCTTCCGCAGCATAACTACGTCGACACGCACATCGACACCAAGCTGCGGAAGCTCAAGATTCAGCCGTCGGACCTGGCCGGCGATGCGAGCTTTCTCCGGCGCGTAACGCTGGATTTGACCGGCCAGACGCCCACGCCGGAGGAGGTTCGCTCGTTCGTGGCCGACCCAACTCCCACGCGCGCGAAGCGGTCGAAGTGGATCGATAAGCTAATCGCGCGGCCTGCGTTCACCGACTATTGGACGGTGAAGTGGGGCGACCTGCTGCAGAACAACCGGAAGTTTATCGGGGAAAAAGGAACCTTCGGATTCCGCGAGTGGATCCGGGAGTCGATTGCCTCCAACAAGCCTTTCGACAAGCTGGTTCATGAGTTGCTGACCAGCAAGGGGTCGAGCTACGACACGCCCGCCGCCAACTACTTCCGCGTTACGCGCGACGCTAAGGCCACCATGGAAAAGACGACACAGGTCTTTCTGGGCGTCCGTATGGTTTGCGCGCAGTGCCACGACCATCCGTTCGAGCGTTGGACGCAGAATCAGTACTACCAGATGTCGGCCTTTTTCTCGGCCGTCGGCGTGCGCCCGGGCTACGAAGTCGGCGAAGAAATTGTCTTTGATCTGCGCGAAGAGTATGAGATGAAGCATCCGAAGGATTCTCGCGTTGTCGCGCCGGAGTTCCTGCTGGCTTCCACCGCGCCCGTCAAGATTCCTGCCGATCCGCGGCGCCGCGACGCGCTGGCCGAATGGCTGGTGTCGAAACAGAATCCGTTCTTCGCCAAGTCCGTGGCGAATCGCATGTGGAGCTACTTCTTCGGCAAGGGCATCATCGATCCCGTCGACGATATCCGCGCGTCGAATCCGCCGGTGAACCCGGCGCTGCTGGACGCGCTGACTCGCGACTTTACCGAACACAACTTCGACCTGCAGCACCTGATCCGCACCATCGTGAACTCCCGTTCCTATCAGGCCGCGTTCACGACCAACGAGTGGAACGCGCTCGACGGCGAGAATTTTTCGCATTACATGCCCAGGCGGCTTTCGGCCGAACAGTTGATGGACGCGATCACGGCGGCCACCGGCGCGCGTCCGAATTTTCCCGAGGTGCCGGCGGACACGACGTCGACGCAGCTACCGGACCCGCACGTCGGCAAAGACGGGTTTCTGGACCTATTCGGACGTCCGTCCAGGGAGTCCGCCTGCGAGTGCGAACGCCGTACCGACTTCAGCCTGCCGCAGGCTTTGAATATGGTGAACGGGAAGACGATCTCCGACGCCGTGGCCGATCCCAAGGGCCGCGTTTCGAAGCTTGTCCTTTCGGGCAAGGCCGATGCGGCGATTGTCGATGAGTTGTATTTGGCGTCGCTCTCGCGGCTGCCGAACAAGGAAGAGGCGGCCCGGGGATTGCAGTATCTCGGCGCCGGTCCGAAGGCGCAGCGGGCACAGGACCTGCTGTGGGCGCTTCTCAACAGCAAAGGATTCCTGTACAGTTACTGACAAGGAGCATGACATGCTAAACATCCCCGGCCACGCCGCGCAGACCTGCGAAGGACCTACTCGCCGCGAACTGATGCGGATCGGCTCGCTCGGTCTCGCCGGCCTGCACCTGCCTGGATTCTTCCAGTCGCAAGCCGCCACTGTCGCGGACAAATTCAACGGCGCGCGCGGATGGGGCAAGGCCAAGAACGTCGTCATGATCTTCCTGCAGGGCGGCCCGAGCCATATCGACATCTGGGATCCGAAGCCCGAGGCGCCCTCGAACATTCGCGGTGAGTTCAAGCCGATCAAGACCAAGATTCCCGGCACCTGGATCGGCGAGCATATGCCGATGATGGCGAACACGATGGACAAGGTAACGCTCATCCGCTCCATGAGCTACACGCCTAACGGCCTGTTCAACCACACGGCGGCGATCTACCAGATGCTTACGGGCTATCCGCCGGACAAGGTCTCTCCGTCCGGACAGTTGGAACCGCCCACGCCAGCCGACTTCCCCACGGCCGGCAGCCACGTGTCGAAACTGAAGCCGGTGAAGGACGCCATGTTGCCGTTCGTCGAACTGCCGCGCCCGCTGCAGGAATCGGGCATTATCGGCAAGGGAGGCGCGGCCGGGTTCCTCGGCAAGGCCTACGATCCGTATCGTCTGTATCAGGACCCGGCCGAATCGATTAAGCTCGAAGATCTCGCCCTGCGCAAGGATGTGCCGCCGGAACGGTTGAAGGACCGCTTTGAACTGTTGAAGGGTATCAACGGTTCCATGGCCGATCTGGAAAAGGCCCTGAACAAAACGGCCGTCGACGAATACTACGGCAAGGCCTACGATCTGGTGCTGAGCGGCAAGGCGCGCGATGCCATGGATCTGAACAAGGAAACCGATTCGACGCGTGACCGCTATGGCCGGCACACGTTCGGCCAGTCCGCGCTGATGGCGCGGCGGCTGATCGAAGCGGGCACGCGCTTTGTCCAGGTGAATTGGCCCTCGGTGGCGAACGGAGATCCGGAGAAAACCGCGTGGGACACACACGCCGCGAACTTCGGACCGCTGAAAAACCTGCACTGCCCGAAGCTCGACCGTTCGCTCTCCGCGCTGCTGGAGGATATGGATCAACGCGGCCTGCTGGCGGAGACGATGGTCGTCGCGATCGGAGAGTTCGGCCGCAGCCCGCGCATGGGTGTCTCGACGTCCGGCAATTCGAATTCGCCCGACGGCCGCGACCACTGGCCGTATTGCTACAGCGGCGTGGTGGCCGGCGCCGGCATCGGCCGGGGCGTGCAGTACGGCGAGTCCGACGCTACCGCCTCGTCGCCCAAGGAAAAGCCGGTGCATCCGAACGATCTGCTGGCGACCATCTACTACGCGCTGGGCATCGATCCGGAGATGGAGATCCGCAACCATCTCAATCAGCCGCGTGAGTTGGTAAAGGGCAAAGTCGTCGCCGACCTGTTCGCGTAGCGCCCTCGCTCGCCGGTCGTGATAGCCTGACAGGCGATGCGTCCCCTTGCCCTCTTTCTCGCGGCGCTCGCCGCCCAGGCACAACAGCCGCCTACGCCTCCTGACTCGGTAGAGGCCACCTACGATGTGGAGTACTCCCGTGTCGGTGAGCGGATGGCCATGGATATCTTCCGGCCGAAAGGCGTCACCGACGCCAGGCCTACGGTGTTGTGTGTCCACGGCGGAGGTTTCCGGCGCGGCTCCCGCGTCAGCTATCACGCCCTAGCCATCAAGCTCGCGCAGCGCGGCTACGTAGCCGCCTCGGCCAGCTACCGGCTTTCGCCGCGCCACCAGTTCCCGGCAGCGGTGGAAGATGTCAAGGCGGCGGTTCGTTTCCTGCGCGCGAACGCGAAGAAGTACGGTATCGACGCCGGCAGAATCGGCGCGACGGGCGGTTCGGCCGGCGGGCACCTGGTTTTGATGCTGGGCCTCACCGGCGATATGAAGACCTTCGACGGCACGGGTCCGAACCTGGATCAATCGGCGAAAGTGCAGGCCGTGGTGAACTATTACGGGCCCACCGATTTCACCAAGTCCTACGGCAAGAGCGTGGACGCGCATGAGGTGCTGCCGTTGTGGCTGGGCGGCGACCTGGAGCATGAGCGCGCCTATCACATCCAATCGAGCCCGCTTTACTATGCCACTCCGGTGGCCGCGCCGCTGCTCAGCGTGCACGGCACCGAGGATAAGTACGTCGAACACGCGCAGTCCGTCTGGCTCACCGATAAGCTCAAGGCGATGGGCGCCGACGCCGAGCTGCTGACGCTGCAGGGCGCCGGCCATGGATTCAAAGGCCCGGACGCCGATAAGGCGGAGGCCGCGCTGTTCGCGTTCTTCGACAAACACCTGAAGCCGGCGCAGGAGCGGCGAGTGCTGATCTCCGACCACGGTCCGAAGGGCGAGATTGTGTTGATGAACTGGCCCTCCGGCAAGGAGCTGGCGCGGTTTCCGAACGGCCGGGGGCACGATGTGCAGCCGCTCAGCAACGGTAATGTCCTTTATACGATCGGGCCGGAAAAGAAGGTGGTGGAAGTGGACGCCTCCGGCAAGCGCGTGTGGGAGTGCTGCGACGGCTTGGAACATCCACTGGCCGCGCAGCGCCTGGCGAACGGCAATACTCTCATCGGCGACGCGCGCGCAGGCCGCGTAATCGAAGTCGATAAAGGTGGCAAGACCGTTTGGCAGTACGCGAGCGAGGATATCGCCAACATGCGCATGCGAAATTCTAAACGCACGGACCAGGGCACAACGCTGATTTGCGTAGAGGCCGTGGCCAAGGTGATCGAAGTCGACAAGGCTGGCAAGATCATCTGGACGTGGCAGGCGAAGGGCGACCTTTCCAAACGCCGGATGTACCAGGCCTGGCGCCTGCCGAACGGCAACACGCGCATGACCATCTCCGACCCAGGTGAAGTGGTAGAAGTAAATCCGGCGGGCCAGGTGGTCCGCACTATCGGCGGAGACAAGATGGATATCCAGATGGGTTGGCCGTCGGGCCACGACCAGTTCGAGAACGGCAACCTGTTCGTCTCCGACTATACGGGCCGCCGGTTGCTGGAGATCGATCCGGCGGGCAAAGTAGTGAATCAGCTCCGTATGGGGCCGCGCACGGTAGCGTCGGTCGCGGTCGTCAAGTAGCGAAGCAGAATCAAAGTCATATCGTCATGTTGCGGGTGGCCGTTCGCGAAGGCGTCGGCCTCCTGTAGAATTCGCCGGGAGATCGCGGGCAGGTCCATGTTGGCAACGGACGGCAGCAAAGCCGCCAACTGCTCTTCGCCCCACTCCTCGTCGTTCTCGTTCATTGCCTCGCTGACGCCATCGGTAAATCCCACGAACAGGTCGCCGCTCTGCAGTTGTACCGAGCCCTGCTCGTACTGCCCTGGCCGGAACAGACCGACCACGGGTCCGCACGCTTCCAAGCGGATCACCTGGTCCCCGCGCAGGATCATCGGCGCGTTGTGCCCGCCGTTGACGTACTTCACCACGCCCGTGATCGGATTCAGCTCGGCATAGAAGAGCGTGGCGTAGCGGTTCGACGGAGACGAGTCGTAGATCAAGCGATTCAGCGTGCCCACCATCACGCCCAGGTCGGGAGGATGGCTCATCGCCTGGCCGCGCAGCGCCGACTGTAAACTCGCCATCAGCAGTGCGGCGGGAACACCCTTGCCGGACACGTCGCCGATCGAGAAAGCGAAGATTCCGTTATCGAGTTTGAGGAAGTCGTAGGAATCGCCGCCTACGCCGCGCGCGGGCCGGCAAAAACCGAGATACTCGATCCCTTCGATAGCCGGCAGGTGCTGCGGGAACAGCCGTTCCTGTACCTCTTGCGCAATCTCAATCTCACGGTTCAGCCGCTCGCGCTGCGCCACGGCCTCGGTCACAGCGGCGGTCAATTGCGCGTTTTCCAGGGCCAGACCGGTTTGCGCGGCGACCGATCGAAGCAGGCGTACGTCGCTGGGCGAATACGGCTCCTCGCTGCGTTTCGGCCCCAGTGCGGCCACGCCAAGCTGTTTGTTCTTTGCGGTGAGAGGCAGCAGCAACTCGGCGTTTTCGATTTCGGCGGACGTGTACGCGGGGCCCAGGGCGAACGCAGGCCGGAGCGCATCGCCATCCTGCAGCAGCATGGTAATCCGTTCCACATGCAGGGCCGCCGCCACCTTGGTGGCCACGGTTTCGAGCAGAGGTTTCGTTTCGACGATTGAGCGGACATCCTCGCTCAAGCCGCCAAGCAGTAACTCCGCGTTATAGGCTTCCCGGAAAAACTTCCGGTCTACCCAGCCGGAAATCCGCTCAGCGATTCCGCGCAGCAACAGCACGAAGAACGCGCCGGCGGCCATCACCATCATCACGCGCGGGCGGTTCATTCCCGGCGATGTCGCCATGATCGCCGCGGTCAACATCACGCCGGCGGTCGCGACGGCCTGTAGCACGCGCACGCCCCGCCGGGCGAGCGCGTAGCGCAAGCCTTGGCGGATCACAACGGCGATGCCGAACGCTTTGTGTACCACGATGACGTAGGCCAGCGTGACCGGGAACAGCGTCAGCGCGAGCGTGGACGGAATCGTGATCCAAACCGGAGGGGCGCCTTGCGCAGTTCCGGTGGCGAGCGAATACAGAATCAGCAGGAACACCGGTGTCAGCGCGGCTGTTGCGCCCCAACGCAGGACACCGAGGCGGCGCCGCGAATCCGGGTCGCGGAGCTGCGAAAGTTTGTAGGAGATCAGCGCGAAAAAGCCGCTGACCGCCCCCATCATCACGAACCGGAGCCATTGGCGCTGGGCATGCAACCACCCGATGGCGGCGGCGGCCGAGTCGCCCTGTGTGGCTTCCAAGTAGCCGCGCCACGCCTCCATCGCTACGATGGCCAACAGCAGACCGATGAAACCGTATACCGGCATCCGGAACCGCTGCATCCACTCCGTCCGGCGCGGGAAGGCCCAGGCAAACACGAACATCGCCGCCGGCCAGGCGGGCTGTAAGGTGCTGTGGATCGTGGCGGCCCAACCGCGCACGGGCACCACAGGTTCCACCATGTGCGCGAAGCTGGCCAGCATCGCGAACAGCAGCCAGGCCTGCGGCTCGCGCGGCCGCATCAGCACGGTCCAAAGGCCGGTCACAATGCAGAGCAGCGGCATGAACTGCGTCAGCAGCACCAGGAAAACGATCATCCGCCACGTAGGCCGTTCCGGCGCCCCCAGTTGCCAGGACGCCTCGCGGCGGGCGCCGCCGGGAGCCTCGACGGTAACTCGAAAGCGATCGCCAGGGAACGATTTCTCCAGTTCTTCGAACAGCGAGCCGTACCCGGCGAACGGGCGGTCGCGGACGGCGATCAGGCGGTCTCCCGCGCGAAGTCCAGTATCTTCGACGGCGCTTGTTATGGTTGGCCAGGGCAGTCCGAGCGCAAATCCCGCGACGGGCTGATTCTCCGGCGCGCGGGCGAACTGAAAGAGCCGAAACGCACCCATGATCTGGCTGAACAGCAGCACAGCGCCAATCAACGCGGCGGCGACGCGAAGCCAAATCATTGTCTGGGCATTATCCCACGATAGAATTGGTGGAACGATGTATACGCGCAGAAATTTTCTGGCCGCGTGCGGAGGCCTGCTGGCGCAAGCCGCGCAACGGCCGAATGTCATTTTGATCCTCACCGACGACATGGGGTACGCCGATCTGGGCTGCTACGGCGCCAAGGATATTTCCACCCCGAACATCGACTCGCTGGCCCGCGACGGCGTGCGCTTGACTGACTGCTACTCGAACGGCCCCGTCTGCACGCCGACGCGATGCGGTCTGATGACCGGCCGCTACCAGCAGCGTTTCGGGCTGGAATGGGCGCTGGGCCCGGGCCAAAAAGGCTATGGGCTGGAGCCGCACAATCCGACGATCGCCCGGCTGCTGAAGGACGCAGGATATCGCACGGCGATGTACGGCAAGTGGCACCTGGGCTATGAGCCGGAGTACGGGCCCAACCGGCACGGCTTCGAGGAGTTCTCCGGGCTGCTGAGCGGCAACGTCGACCACTACTCACACAAGGAAATCAACGGCGAGGACGATTGGTACGAGAACACGGTGCCGGTCAAGATCGAGGGCTACTCGACGGAGCTGATTCGCGATCGCGCCGTTCAGTTCCTGGAGAAGCAATCGGCGGCCGCGCCCTTTTTCCTGTATCTGCCGTTCAACGCTGTGCATTGGCCGTTCCAGGCGCCCAGCCGGCCCACCGATGTGAAGCAGCGGCCGACCTGGTACGAAGGCACCCGGCAGTACGATTACAAGCCGATGCTAGAGGCTGTCGACGCGGCTGTGGGCGCCGTGCTGCGGACGCTGGAAATGAAAGGGTTCGCGCGCAACACGCTTGTGATTTTCACGAACGACAACGGCGGCGAACGCCTCTCTGATAACAAACCTTTCTTTCATCACAAGGCCACGCTATGGGAGGGCGGTATTCGAGTGCCGGGGATCCTGCGCTGGCCGGCCGTTCTGCCGGCCGGCAACGTCAACGCGCAGGCGACGATGTCGATGGACCTGACGGCGATCATTGCTTCGGCCTGCGGGGTCTCCACCGCCGGCATGGACGGCAGGAATCTTCTGCCAGTGCTGAAAGGCGACGTCTCGGTGCAGCCGCGAACGCTGTTCTGGCGCATTCACCGGGCGGACCGCCGTCACCGGGCGGCTCGTAAGGGAAACTGGAAGTGGCACGGCGGCGGAGAGTTCGAGCAGCTCTACGATTTATCGAAGGATCCCGGCGAGCGCCGCAACGTCGCCTGGCGGAATCCGGAGGTGACGAAGGAGATATCCAGTGCCTACGCGGCGTGGGAAGAGATGTTGAAGAAGAACCCGCCGCCAAAGGTGATCGCATGATGACACGCAGAGCGTTTCTTAGCGCGGCCGTGGCGGCGGCGCAGTCGCCGCGCCGTCCGAATGTGGTGTTGTTCCTGAGCGACGACATGGGTTGGGCGGATCTGGGCTGCTACGGCGCCACCGATATCCGCACTCCGAATATCGACCGGCTGGCTCGGGAAGGGGTGAAGCTCACCGATTGCTATTCCAATGGGCCCGTCTGCACACCGACGCGTTGCGGCTTGATGACCGGGCGATACCAACAGCGGTACGGGAAGGGAATGGAGTGGGCGCTGCTGCCCAGCGATACGGGCGTCGGCCTGCCGCCCCGGCACACCACTATCGCGCGATTGCTCAAGAACGCCGGTTACAAGACGGCGATCCACGGAAAATGGCATCTGGGCCGGGAACCGGAGTTCAATCCCATACATCACGGCTTCGACGAATACTTCGGCCTGCGCGGAGGCAACGTCGATATGTATTCGAAGGAGGATCGTTTCAAAAACTACGACCTCTACGACGGCCTGCAGGAGTCGCGCGTTCCCGGCTACCTGACTGAGCTCATCGCGGCGCGCTCGGTCCGTTTTATCGAGGCAAACAAGGCCAATCCGTTTTTCCTCTATGTGCCGTTCAATGCGGTGCACTGGCCGTTTCAGGGTCCGGACCGGCCGGAGTCGGTTCGCGACTTGAAGACCTGGTACGTCGGCTCGCGCGAGGGCGAGTATAAGGCGATGCTCGAGTCGATGGACGCCGCGGTGGGCAAGGTGCTGCACGCGTTGGAGCGCCAGGGCGTCGCGAACAACACGCTGGTGATTTTCACGAACGACAACGGCGGAGAGCGCCTCTCCGAGAGTGGCCCGTTCCGGAACGGCAAAGCGACGTTATGGGAGGGCGGCGTGCGCGTCCCGGCGCTGCTGCGCTGGCCCGGCAAGCTACCCAAGGCTAAGGTTTCCCAGCAAGCCTGCATGTCGATGGATCTGACTGCCACCATCGCCTCGGCCTGCAGTGTTTCGGCCGGCGCGGGCGAACCGTTCGATGGAATAGACCTCACGCCAATTCTCTCCGGCCGGCAGGCGGAAAAGGAACGGGACCTGTTCTGGCGCATCAATCGCCCCGGACAACGTATGATCGCCGTTCGCAGCGGCAAGTGGAAGTATGTTCGCGACGGTTCGATCCACAACCTCTTCGACCTTTCCAGGGACCCGGGAGAATCGAATGACCTGTACTACGACTATCCGGAACTGGCCGCGATTCTCGGGAAAAAAATCGACGCCTGGGAAGAGAGCCTGAAAAAGTCATAATATTGGAATAAATCGGGGATACCGCGGATGGTCCTAGCCTAACGTAAGAGGCCCCCCGGCTGTGCCGGGGTGGCAGTAGCAGTTTGACATTTCCGGGAGTCCATCAGAGAAACTCCAAACGTGAGCCGCCAAGCACACGAAAGGAGAATCCTGATGGACGAAAACCAAAGTCTAAACCATAGTAAGTGGGACTGCAAATATCACGTGGTGTTCATTCCGAAGTGCCGTCGAAAGACCCTATACTCGGGCCTTCGGGCACATTTGGGTCCGGTCTTCCGCGCCTTGGCTCTGCAGAAA
>VFZO01000148.1 GCA_016871155.1 Acidobacteriota bacterium | reverse complement strand
GACTGCCACGTCCCCAACCCCGACATATTCCAGTCTCCGAACACCGCGCCGAGCGTTCCGCGGCCCTTTGCGTGATACGGCAGCTCGTAGACGAAATTCCAGTGGAACACTTGCGGCGGCTGTCCGGGCAGCGCGCCGTAGTCGTACCGCCATTGCGGATCCGCGACCGGATTCGTCGCGGTTGGCTCCAGGCGGAAGACGCGCGCCCACGCCCAGTTGACGTTGAGGAAGAGTCCGTTGGCGTAGCGCTTGGTGAACTCGAGTTCGACGGTGTTGTAATTCGACGTGCCGTCGCCGAAGCGCTGGCCCATGTTGGTTCCGAACTGCGTCCAGCGGCGGCCCGTGGGATCGTTGGCGGCGCGGTTGAGGCACTCGGTGGGTCCGGGGACGCAGGCGTTCACGCGGACGGTGCGCGAGAGGTTGCGCCCGAGGTTGCCGGCGTAGGATCCGCGAACACCCATTTGACGGCCGAGGTCCTTCTCGACGCTGAAGCTCCAGGCGTGGGTGCGCTGGGCCGGATACTCCGGATTGAAGCCGTCGAGCGTGGTGAGCTGCGAATCGGCGCCCGCGGCGGAGCTGTTCGCCGTCGGATTCTGGAACGTGTAGAGGCTGTTGACGTCGACGCGCTGGGAGATGAGCAGCGTGCGGGTCAACTGCGCGCGGCGGACGAACGGCGCGACGTTGATGGCGGCGCGAAACTCGTTGACCGTGTAGTCGACATAGTAAGTGCCGAAGCCGGCGCGGACCACGAAGTCGGGGCGCAGGCGGTAGGCCATGCCGAGCCGCGCGCCGAAGTCGCGGTTGTTGGGCTTGATGAACGTATCGGACAGCCCCGCCTGCCCGGCTTCGAGGTAGCGGCCGTCGAACTGGCGGAACACCGGGTGCACACCGCCGCGCGTGCCGTTCGGGATCATCACCTTGCCGGTCGCGAAGTGGCCCACGGCGGCGCGGCCATTCCATTCGTCGAAGAATCCGAAGTTGTCGTAGCGGAGCCCGAGGTTCAGGGTGAGGCGTTGCGTCAGCTTCCAGTCGTCCTGGACAAACGCGGAGATGTTGCGCTTGCGCTGGAATCCGCCCACCTCGCCGGTGGTCACGTCGGTGGACGACGGGTAGCCGAGAAGGAAGTCGGCGAAGGCGTCGCCGGTGGCGGAAGTGGTCGAACGCGCGTTGTTGAAGTCCGACGCCGTGGTGAAGCGTCCGTACGGCGGAGAGGCAAGTTCGGTCGTCTTCCAGCCCTTGAGCCAGATGAGACCGGTCTTCACGGTGTGATTGCCGATAGTCTTCGTGTAAGTGGGATCGAGGGTGAATCCGTAGTCGGCGGAAAAGTTGAATAGCAGCCGGTCAAACAGCGGACTGATGCCGACGGCGTTGCCTCCGATGGCGATGGCTGGAGGTCCGGCGAAGGGCGGCGCGGGCGCGAGATCGTTGATCTTCACGCCGAACGGCTTGCCGCCCTCGCTTGGGATGTTCTTGAACGGCATCGAGCGGAACGTGAACTGCGCGGTGACGATCGAGGTGGGATCGAGGATGCGCGTCCAGTTGAACGACGCCGTTTGGTTCCACTGATTCTTCGCGCTCGCGCCGATCGCGCCGGGCACGTCGCCCGCGTAGCGCGAGGCCTGATCGAGGTGCGCGATGGTTGCCTTGGCGAAGATCTTGTCGCGCGATCCCATGGAGTGATCGACGCGAATGTCGTACTTCTCGGAGTTGTCGAACTGCGGCTTGAAGTAGATGGCGTTGAAGTCCTGAATGCGTCCGGGCTGAGGCGCGTCCGGGATTAGCTTGAGCAGCTCGGTCGCGACAGGGCTGATGCGTCCGGCGGGGATGGTGTTGTTCGGGAAGGGCGCGCCGTTGTTGAGCGGATCGAGCGGAGTGACGATGGGGGTCCGCAGCAAGTAGGAGTTCAGGTTGCCGGAGCGCTCGGCGGCGGTGGGATAGCGGGCGTTCGACACGAGTCCGGCTGTGTGGCGGAAGTTATCCGTCGAGACGAGGAAGAACGTCTTGTCGCGCCGCACGGGACCGGCGAAGGTGGCTCCGAACTGGTGGCGCACGAAGGACTCGCGATTGGCCACTGCCCAACGGCGCGCGCCAAATCCGCCGGAGCGGTAGAACTCGAACGCGCTGCCGTGCCAGTCGTTCGTGCCGGACTTCGACGCCACGATGACCTGCGCCGGGGATGAGTATTCGGCGCTGCCGCCGCTTGTGGTGAACTTGACTTCGGCGATGGCGTCGAGGCTCGGGAGGGCGAGGTCGGCGCGGCGGTCGATGCCGTCGATGGCGGGCCATCCGGTGGTCTGCAGCGGATTCACCTGCGCGCCGTCGGAGAGCACCTGCATGGCGCTGCGTCCGCCTTGGGCGAAGTTGCCGCCGACGGTGTCAGTGGATCCGGCCGGGACGCCGGCGGTCTGTCCGACGAGCGTCTGGATTTCGCGGACGATGACGGGAAGATTCTTCAGTTGCACCTCGTAGCGCGAGTTTCCGATCGCCGCGTTCTCCGTCTCGATGGCGAGCGAGCGCTCCTGAACGGTGACACGTTCAGCGACGTTGCCGACCTCGAGCGTGAGGTCGATGGTGACGGTGGCGTTGACGTCGATGCGGATGCCGCCGCGGGAGACGGCCTTGAATCCGTCCTTCTTGGTTTCGACACGATAGACGCCGAGCGGGAGCGGCGAGAGGACGTAGACGCCGGACTGGTTGCTCGCGGCCATTCGGACTTCGCCGGTATTGATGTGGGTAGCGGTGACTTCGGCGCCGGGGACGGCGAGTCCGGACGCGTCGACGACGGTGCCTGTGATCTTGCCGAGTCCGGTCTGGGCCACGGCGGGGGCGGCGAACGCGAGCAGGGCGGCAAGAGAAGCGACTACTGGACGCATGATGGCGAACAGCATATCAAGCCGGCCGGCGCGGAGGCGCGGCGCGCGTTTAAGAGGCCGGGAGGCCTGTCAAACGATAGCTTCTAGTGTGTAATCGGAGAACTGCCCGGTTCAATGGGAGGTTTGTTCATGCTCCGCATCAGGAATCAGTCCTTCCGGGCCGCCGCGATCCCCTAGCCGGCTTCTGGACAAGTGCCCGGCTCCCCAGGATGCGGCCTGGGGCCTGACGGATGACATCACTTTGGTGACCGTGCGGAGGTCCGCGTGAACCGCGCGCCAGGATTCAGCGTCCTCCCGGGCCAGCGCACCGGCGATTTGTGGGTCGTGTAGACGCCTGGACCAACGCCGCGGCCCAGAGGCTGGCGTAGCCCGCAACACGCACCCAACAGCTGGCGGAGCAGAGTATGCTAAAAACACCAACGCCGTCCGCTGCGGCTTTGTGTCGACTACGTGAGCAGAGGGGATCTGAATGAGACAAGCGTGCATACTGCTGCTATCAACGGCTGCCATTTTCGCCCAAACATACGGCGAAATAACGGGCAACGTGAACGACTCCTCCGGCGCCGCCATCGCGGGCGCGGAGGTCACCATCACCAACCTGGCCACTAACCAGATCCGGCAGATCAAGACGAGCGACTCCGGTGTCTACACCGTGCCGTTCCTTGTTCCCGGCCGGTACAAGTTAGAAGCGAAGGCGCAAGGATTCAAAGCCGCGATCGCAGCCGAAAGAGTTCTGCAAGTGGGCGACACTTTGCGGGTCGATTTCGATCTCCAGGTCGGCGCCGTAACCGAATCGGTCGAAGTCGCCGCCTCGGCCGAAATGTTGCAGACTTCGAACACAGCGACGGGCACCGTTATCGAACAACGGCGAATCGTCGAACTGCCGTTGAACGGCCGCAACTACCTCCAACTGGTGCGCCTCGCGCCGAACGTCAGCTCCGAAATGCCGGCCGGCGGCCAAGCCAACGGACGCCAAGGCGGCGAACGATCCAACCAGGCGCTCTCGATCGCCGGCATGCGGCAGCAATACAACCGGTTCACGCTCGACGGGCTGGAGAACACCGACGTCAACTTCAACACCTTCATCGTGCGGCCTTCGGTCGACGCGCTTCAGGAGTTCAAGGTGCAGACCGGCGTCTATTCCGCCGAATTTGGCCGCTCGCCTTCGCAGATCAACGTGAACACGAAGCCCGGCACCAACGAAATGCATGGCGTGTTATTTGAGTTCCTGCGCCACGACAAAATCCAAGCCCGGCCGTGGCTCGCCGCGGGTCCGAAGAATCCCTTCCGCCGCAACCAGTTCGGCTTCACAGTCGACGGTCCGGTCGTGATTCCGAAAGTCTTTAACGGCAAGGACAAGCTCTTCTTCATGGCCAACTACGAGGGCCTCCGCGAGCGTGTCGCCTCGGTGCGCCGCTCCACGGTTGCCGACGCCGCCATGGTCGGCGGCGACTTCTCCGCTCCGCAGAATCTGCCCATCTTCGATCCGACTACGATTCGCAACGGCGCCGATGGCCGTCCGACCGCCACGCCGTTCGCGAATCAGCGAATACCGGTCTCGCGGTTCTCGCCCCAATTCGTGAAGTTGCTGGAGTTCTACGCGCTTCCAAACGTTCCAGGCGCGGTCGCCGGCGTGTCGCAATTCAACTACGTTCGCAACGCCCCCAGCCCGACCGACTGGGATCAGGTCACCTCGCGCGTCGACTTCAATGAAAGCGTCAACTCGCAGTGGTTCGGCCGTTTGAGCTGGGGCGACGAGCTTTTGCTTGGCGGCAACACGTTCCCGTCCCAGGATGAGAAGGTCGAAACGAAAGTCTGGCAATTCATGTTCTCGAATGTCCGGACGTTCACTCCAACCGTCGTGAACGAACTGCGCGTTGGCGCGAGCATCTTCGACAACGACAAGGGCACGGCGCTCGCCAACGTCCGCAACGTAACCGCGGAGTTGAACATTCCCGGTCTGCTCTCTCCGATTCCCCAAGCCTGGGGCGCCCCTGGGGTGGGCTTCGGTGGCAACAACTTCGCCTCTGGCTGGGGGGAAACCACCGAAGCGCCGTTTGTCGTCCGCAACCGCACCTACCAGTTGCTCGACAACCTCAGTTGGATCCGCGGCAAACACACGCTGAAGTTCGGCGGCGAGATCACCAGCCGCCGCTTCAATCAGATCGGCAACCAGTTCCCGCGCGGGTTCTTCCAGTTCCCGTCGCGGTATACCTCGAATCCCTCCGACCTCGGCCGGACGGGGTCCGCTTTCGCAACGGGATTGCTCGGTTGGACGGAAGAGTCCACCCGCGCGCTCGGCATCGCAAACACCCAGTTCCGGCAGTGGTCGCAGTCCTTCTACGCGGAGGACACCTGGAAGATTCGTCAAAACCTGACAATCAATATCGGCCTTCGCTACGAGTACACGCCTCCGTTCAAGGACCGCCATCGCGGAATCTTTAACGTGCAACTCTTCTGCACCGGCGTGCTCGACGGCGGCCGCGCGCTCGATCCCTCCTGCCGCATTCCGGTGCTTGTACGGCCAGGTCCCGGCGACTTTCACCAGGACCTGAACGTCCACATCGGCGACATCATTCCGAAAGCCACCGGCGACGACGTTCTGTTCGGCCGCGCGACCGTGCGTCCCGACAAGAACGACTGGGCTCCGCGCATTGGAATCGCCTGGCAACCGGGCGCCAAATGGACGGTCCGTACCGGCTATGGCCTGTTCTTTGCACAGGACACGATCAACCCGGTATGGGACATGGCCCGCAACCTCGGCTTCCGCGAGACCTCCCGCTCGATCGATCTTCTGCCCAACGTGAACATCAACAATCCCTGGGCGGTGCTGGTCGGCACCGGCGTGCGCTGCTCGAACTGGAGCGGCCTCTGTCTCGCCGGTTCGTATACCTTCTCGAACGAAGTTAACCGCCGTACCGCCTACGTTCATCAGTACCTGTTGAACGTGCAGCACCAGTTGACCGACTCCATGATGGTCGAATTCGGCTATCAGGGCAATGGTGGCCACAAGCTGCAGCGTATGTACGGATGGAACGACCCCATCTTCCGCTCCGGGCCCGACGACAACCGTTCGGCCAACGACCGGCGGCCCTGGGGCGGCAACATTTACGGCCGCATCCAGACAATCGGCGGGCACGTGAACTCGAACTATAACTCGGGCATCATCAAGGTTCAGCAGCGCTTCAGCAAGGGTTACACCTACCTGCTCGGCTATACCTGGTCGAGGTCGATCGATAGCGGCTCGGGAATTCGCGTCAACGATGGTGACAACCTGTTCCCGGCCAACAACTACAACTTCCGCAGCGAGCGGGCGTTGTCGCAATTCCACCAGTTGCACCGCTTTACCAGCTCGGCGCTGTATGAGCTTCCGTTCGGAAAGAATAAGCGCGATCTCGGCCGGGCCGGCAACATGGTGCTCGGCGGATGGTCGCTCGGTACAATCCTGACCATGTCGACGGGTTCGCCGTTTAACGGCGGCGGCTGCGGCGATATCGCGTCCAACACCCAAGGCAGCCGGGGCGACGCCACCGGCGTCAGCCCCTATGTCTCCAACCCGACTCCGCAAGAGTACTTCAAGCGGCACTCCTCGGGCCGGGGCGGGGCGGCGATCACCTGCACGGCGCCTGATGCGCGTGGCTTCAACGAACTGACCTACCGTGAGGGCAATATCGGCCGCAACGTCTATGTTGGCCCTGGGGTCTTCAACTGGGACTTCTCCGTTCTCCGCCGATTCGACATCGCCGAACGCATGAACCTGGAGTTCCGCTTCGAGTCGTTTAACTTCTCCAACCACCCAAACTGGGGCAACCCGGATACGAATCTGACCTCGCTGAATTACGGCGTGATCAGCGCCGCCCGCGGCATGCGGACCAATCAGTTCGGTCTAAAACTGGCCTGGTAATCGGGTCAAAGCGTCACTCGCCGCGCGGCGGATCCTGGGATCTCGATCCTGGGCCGCCGCGCGGAGTTATTTTGGGGCCTCTGCTCTATGTACGCTAGCCTTCAAGCCGTCGATCGGCCGTCGCACTCTTCCACCGAAGGCATACAGTAAGATTGCTTGTGCGGAGCATAGGGTAACGCAGGGATGCGGCCCGAGCGCCGTCGCAAGTCCGGTGTGGCGGCGGTCCGCCACGTTTGGGTCCACCACACATGAATCGACGCCAGTTCCTGTTTTCCGCCACCGCCGCGGCCGCCGCGCAGAACAAACCCAACGTGCTATTCATCACGGCCGACGATCTTGGACTGTACCTGGGGTGCTACGGCGAGAAGCGCATTCAAACTCCCCACATGGACCGGCTGGCCGGGCAGGGGGTTCGTTTCGAGGTCGCCTACGTCGCACAGGCCTCCTGCAGCCCTTCGCGAAGCGCCATGTTCACCGGGCTGATGCCGCACGCCAACGGCCAATACGGCCTGACCAACTCCAACGCGGGATTCCAGTTGCACGAGCGGTTCCGGCAGGCGACAATTCCGAATCTGCTGAAGACGGCGGGCTATCGCACCGGCATCATCGGCAAGCTGCATGTGGATCCAGAGCGCTCCTTCCAGTTCGATTTCCGGCAGACGCCGAACACGACGCGGCAGGTCCGCACGGTCGCGCCGCAAGCGGAACGGTTCATGGCCGGCGACGGACCGTTCTTTCTGATGGTCAACTTTACCGATCCACATGCCCAGCGCGACAACCCGCAGAGTGCCCGCTGGCATTTTCCCGCCACCGTGGATGGCGATCCGGCCCGCCCTGTCTCCCCGTCCAAGGAGACGCTGTTCGACTGGCAGCAGGTGGACAACGCCGAACAGCGGGAACGCACCGCCAACTACCTGAACTGCGTCGCCCGGCTGGATACGGGCGTTGGTCTGTTGCTGGACGCGCTGGAGCGGACCGGCAAGGCCGCCAACACCCTCGTGATCTTCGTTGGGGATCACGGCGCGCCCTTTGCCCGTGGCAAGACCACCGTTTACGAGTCCGGACTGCGCGTTCCGTTTCTGGTCCGTTGGCCGGGCGTGGCGAAGCCGCATACGAGCGAGAAGATGGTCTCGACGGTCGATATTCTGCCGACGATTCTGGATGCGGCCGGCGTCGTCCCGCCCCACGCGCTGCACGGCGAGTCAGTGCGCGGTATCGTCGCAAACCCCAAGGCCCGGTGGCGTGAGTATCTTGCCGCCGAGTTCCACTACCATGGCGCAACCCCTTTCTACCCTCGCCGCGCCATCCGCGACGGCCGGTACAAGTTGATTCACAATCTACTCGCCGGCGAGGCGAAACCGTCCACGGCCATCGACGGAGACACCGCCTTCCCGGAATCGAAATCCGGCGCTCCCGCGGCCGCCCGGAAGGCGTTCGAGACCTTTGCCGATCCGCCAGAATTCGAGCTCTACGATCTACGGACCGATCCGGTCGAATTCCACAACTTGGCCGGCACGCCCAAGCATCGCGGCGCGGAGAACAAGCTGAAAACGGCGCTGCTCGCGTGGCGCAAAGCGACGAATGATCCCTTATTGACGCAGAAGCGGCTCTAAATGTGATCGAATAGCTTTCATGCGTTACGTCCTCTTCGCCTTCTCGATCGCGGCGTTCCCGCAGGTTCAGTTCCAGGAGTCGCCCGGCCGGATCTCGGTGACCATCGACGGCAAACCGTTCACCGATTTTTATATCGGCGCCGATGCGCCCAAGCCATATCTGCACCCGCTGCGGACGGCCGGCGGCAAGCAGATCACGCGCGGGTTTCCGATGGAGTTGATGAACGGCGACGCCAAGGACCATCCGCATCATCGCGGGCTGTGGATTACGCACGGCCTGGTGAATCAAGTCGATTTCTGGGCGAACGAAAAGAACCAAAAGGGCGCCGGAACCGCGGGGCGCGGCGACGTGATCACGCGCAAAGTGGTGTCGGTGAAGGGCGGCAAGAAGAGCGGAACCATCTCCGCCAACTTTGAGTGGCACGACGCGAAGGGCGTCAACTTATTGAACGAGTCGCGCGTGATGACCTTCTATTCCCATCCCACCGATCGAGTCATCGACTTCGACATCACTCTCACGGCGGCGGAAAAAGCCGTTTTCGGGGACACCAAGGAAGGGATGTTCGCCATTCGTCTCCGGACCGAACTCCAGGAAAAAGCGCCCGGCAACGGCAAGATGACAACCTCCGACGGCAAGCAGGGCGAAAAAGCCGTCTGGGGCAAGCGCGCGCCGTGGGTGGACTACGTTGGAACCTTGGACGGAGCGGCCATTGGCGTCGCTATCCTCGACCACCCGGCCAATCCGCGCCATCCAACCTATTGGCACTCGCGCGCGTACGGTCTGTTCGCGGCGAATCCCTTCGGAGTTCACGACTTTGAGAACGACAAGACGAAGGACGGTTCCATGACATTGGAAAAGGGCCAGCAGTTCCGTTTCCGTTACCGTGTCGTGATTCATCCAGGCGACGCGGCGCAGGGTCAGATCGCCAGCCAGTTCGCCAAGTTTTCAAAAGTGAAATAGCCTCGGGCACCGCCGGATCGCCCGGTTCCCGCACGCACGGCCACAACTGTCTGCACAAACGGCTCAACCCCGCCACGCCGGATACGGCATATAATCGCAACAACACCATGGGCCGGTTCACGGGCGTGGTGGGCGGCTTTTCCAACTTCGGCACGGCGTAAGCGAACGTGCGGATATCGATTCGAGCGGAGTATTCATCATGAGCGAACAAGCAACACGCAGAGAGATGGCCGGTATGGCGCTGGCAGGCGCCGCGGCGCTATCGTCGTCATCGGCATCGGCCAAGCCGATGATTCCCATTCCTCCCGGCATCAAAATCGGAGTTAGCGCCAACACGCCGAGCCGGGAGCACATGCAGTACCTGAAGCAGCTCGGCGTCACTTGGTTGAGCTTGGCGCCCGTTCAGGCGGAGGCCACCGCCGAGGGCTTCATCAAACAACGCAAAACCTGGGAGGACGAAGGGTTCAAGGTCTACAACATCGGCAGCGGCGTCGGCCCCAGCGGCAGCCTGCACAATATGCCGGAGGTGACGCTGAATCTGCCGGGCCGTGACCAGAAAATCGAAGACTACCTCAACTACATCCGGTACGTGGGCAAGGCGGGCGTTCCGTATTCCACCTACGCCCACATGGGCAACGGCATCTGGTCGAGCGGCCGCATTGTCAACCCCAGAGGCTACAGCGCCCGCGACGGCAACTCGAAGAGCCCGGACTGGAAGGGATTCTGGGGCGGGAAGACGTACACGGAACCTCTCTCGCACGGCCGCGTGTTCAGCGAACAAGAGATCTGGGACAACTACGAGTACTTCATTAAGAAGGTGGTGCCCGTCGCCGAGGAAGCAGGTGTTCGCATTGGCATTCATCCCGACGATCCGCCGCAGCGCATGCTCGCCGGCGTGCCCCGCTGCATCTTCAGCAATTTCGAAGGCTACAAGCGCGCAATCGAGATCGCCAATAGCCCGAACATCGGTGTGTGTTTCTGCGTTGGGTCGTGGCTCGAGGGCGGCAAGTCGACCGGTGCCGATCCCGTAGACGCCATTAAGTACTTCGCCTCGAAAAAGAAATTGTTCAAGGTCCACTTCCGGAACGTAACCGCGCCGCTTCCGCACTTTACCGAGTCGCTGATCGACGACGGCTACTACGACATGAGCCGCGTGATGCAGGCGCTGGTCGATGTGAAGTTCGACGGCATCGTCATTCCGGACCACATTCCCGCGCTCGGCATTGACCCATCCAATCCGGACACAAGCCGTGGAGTGAAAAGCGGGGAAGCGTACCGGCCCAGCGTCGGTTTGGCGTATCTGCTGGGATGCATGAACTCCATGCTCAAGGCGGCCAGCCGCAACGCCTAGGCGCGGTTACAACTGCAGCCGCAGTTGAAGCTTCAGCGTGCGGCCTTCGTTCAACGTATTCACAATGCGCCCGAACGTCGGGCTCGTCAACTCCTTGATGGGCTCGGCGAACTGGGGCGTGTTGAGCAAATTGATCGATTCGCCGCGGATCTCAAGCTGGCGATCGCCGCGCAATTTAAACGTCTTTCCGGCCGAGGCGTTGACGTTGGCGATCTTGCCCCGCCGGAACACGTTGCGCCCTATGTTGCCGCGTCCCTCCAGCGGAGTCTGGAACGCAAACCGCGGCTTCGCCAGGATCGATGTGGACGTATCCGGGTCTCCCACGGTACGTCCGAGAATCGACGTATCGAGTATGTGAATGCGGTCGCCGCCCTGGCCGTCGACGTTGCCGAAGCCTGGCCCATCACTCCCGGACTCTACGTTGAACGGCGTGCCGTTTTTCAGCAGGAACACGCCGGTCAACTGAACGCCGCGCAGCCATTTCATCTCATACGCGCCGCGCGCCAGCACGGCGTGCGGCTGGTCAAACGCCGAGCGGCCTTTCAGGTCCTGGTGAACACCGGCCTCCGCCTGGCTGCGGCCTTGGCGCGCGTCCACGCCGGCCAGGGTGCTGGTGTAGTCGTTGCCCAGATCGATGGCTTTGCTGAACCAGTAGGAGATATCCGCGGTGATGCCTTTCTTTCGCGGAACCAGCACGGTGATGCGGCCGGCGTCGTAGTAGCCCCTGCTGGCGTTGAGCAGGCGAAACACTTCGAGTTTTGACGCATCGGCCCTCCGGTCGTTGATCGTCTGCGTAATCTGGGCCAGGCCCGGCGTGGGCCGGGCCCGGTTGTCGAACCACATTTGAAACAGCTTTAGCGAGCGGCTGCCCACATAACCAAGCTGAATGTTCCAGCCCTGCGCAACGTCGAACTCCCAACTCGCGTTGTAATGGTGCGAGTAGGGCGTGGTCATGTCCGGCGAGACGTCAAAGCTGCCGCCTCGAATGTTTTTCGGCAGCGTCTCGAAGGTCAGGCCGCCCAGCGGGTCCAAAAGATCCGGCCTCGGCACCGAGAACCGGATATTTCGAGGCGCGTTCATGCGCACCTGTCCGTAAGTGGTCGCGAAGATCTCGCCGAAGTGGGTTCCGTAAGCCGTCCGGAACCGGCCCCACTTTCGCGGCAAACGGTAGGCGAATCCGGCGCGTGGCGCAATGTTGTTGCAGTCGCACCCAAATGGCACCACGTCAATGCCGTTCACCTCCACGGGCCGGGTGGCCAGCTCGTAGCGGATGCCAAAGTCCAACTGCAGCCTCTGGTTCACGCGCCATTGGCTGCCGGCGAACATCTGGCCAAACCAGTTACGGAAGCCGCGATGCGTGTTGCCCAGCGCGATTGTGTAGGCCGACGGAGTCCCCATCCGGAAATTCGTAACGGCGTCGCGGCCGAAGTCGTTGGAGAACTGGAAGAGACCTCGCTCCACATCCTGCTCTTTGCCGTTGATCTGGTTCCGGCTCACTTCGCCGCCCCAGGAAAGCTGATGCTTGCCGGCGGTACGTGCCCCGGCCAACGCGTGGCGGAACCGTGTTTGCGCCCGTTGAAGCGGAATGGGCGGCGGCGGGCTCAGCCCGGCGATAAAGTTGGAAACGTTGAGAGTGGGGCCGATGGAATCGGCCGAAGGGCGGATAAAGGTGGTGACGCGGTCCAGGCCGCTGGTGGCCGTCCAAGCGGTTGGGCCGCGTGTGTGCGTCCATGTGGCGCGCGAGATATGGGATCGAGTATTTGTGTCCGGGTTCTGCCCGGCCACGAACTGGAACGCCACCACAGCCTGGGACGTGTGCGCGTGTCACAACGCCAGACGGTTGCGCGAATTCAGCGGAGCGTCCAGGCGTCCGGATAACGCGTCTGTATCGATCCGCTGCGGAGCATTCGTGTTGAGCATTCGCGGATCCACGTCGGCCCGGTTCGGCGGTACGTTCGGATACCCGCGGATGAAGCGTTCGACGATTGAACGCAGGGCCGGATCGTGAATCAAGGGAATCCGCTCATTGGGCAGCGGCACCAGAACATTGCCGTTCACTTGACCGCGCACCTTTTGCTGGCGGCCGTCGAACGTAAGGAACGCGGTGCGGAAGGGAACGGCGGCGCGAAAACCATACTCATTCTCCCTCGCCGGTTTTACGCCCCCCGCCTGGAAGAAGCTGCAGGCCGAGAAGATGGAGTTCATGTGGCCGTACCGCAGTTCGGCACGCGCGCGCGTTTTGGGTGGCGCGGGCCGGGAGTGAACGCCCGCCTGCGGCGCGCCGCCGTATTCGGTGCCGAAGTAACCGGAGTCCGGCCGGAACTCCGGAACGATCGTCGCGGTGGTACCCATTCGCAGGTTCAGGTCCTTCACCGTGTTTGTGTCGATGAGGTTGAACTGCTGGTTTTCGTTGCGCCGGCTCTCCCCGGCCGCCGCGTCGGTCTGACCGGCCAGATTGAGCTGGGCACGCTGCGGCGGAGCCGCCTGAAAAAAGCACAGGAGAAGGACGGAAGAGAACAAGCGAATCCATTATCGGCTCCCAGGAAGCGCCTTTGTGCAAACCTTCGTTAATTGTGTGTCCGAAGTTCGTACACACTCAGGCGAACACCCTGTAAGAATTCCAGACGAAATACTGAATTCAGCGCCTCTCTGCACTGATAATAAAGGGTTTATGGCTTTGGCAAGCTGCTTGCAAGGTAGAATGTATGAAAGGAGTTGTGACGAAAAATATGCAACAGAAGTTTGTAATGGGATTGGTGGTGGCGGGAACGATGCTGACGTCGGTTGGCTGTGCGACGAAGAAGCATGTGAAGGCAGTGGTCGCTCCAATGGAGGCGCGGATCGGCGGTGTGGAAAAGCGCGCCGGTCAATCGGAGGCCGATATTGACGCTCTGGAGAAGCAACTGTCGCAAACCAGCGAGATCGCTTCGGGCGCGGAGCGCGAGGCGAAGAACGCCAAGGCTCTTGCCTTGACCGCCGACGGCAAGGCCGTCGCCGCTGGGGAGCGTGCCTCTGGCGCGCAAGCGCTAGCGGAAAAAGGAATTGCGAAGATCGGCGAAGTCGAGGTGGAGTTCGCCAAGTCGCTCGATAGGATGAATCAGAACGTCGACAACTACCAGATGGTCCGCGCCGAGAGCATCACTTTCGGCTTCAACAAAAGTGACCTATCCAAGGACATGGTGGCGAAGCTGGACGCCTTTGCCGCCAGCATCAAGGACAAGAACAAGTACGTCGTCGAAATCCAAGGATTCACCGACAAGATTGGCAACGCCATCTACAACCAGGAACTCAGCCAGAAGCGCGCCATGGCCGTGATGCGCTACCTGAACGTCAACCACAGCATCCCGCTGCGCCGGATCCAGCTACTGGGTGTGGGCGCCGAGAATCCGGTGGCCGACAACAAGACTCGCACGGGCCGCGAACAGAACCGCCGGGTGGAGATCAAGGTCTACGCCCTGCCGGACACCGCTTCGGCGAAACCCGCGCTCGCGCAGTCGCTGTAATTCGTTCGGATCAATCCCATGCTTGTGAACACGCCCGGGCTCACCGCCCGGGCGTTTTTTCTTGCGGCCTCCTAGGCTTGGCTCCAGACGTCCTGCAATAGCGCGCTGGCCAGGTGGGCAAGCCTCCGGGATCATTACTCCTGAGACGGATTTTTCTTGTGCAAGGTGACAAGCGTCGCGCCCCAGCCGCCCGCTCCTTCCGGGGCGTTTCGAAACGACGCGGCGAACGGAGTTCGCTCTAGTACCTTCCGGACAATCTCCCGCTGCACACCGATTCCCTTGCCGTGGATGATCCGGACATCCTGGAAGCCCTTTTCGAACGCAGCTTCCAAGTACGCCTCCACGGCCGCTTTCACGTCCTTGGGCGCGAAACTATGCAGGTCGAAAACGTCCCCAATCTCGTACTCCACGTACTCCGGCTCGTCCATGGGAATTCCAAAAAAAAATGGGCTCTGGGCGAGAATGTGAAGGGGCTATGGTCAAGCGGCCCTTCTGAGAACGACGACCTCGAGCCTTAGGCTGGCGAATCGCTGGGCCTTGAGGAGCAGATAACGGAGATTGCGATACCCCCGCCC
>VFZO01000147.1 GCA_016871155.1 Acidobacteriota bacterium | reverse complement strand
GGCCCGTTTTGTTTCTCACCCATTGGGTGTCGTCCTCCGGTGCATCTTCATCGCGTTCAAACCCCTATGGATATTGATGATGAAGCCCATCCGAAGATTCGCAATGCAACGTCAAAATGGAAATGTGGGATTAACGCCTTGAGGGTCGCCAAGGAATCTTCCATCAGAACGTGCTCCATCCACTAAATATTGCTTCTGGCAAGGCGAAGCCCCGCAATGTGGACTCCGCGACCTCGATGATGCCATTGACTCCACCCCGTAAGCAAACTGGCTTCACAGATTTGAGGGGCTACGCCAAAGGACTTTGCTATTGGCACGGTTAGTGCGGATACCTCCTCCGCTTCGAAGCAGGTGTCCACAGCCTTCGGCGCTGCGCTTGAGGAGACCGCCACTTGGCTACGTCCGTGCAGCTACACCGAAAGGATTGGTGATTCCCCTTCCACTGGCTCCTGACCTGTAACCTTGCCGACCCACTGTTCACCGCATCGCCAATCAACGCCGTTAGCCGAATGGCGTGTCGCGGAATCAACGTGCTGATCCTTTGGGCGGCCGCACAGGAGAAGGGTTACAACTTCGGCATCTGGGCGACCTAAAAGCAGTGGCAGGAGATTGGCGCACAGGTCAGGAAGGGCCAGATGTCGGCGAACGTCGTCTTCTGGAAGTTCCTCGAGACCGAGGAACTGGACCCGGAGACGCCAAAGAACACGCGCGTTCCGATGGCGCGGGACTACTGGGTATTCAACGCCGACAAGGTGGACGGCTTCAAGCAGCCCGAGGATCAGCCGGCCAACACGGTGGAGCGCATTGACCAGACGGAAGCGTTCTTCAAACCCCTCGAAGTCAACATCCAGCATGGAGGAGATAAGGCGTTCTACCGTCCCAGCAACGACACCATACACATGCCCGCCTTCTAGAGATTCAAGAACCCCCGCCTACTACTCGGTCCTTTCCCACGAAACAACCCACTGGACAGGGCGCGAGAAGCGCATTAGCCGCGGCATGAAGCACCGCTTCGGGTTCGAGGCCTACGCCATGGAGGAGCTTGTAGCCGAACTGGGAGCCGGTTTCCTTTGTGCTGAACAGGGGCTTCCCACCAATCCCCGCAAGGACCATGCGCCATACATCAACAACTGGCTTCAGGTCCTGAAGAACGACAAACGGGCGATCTTCACCGTCGCCGCCAAGGCTCAAGACGCAGTGGACTAGATGAGCCACCGCGACGAAGGCGAACAACGTGAAGCAGCCTAACCGGATGTAGGAGCGCAGCTCCTCCTCCCCTCCCCACTTGTCGCCCTCGCAGCCCCCTGTACGCTCGATAACGGGACCAGACTGAGATAACCAATAGGGCCTCGGCCACAACGGAGAGAGCGCCATTTGCCCCCTGCGACACAACGCCTGGGGGGCCGCGCCTCCCCGATGCGGACCGTGAGGCACGTCCTGTCAGGAGTTTGCGTTTCGAGCGCCAGTACAGGGCCCGATGCGGCATCACGGTGAGGCCGGGAGAAGGAGAGGCTATGGCTGAACAGCATCGACTCGTTGTTGGTATTGACTGGGCCACACAGTTTCACCAAGTTTGCGTGTTGGACGCCGATCGACAAGTGCTCAAGGAAGTGAAGATCGAGCACAGTCGCACGGGCATCGCGCAGTTGGTGGAATTGCTTATGAAGCTCAGCGACAATCAACCGGAACGGGTGGCGGTGGCGATCGAAATGCCACGAGGCGCCTTGGTAGAGACACTTGTGGAGCGGCACTTCGCGGTGTTCCCCTTGAACCCGAAACAAACGGACCGATCCCGTGATCGGCACACGGTAGTCGGCGCCAAAGACGATTCGCCCGACGCTTTCGTGATTGCAGATTCCCTGCGCACGGACCTGCATCTGTTCCATTGGGCCACGCTTGACGAGCCGGCCATCGTTCGCCTGCGAGAACTCACGCGTGCGGAAAAAGATCCGCAAGACGATGCTGTGCGAACGGGCCACCGCTTGCGCGAACTGCTGACCCGCTACGTTCCGCAAATGCTGAATTTCTGCCCAGGAATGGACGAACCGTGGTTCTGGGAACTGCTCGAATTGGCCCCGATGCCGGCGCGGGCGGCCCAATCGAAAGTCGCGAAAGTCGATGTTTTGCTCAAGAAACACTGCATTCGGCGACTCACCGCGGAGGAGATCGCCAACGAACTCCGCACAACCGCGCTGCGCCTGGCTCCCGGCGCCGCCGAGGCCGCCAGTGAGCATGTTCTGCAACTCTTGCCGCTTCTCCGCCTGTTTCGGGAACAACAAAGCACGGTGGCCGCCAAAGTACAAGCGTCGCTGGATGAGTTGAGCGAACCGGGGCAGTCGGGGGAGCATCGTGACGTGGCCATCCTTCTTTCCCTGCCGGGGGTGGGACGAAAAATCGCCGCCACGATGCTCGCGGAGGCCTCGCAACCTCCCGCCGAACGAGATTACCATGCGCTGCGCACGTACTCGGGCACCGCACCCATCTAACGGCAAAGCGGCAAACGCAGGCTGTTCGTCATGCGGCAAGGCTGCAATCGCCGGCTGCGGGGCGCATGTGGGGAATAACCGCGCCCCCGTGTGGTCTTCAAGTCGCATGACCGAAGAAGAGAAGCGGCTGGAAGAGTCGCGCCGGAAGACGAAGCACTGGAAACGTTGGGGGCCGTACTTGAGCGACCGCGCCTGGGGGACTGTCCGCGAGGACTACTCCGAGCACGGTACGGCCTGGGAATACCTCCCGCATGACCATGCCCGGTCCCGCGCCTTCCGGTGGAACGAGGACGGCATCGCCGGTATCTGCGATCGGCGGCAGAACATCTGCTTCGCACTCGCGCTTTGGAACGGCAAGGATCCGATTCTGAAGGAACGGCTCTTCGGACTCACCGGCAATGAAGGCAATCACGGCGAGGACGTCAAGGAGTGCTACTACTACCTCGACTCCACGCCGACGCACTCCTACATGCGGTTCCTCTATAAGTATCCGCAGGCCGAGTTTCCCTACGCGCGCCTGGTGGAGGAAAACCGCAAGCGCACCCGCGCCGAACCCGAGTTCGAACTCACCGACACGGGAGTGTTCGACGAGAATCGCTACTTCGATGTCACCGTCACGTATGCGAAATCGACGCCGGACGAAATTCTGATTCGCCTGGAGGCTGCGAACCGCGGGCCGGAGGCCGCCGAACTGCATCTGCTGCCCACCGTATGGTTCCGCAACCAGTGGTCGTGGAAAACCGGTAGTCCCAAGCCGGCGCTGCGCGAACGGAACGGCGCCATCGAGATCGACGGCGGCCGCTATTGGCTGGAGTGCCACGGAGCGGACCAACTGCTGTTCTGCGAGAACGAAACCAACACCGAACGCCTCCACGGAGTGCCCAACGCGAACACGTATGCCAAGGACGGAATCAACGATTTCGTCATTCACGGCGCCGAGTCGGTGAACCCGGCGCGGGAAGGCACGAAGGCCGCCGCACACTACAAGCTCACCATCGCCCCGGGCGCCACCCACTCTGTCGAACTGCGGTTGACCGGCAGCCTTGGGCGTCAAGCCGCGGAGGATGTGTTCGCGCTTCGCGCGCGAGAGGCCGACGCGTTCTATTCCGATATCGTCCCGGCCAATCTCTCCGCCGACGCGCGAAACGTAATGCGGCAGGCGATCGGCGGCCTGTTCTGGTCCAAACAGTTCTACCACTACGTCGTCAAGGAATGGATGGAGGGCGACTCCGCCCAGCCCGCGCCTCCGGAAAAACGGAGAGATGGACGCAACCGCGAGTGGTCACATCTTTATAACGCCGATGTCATCTCCATGCCAGATAAATGGGAGTATCCTTGGAACGCGGCGTGGGACCTCGCCTTTCACTGCGTCCCCATCGCCATCGCCGATCCCGACTTCGCCAAGGAGCAACTGATGCTCATGGTCCGCGAATGGTACATGCATCCCAACGGCCAACTGCCGGCTTATGAGTGGGCCTTCGGCGATGTCAACCCGCCCGTGCACGCCTGGGCCGCCTGGCGTGTGTACAAGATCGAGAAGAAGCGGCGCGGGCGCGGCGACCGGACGTTCCTGCAGCGCATCTTCCACAAGCTGCTGCTGAATTTCACCTGGTGGGTGAATCGAAAGGACGCCGAAGGACGGAACATCTTTCAGGGCGGTTTTCTTGGATTGGACAACATCGGCGTTTTCGACCGCAGCGCGCCGCTGCCGACCGGAGGCCATATCGAGCAGGCCGACGGCACGGGCTGGATGGCGATGTACTCGCTGAACATGTTGACGATCGCGCTGGAGCTGGCGGACGAGGATCCCGCGTACGAAGATGTCGCGTCCAAGTTCTGGGAGCACTTTCTGTACATAGCGAACGCGATGAATCGCGTCGACATGTGGGACGCGCAAGACGGGTTTTTCTACGACGTGCTGCATCTTCCCAACGACCGGCATGTGCCTATGAAGCTCCGCAGCATGGTGGGCCTGATCCCGCTCTTCGCCGTCGAAACGCTGGAGCCCGAAATGCTGGAGCCGCTGCCCGGATTCAAGCGACGCATGGACTGGTTCTTCGGCCACCGGCCCGAGTTGACCGGACCGCGCAACGGCGGGCGGAATCTGCTCTCCATCGTCAACGCGGATCAACTGCGGGCGATCCTTCGCGTGATGCTCGACGAGAACGAGTTCCTTTCGCCGTTCGGCGTGCGGGCGCTTTCGAAACACCACAAAGACACGCCGTTCGTCTGGCATGTAAACGGAGACGAACATCGCGTGGCGTATGAACCGGGCGAGTCGTCGTCCGGCTTGTTCGGCGGCAACTCCAACTGGCGCGGACCGGTGTGGATGCCGGTGAACTATCTGCTTGTCGAATCGTTACAGAAGTTCCATCACTACTTCGGCGAGGAGTTCCGCGTGGAATATCCTACAGGGTCCGGAAATTTTGCTACACTGAACCCAGTCGCCGCCGGGATCTCGCGCCGTTTGACGCGAACCGTTCTCCGCGGCCCCGGCGGCAGCCGTCCCGTTCACGGCAACGATTCCGAGTACGCCTATGATCCGCAGCGGCGGGTCTTGACGGTGTTCATACATATTTTCATGGCGACGATGGCTCCGGCGCCGCCGCCTGTCACCAAACCCGTTGGACGGGTTTGGCCGTAAAGTTGCTCCACCGAAATGGAGAGATGCAATGAGACTTACATTTGACGACGTAACATGCGGTGACCTTGACAAGAGCAGCCACCTCGAATGGCTGGAGACAAACGGACTCGGCGGATTCGCCAGTGGCACAGTGAGCGGGATTCACACCCGCCGCTATCACGGATTGCTGGTATCGGCGCTGCAGCCGCCGGTAGGAAGGATGTTGCTGGTCGCGAAGTTCGAAGACACACTGATCGTCGACGGCTATCGCGTCGAACTGTCGGCGAACACCTATCCGGATGTGATCCATCCGCACGGATACGAGTACCTTCGCGAATTCCGGCTTGATCCTTTTCCGGTGTGGGTGTACGAAATAGGGCAGGTTCGGGTGGAGAAGCGGCTCTTCATGGTGCACGGCCAGGACACGACGGTGCTTGAGTATGAGGTGCAGGGCCTCGCCAAAGACTGCCGGCTGGAGATCCGTCCGCTCATTGCATATCGCGATTTTCACTCGACGACGCACGCGAACGGCTCGATTCGCCGCGAATTCGACTGGGACGAAGACGGCATCGTGTCTATCCAGCCCTACGACGGACTTCCACGCATTCACTTCGGCGCCGATTTCCGCGAGTGCCAGCCGACTGGCCACTGGTATCACAATTTCCAATACGCCGAGGAGAAAGCGCGCGGGCTGGACCATGAAGAAGATTTGTTCCAACCCTTCGTTATGAACTTCGAGCTGTCCCACTCGCCGAAGGCGGTGATCATCGTCTCGCGGGAGGCCACTCCGGCCCACGCCGCCACGGCGCTGCGCGAACAGGAGCGGATGCGCCGCGCGGCTGTGCGAAAACACGCACCTGTGGCCGACGCGCTGATCGAAGATCTGACCGAGGCGTCCGACCAATTCATCGTTCGCCGCGGAGAAGGCGCGTCCATCATCGCCGGCTATCCGTGGTTCGCCGACTGGGGGCGCGACACGATGATCGCGCTTCCGGGCCTGACGCTGGTAACCGGCCGCTACGACGTGGCCCGCGGCATTCTGCGTGAATTCGCCTCCGCAATGGACCAAGGTATGCTGCCCAACCGGTTCCCCGACGTGGGCGAAACGCCCGAATACAACACCGCCGATGCGACGCTTTGGTTCTTCGAGGCCGCCCGCGCGTACCTCCACTACACCGGAGATGAAGCGTTTGTTCGCGATTCGATCTACCCAAAACTGTGCGAGGCCTTCGACTGGCACTTGCGCGGAACCCGGTACGGTATCCGTTGCGACGACGACGGGTTGTTGGCGGCCGGCGAACCTGGCGTGCAATTGACATGGATGGACGCGAAGGTTGGCGACTGGGTGGTGACGCCGCGCATCGGAAAGCCGGTGGAGATCCAGGCGCTCTGGTACAACGCCATTCGCACGCTGCACATGCTGGCCACGCGCTTCAACGATACGCAGCGCGCCGGGGATCTGGACGCGCTGGGCCGCCGGGCGCGGGCGTCGTTCCTGGCGCAGTTCTGGGACGCCGGCCGCGGCTATCTTCTGGACAACCTGGGCGACGCCTCCATGCGGCCCAATCAGATCTTTGCCGCCAGCCTGCACTATACGATGCTGGACCGGTCCACGATTCGCGCCGTGGTGGATGCGGTGGAACGGGAGCTGCTGACGCCGCTCGGCCTGCGCACTCTCTCCCCACAGGATCCGGACTACCGGGGCCGTTATGAGGGCGGCGTGTTGGAGCGCGACGGATCGTATCATCAGGGGCCGGTGTGGCCTTATCTGATGGGTCCGTTCCTTACCGCGTACGCCCGCGCGTATCCGGAGTCGCAGGAACTGCACACGATGCTCGACCGTTTCCGCGCGCATCTGCGCGAAGGCGGAGTGGGCCAGATCTCCGAGATCGCCGATGGCGACGCGCCGCATACTCCGCGCGGCTGTTTCGCGCAGGCGTGGAGCGTGGCCGAGTTATTGCGTGCGGGAACCGAGTCGGTATGGAATAAGACCGGGCAGCGCATGGACGCGGAGGATGAACGCACCGGGCAAGAGGCCGATGAGGAACTGTTCCACGACGAGGCCGGCGCGGAGCGCATGCGCGCCCACGGCGCCGGCGCAGCGGGGTAACGGGTTCGAGATCACCAGTCCGTTCTTCGGGCGGTCAAAGTTCAACAAGGATCCCGCAAGGAACTCCCGTGCAGCGGCGTATACTCATGGCGGGAGGCCGTGACGAAACTTGTGACTCGGGATCCGCAGGGCCCAGCACCTTTTTACCCGGTGAAAAATACCTGTCCGCCGGGGCCTGGCAGGACGGCAAGGCACGCTATTTGCCCGCCCGCGAAGGGTGGCACAGGATGCGTTTGAACGCGGCGGGGCTATGATGACGTTGCTCCCGGCGGTGGTGCTCGTCGAGCTATTCACGTCGCAAGGCTGCTCAAGCTGTCCGCCGGCCGATGGGCTGCTGGCGAAATTGGCGGAGGATCCCAACGTGATCGTGCTCAGCGAACATGTCGATTACTGGGACTATCTGGGATGGAAGGATCCGTTTTCCTCGCCGGTGTTCAGCGAGCGCCAGGGCAACTACTCGCGCCGCTTCGCGCTGCGCGGGCCGTACACGCCGCAGATGATCGTCGACGGCACCGAAGAGTTTGTAGGTAGCGACGCCGGGCAGGCCCGGCGTTCCATCCTGCGAGCGATGAAAACGGCGAAACTCGAGATCGCCGTGCAACGGGCCGGAGAGCGCATCCGCATCGAAGCGCCCGCCAAAGGAGAGCTTTGGATCGCCACCGTTCAGCATTCCGGTACCGCCGCCGTTCCACGCGGCGAAAACGCGGGCCGGAATCTACGGCACGTCGCAATCGTGCGCAACTTGCAACGCATGAAGGGTTTTACGGCGGATCTGCCTGCGCCGGCGGCCGGAACGCGCCTGGTGGCATTTTTGCAGGAGAAGGGCCAGGGCCGGATCCTTGGCGCAGTGGCGGTTCCGGACCGCTAAGACGATTGGGACTTTTGCCGTGCATCGGCGAAACTAGAAAGAATGTCTTCCGCCTCCGCGCAAAGACGGACGCTGACGTTCGTTTTTTTCACCGTGTTTCTTGACCTGCTGGGCGCGGGCATATTGATTCCCATCCTGCCCTATCTGGTTCGGCAGTTCCGAACCGACGCAATGACGGTCGGCCTGCTTTCGGTGGCGTTTTCGGGGGCTCAGTTCTTCGCCGCGCCGGTGCTGGGTGCGATTTCGGATCGCATCGGGCGCCGGCCGGTACTGCTGTTTTCGATTCTGGGCTCGGCTCTGGGCTACTTTCTATTTGGTTGGGCGGGCTCTTTGTGGCTCATGTTCTTCGCCCGCGTGGTGGACGGAATTACGGGAGGCAACATCTCGACGGCGATGGCCGCTATCGCCGATATCACGGAACCGAAGGACCGGGCCAAGAACTTCGGGCTGATCGGCATGGCGTTCGGGCTCGGGTTCATTATTGGGCCAGCGTTGGGAGGACTGCTGAGCAAGATCAGTTTGCAGGCGCCGGCCTACGGCGCGGCCGTTATCGCGATGGTCACCGCGGCCTTCGGCTACTTCGCGCTGCCGGAGACGTTGCCCGCGGACAGACGCCGCCAGGGGGGCGCCGGATGGGCCGATCTGAGTCCGTTCCGGCCAATCCTTTCCGCCCTGGAACGGCCGCAGCTCCGATTGCTTTTGGGCGCGCTCTTCTTTCTGAACTTTGCATTCGCCGCGCTCCAAACGAACTTTTCGAACTTCACGATGGACCGCTTCCAGTTCACCGCGGAGCAGAACGCCTGGGTGTTCGCTTTCATCGGATTTACGGTCGCCGTTCTGCAGGGCGGAGTCGTGCGGCGGCTGCTGCCCGTATTCGGGGAAACAAAGCTCGCCGTGGCGGGCTTCCTGCTGTTTGTCGCTGGCTTCCTGGTTCTGGCCTCCTCGTGGATCGCCTGGTGGGTGTATCCCAGCGTGGGACTCATCGCCATTGGCAGCGCGTTCACGAATCCAACCTTGAACGCCATGGTCTCCAAGCGTGCCAGCGCGGTGGAGCAGGGGTCGATTCTCGGGACGACACAAAGCGTTCTTAGCCTGACGCGCGTGTTTGGCCCCGCCTGGGCCGGTCTGGTCTTCGATCATTTCGGCTCAGGCGCTCCGTATTGGACCGGTGCCGGGTTCATCGCACTAGCCCTGATGCTGGCGCTGCCGGTCATGAGGGAAAACGCCCCCGCTTCCTAGGTGGCAAATTTACGGGCCCCGCCGGACCCCTTTGATAAACTGGTAATCGATGAGCATGCTCTCTCAGCGGCTTCAAGTCGGGGTCGCGCAGAAGCAGATCCTCACCCCTGGCCTCGTCCAGTTGGTGTCGGTGCTTCAGCTGAATCGACTGGAGCTGAGGGAAAAAATCGTTCAGGAGATCGCCGAGAACCCCGTTCTTGAGGAGTCCCTCGATGCGGCCGACGAACTGACCGCCGAGGAAGTGCAGTCCATCCTGGAGCGGGAGCGCGAGGCCGATCCTTCCGACCAGGCGATTCTCGAAGCGTCTAGTTCCCCGGCGCAGGTGGAGGCCGAAGCCGACCGCGCCGAGACCGCCTCGGAAAGCGAAGCGGGCACGACGGAGGCGCCGGTCGAGAAGGCGAATTCGGATCCTTTCGATGAGATCGACTTCGATAACTACTTCCAGGAGTATCTGGAGCCGGGATTCAAGAGTCCTGCGTCCGAAACGACGGAAAAGGCGAGTTGGGAGACGTTCGTCAGCTCGCCCGTCACGCTCCCGGAGCTGCTTCGCCAGCAACTCAGCCTGATTGTCATTCCCGAGGAGATCCGCGACGCAACCGAGACGGTCATCGGCAACCTGGATGACAATGGATACCTGACGGCCAGTGTCGAGGAGATTGCCACGTACGGCAACCATTCGGTCGACGATGTAGAAAAGGCGCTGGAAGAGGTGCAATCGCTGGAGCCGGCCGGAGTGGGTGCACGCGACGTTCGCGAATGTCTCCTGCTGCAACTGGAGAGCCGGGGCGGCGAGGGCGGCGTGGCTTGGCGCATCGTCAGCGAGCATATGAAACTGCTCGAACTGCGGCAGTATCGCGAGATGGCCCGCCTGCTGGGGCGCCCGGCCGAACACATTGAGATCGCGGTCGACGTCATTAAGCACCTGGACCCCAAGCCTGGGCTTCGCTATAACAGCGAGACCGCCCGCGCCGTCGAGCCCGACGTTTACATTTTCAAGGACGGCGACCAGTATCTGATCGAGTTGAACGACGAGGACCTGCCTCAATTGCGTTTGAATCGGGACTATCTCCGAATGCTCGATCGCGAGAAACAACCCGACAAGGACGTGCGGAACTACGTGAAGGAACGTTTCGCCTCCGCAGCCATGCTGATCAAGAATATTGAGCAGCGCAAGAACACGATTCTTCGCGTCTGCCAGTGTTTTGTGGACCGCCAGCGCGAGTTTTTAGACCGCGGCATGGAATATCTTCGGCCGATGATGATTAAGGATGTTGCCGAAGAGATTGGTGTGCACGCGTCGACCGTAAGCCGCGCCGTGGCGAGTAAGTACGCACATACTCCGCAGGGAGTGTTCGAGCTGCGGTTCTTTTTCTCCGAAGCGGTGCAAGGCCCTTCGGGAAGCAGTACCCCTTTGCTGGTCCTGAAGCAAAAGGTCAAAAAGATGATTGACGACGAAGATTCCAAAAAGCCGCTGACGGACGACCAGATTACCGCCCGGCTGCAACAAGAGGGATTCCAAGTCACCCGGCGCACCGTCGCAAAGTATCGCGAGGATCTGAAGATCCCCTCCACCCATCAAAGACGGGTGAAGGACTGACGCGCCCAAGAGGAGAGAACCATGAACGTTAACTATACCGGTGGCCACGGAGAGTTCAGCGCCGCCCAGAAAGCCCGCCTGGAGTCGAGGCTGACACGCCTCGGAAAGCTAATTGATCGCGAGGGCGACAAGGACGCGCACGTTGTTCTAACCGATGAAAAGCGCGCGAAGCGCGCTGAAGTAACGGTCAACTACCTGCACACCAGTTTCGTGGCGGAAGGCAAAGGGCCGGCCTACCTGCCGGCGGTGACCGTGGCGCTCGACAAGTTGGAAAAGCAGATTTCCAAGGTTCGGGCAAAGATTCGCGACTCGAAGCGCGGCGCGTTGAAGCCTTCGGTGGAGGCTGCGTCGGAAGCCGCCAAACCGGCACCGCGTGAGACTGGCCCTCAACTGCTGCCGGCCAAGGTCAGCAAGAAGCCCATGAACGTGGACGAAGCAGTACTGGTCTGTATCCGTAAGAAAGTGAACTTCGTAGCGTTTCGCGATGCCGAAACGGAAGGGATCAGCGTGGTTGTTCGCCGGGACGACGGGAACTTCGATCTGGTCCGGGCCTAACGCCATGGCCGCGGCTCGCTCGGCGGAACTCGTCATAATCACCGGCCTAAGCGGCTCCGGCAAGGGGACGGTGCTTAAAAGTCTAGAGGACCTCGGCTACTACTCAGTCGACAACCTGCCGATCGACCTGATTCCGAAGTTCGCCGAATTGACCGCGTCCAGTCCCCGCGTCAATCGCGCCGCGCTGGTGGTGGACATTCGCGAGGGCGAGGCGCTGCGCCGTTTCCCAGTGATCTTCAAACAGGTGAAGAGCCACCTGCCGACGAAGCTGATCTACCTGGAGGCCGACGATGCCACGCTGGTCCGCCGGTTCAGCGAGACACGCCGCCCTCATCCCCTAAAGGGCACTGAAAAACCGGTTGCCAGCAGCGTGAAGGAAGAGCGGCAGTTGATGGAGCCCATCAAGAAATTCGCCGATCTGGTAATCAACACCAGCCGCTTCAACGTTCACGAATTGCGGGAGTTCATTGGCGAACGCTTCGGCGCCAAGCGGGATGAATCCGGTATCTCGATCTATGTAACCAGCTTCGGCTTCCGCCACGGCGTGCCCACCGATTCCGATCTGGTCTTCGACGTGCGTTTTCTTCCCAATCCAAACTATGTGCCGGAGTATAAGAAGTTGACCGGCAAGCACCCGAAGGTGGCCGAATACATTCGCTCTTACCCGCAGACGCAGGAGTTCATGACGAAGATCACGGACTTATTGCAGTATCTGCTGCCGCACTACATCGAAGAAGGCAAGAGTTACTTGACGATCTCATTCGGCTGCACCGGTGGACATCACCGGTCGGTCATGATGGCGGAGGAGATGCGCAAGCGGCTCACCAAATCGGGCTATTCCGTAAAGGGATTGCACCGCGATATCCGGAAGTCGTAGCGCTACCGGAGCGGACCCGCCAATTCGAGGATACGATCAGACGAAAGCCCGTCTCCCAGTTCGAACCACAGGCGGCGATTGGCACCCGAACCGATCGCCTCCAGCACTGGTTCGGTCAACGACCCGTAGCCGCGCACGCCGATCACTGCGCCGTGCTGGCGGGCGGCGACCTGGAGATCCTCTACCCGCTGGCGAAGTTCCTGCAGCGTCTTCCCCGCCGCTTTCCACTGTACGTTCGACACGATGTCCTCCGGCCACCCCGCCATCTGTTCCCAGCGCTCCGGGTAAGGCCTTGCGGCGTCTAGACCGATCTCGACGAACGCCACCTGCACCGGTCTCCCATTCTCTCGCAGCCGCGCTAACCGCTCTCCGAGCACGGCCGGCTTGGTGAACGAACCCGGCGCATCGAAGCGGACGTCGATATCGAACGCCCGGCCATAGGCCCGCCGGGCGGCGTCGATCCGGTCATCCAGCGCTTCGTCGCTCATCGCGGTCGCGTCGATAGTCGTACGGGACCGCAACTCGTCCTCGCCACTCAGCGCGAAGCCCTCCCGCCAGCCATGGCGGATCGCGCCGTAAAGGGCTTCATACGCCGGGCCGGAGTAGGCCGCTACCGAGAGCCCGTACTTGCGCTGAATCGCCCGGAACTGGGCGAAGGCAGTGTCCGGATCGGCGTTAGCCGCGATGTAGAGTGTCTCCACGCCTTGCGGACCAGGCAGCAGGGAGCGATCCACCTGGGTGGCGAACGTCAGGACATGCTCGGCGTTGGATGCGGTGAACGGGATCGCGTTCACGACGACTTCCAACCCGCGCGGCGTTCGCATCCGGCCGATCAGGACCGGGCCGGGGAACAGGCCGCTGGCCGGTGCCGACGACAGCGCGATGTGCAGCAGCGCCGGCGTGCGTCCGTCGACGGCGACGTAGTAAGTGCTGTTTGCGTTCGGGTCCGCGCAAAGTGATCCCCACAGCACCTTCATGCTTTCCCACGGCGTCTGCGTGGCCCGCGACTCGAGCATCCGGCGCAGGGCCGCGTCGACCTTGCGCCCCTCGGCGAACTGAAAAATCAGATCGGCTAGCTGCGACGCTTCGCCGGCGCGAACGGGAAGGTCGAGCGAAACGGGCATCATAGAGACAGGCTCTTCAGATACTCCCGGAAGGGGCCGCCCAGATCGTAGCGTTTCATGGCGAATTCCACGGTCGCCTGGAGGAAGCCGAGTTTATCGCCGGCGTCGTAGCGCTTGCCCTCGAACTTGTAGCCGTAGATCGGCCGGCTGCGCAACAGGTGCTTCAGCCCGTCGGTCAATTGCAACTCGCCGCCCCTGCCTGGCTCGATCGATTCGATCGACGCAAAGATCTCGGGCGTCAAAACGTACCGGCCGATAATCGCGAGATTCGACGGAGCCTCCTCCGCCTTGGGCTTCTCCACCATGTTGCGGATCCGGAACAGCCGTCCGCTGGAGCCCATGTGATCCACCGGTTCGGCGTCCACGACGCCATAGGACGATATGGCGTCCTTGGGTACTTCCATCAGCGCAACTACCGACGCGCCGTAGAAATCGTGGATGTCCATCAACTGACGCAAGCAGGGGATCTCCGCGTCGATCACATCGTCGGAGAGAACTACGCAAAACGGCTCCTTGCCTACCAACTCTTTCGCCCGCAACACGGCGTGGCCCAGGCCCAGCGCCTCTTTTTGCCGGACATAACTCACGTCGATCATGTCAGAAATGCCGCGCACCAAGGCGAGCAGGTCTTTTTTTCCGCGTGTCTCTAGAAGATGTTCGAGTTCGAAGCTGACGTCGAAATGGTCCTCAATCGCCGTTTTGCCGCGGCCGGTCACGATGATAATGTCCTGCAGGCCCGAGTGGATGGCCTCCTCAACTCCGTATTGAATCAACGGTTTATCCACCAAAGGGAGCATTTCTTTGGGCTGTGCCTTCGTGGCGGGGAGAAACCGGGTACCGAGCCCGGCGGCCGGGAACACAGCCTTGCGTGCCTTAGGAATCATGTTCTCCTATTGTCCAACAGGTTCCTGTCCTTGTAACTATCGCTCCTCGTACTAGAACCCCCGCCGGACCGCCCTCGGTCCAAAGTTTGATTGCCGAAGGGCGAGCCGCCGCCCAAACTGGTAGCAATGGAGAGACCTGAACTCCAACGCTGGTCGTCTAGAAACGTGGCGAAGGTGTTGGCGCTTTTCGACGCGGAGCGCCGTTTTCACGAGGAAATGGTCACTCTGCTTCCGATTCCGGTGGTCACCGTTTCCGCCAACGGAGAGATTCTGGCCGCCAATCTGGCTTTCCTGAATGAGTTCGCCGTGGCGCCCGGCCAGTTGGATCGGCGAAACATCGCCGAATTCGCGGGCACACAGACGGTTCTCGCCTCCCTGCAGCCCCGCCAGACGACCCGCGCGGAACACGGAAACTACGTGCTCCATATGGTCCCGCT
>VFZO01000146.1 GCA_016871155.1 Acidobacteriota bacterium | reverse complement strand
GCCAACCGAGAGGGCGGCACGCCGCTCACCGAAGTGGAAGTGCGGGATGGGCGCATTAATTTCAAGTTCGACGATACGAAATCGGCCTACTACTTCACGAATGCCGACATGGACTTTTCGGCGGCGGGCGCGGCGCGGGATGTGATCCGGCGTTTTGAACGCCTGTTCATTCCCGTCGACGATCCCGGCATTACGATGGACGCCGACGATCCGGCTGCGTTCGCGGCGATTCAGGAGCGGGTGGGATGAAGAGGATACTTGGTTGGCTGCTGGCGGCGATCGCGCTGGTGCTGGTAGTGGCGCCTTTCACGAATGCGGGTAGATTCGGTCCCCGGATTCAGGCTGGGTTGCAGGCGGCGCTCGGGCGGCGCGTGGAGATCGGCGCGGTGCGGCTCCATGCACTCACAGGCCCCGGCTTCAGCGTGCGGAACGTCGTCATTCATGAGGATCCGCGCGTCTCGGTCGAGCCATTCGCCTACGTCGGCAATCTGGTTGTCCGCATCCGCCTGCTCGGTCTCTTGAAGGGGAAGCTGGAGTTTTCGAGCCTTCGGCTGGAGAACGTCCACGTGAACCTGATGCGCACGGGAGACGGCGCTTGGAACGTGCAAAGCCTGTTGAACGCCAACCGAGAGGGCGGCACGCCGCTCACCGAAGTGGAAGTGCGGGATGGGCGCATTAATTTCAAGTTCGACGATACGAAATCGGCCTACTACTTCACGAATGCCGACATGGACTTTTCGGCGGCGGACGCGGAGAACTTTGATATCTGGTTCGCGGGCGAACCGGCGCGCACGGATACGCTGGCGCGCGGCTTCGGCCGCGTGACGGCGCGCGGCCGGCTGCGCGATTCGGCGCCCGAGCCCCGCATGGAGTTGGATGTTCGCGTCGACAAGAGCGCACTGCAGGAAATTTCGGTGCTGCTAACCGGGGCCGATGCGGGCGTTCACGGCGCGGTGCAGTCCCAGGCGCGTGTGGCCGGGCCCATTTCGCGGCTGAAAATCGACGGTCGATTGGAGATGTCGGAATTGCACCACTGGTCGCAGCCTCCCAGGCCGGGTGCGTTCGCCGTCCGCTACACGGGCGAATTGGGGTTGCCGGAACAATCGCTTCGTCTGGAAACCGATCCGAAGGAACCGCTGCGGGCGCGTCTGCAACTGGATCAGTATTTGTCCACGGCGCAGTGGGCAGCGGCGGTGGCGGCGACGGGCCTACGGCTGACCTCGGTGCAGGAGTGGATGCGCCCGGCGGGCGCGGCCTTCACCGGCATGACGTTGAGCGGGGCGCTAGACGGGGAGGTCCGGATGGGCCGCGGCCAGCCACTGAACGGCACGGCGCGCGCGTCGGACTTGGAATGGAAGTGGGGCGGGGAACACTTGCTTGAGGCGCCGTCGGTAGAGATGGAGTGGAGCAATGGATCGCTGGCCCTGCAGATTCCCGGCGGCCAGGTCGACGGGCAGGCGATCGCGTTGGCCTGCGAAGCGAATGGAGCCTGCACTGCGACCAGCCGAAGCGTGGAGGTATCGAAGCTGCGGCCGTGGCTCGGCGCGTTCGGTATTCGCGACGGGTGGGTCGACGCGCTTCGCAGCGGCATTGCGCGCGGCCAAGCCACGCTGGCGAACGGCCAATGGACCGGCGCGGTGGATCTGCGCAACGCCGAGGTGGCGCTGCCGGAACTGGAGGGCCCGGTGCGCGTGAGCGCCGCGACCGTACAGTTTCAGGAGGGCCGCATCGCCGCGCCGAATCTCCGCCTGCGCGTGGCGGGGGCCGATTGGCGCGGAACCTACCGTTTTGACCGCGACGCGGAAAGGCCGCACCGGTTCTCGCTGGAGACGGGCACGTTGGCGGTTGGTGAGTTGGAAGCGGCGCTTCGTCCGCTGCTGCGCCACCAGAGAGGTTTCCTGCAGCGCGTACTGAACCTGGATAAGGACGCCGCGATTCCGGGTTCCGGTGGCGCGGAGGTGGAGATCCGGGCAAATACTGTGCAGGCCGGCGGCTTGGAGTTCACGAAAGTCCGGGCCATGGCGCGGAATGAACCGGGCCGCCTGATCGTGTCCGCATTGTCCGGCATGTGGCGGGAAGGAACCTTGCAGGGCGCTGGCGCGGTTAAGTTGGGGAGCGCGAGTCCGGAGTACGAGTGGACCGGACGCCTGGCGGGCGTTCCATGGGCTGGGGGCAGCGTGGAGACTGAGTTCAAGGGCCAATTGCGAGGCGGTGCCGAACTAAGCGTCTCCGGGCGAATGACCGCGAAAAAGGCGGGAGGGTCCGAACCGTTGGATCAGATTGAAGGCGCGTACCGGTTTCAACTGGGCCGGCGCGGCCCGGCGCTGACGTTGAGCGAATTGTCCGCCACCCGCGGCGTCGAGAAACTCCCTGGCCGCGCCAGCGGAACGCCGGACGGACCGCAAACAATTTCGTTCGGAGCGGACGGCTCTGAGGTTAAATTCCGGGTTTCGCTTCAACCCTTCGACGTCACCCCGGAAACCGGCAGCGCGATGGTGATCCGCGTTCCCTGACCCTCCGCCGATTCGATGCAGAGAGTGCCGGAATGATCATCTGCGAACCCGCGAACGGCCATCATGCCGAGCCCGGTTCCACCCGAGCGCGTTGTGAAAAACGGTTCTCCGACGCGGGAAAGCACCTCTGGCGTCATGCCTCTGCCATCGTCAGCAATCGACACCTCGATCCAGCTGCCGGCCAACCGCGCGGAGATCTCAATGACGCCTTTCGCCGTCATGGCCTGCGCGGCGTTCGATGCTAGATTCAGCACTGCGTTGACGAATTGCGCTGCATCGATAGGGATGGCTGGCAGGTCCTGCTCCAAATGAGAGCGGAGATAGGCGGCGCCGGCGATGGCGCGCTCAATCAGAGGCAGTGCTTCGTGCAGAATGCCGCTTGGGTTAGCGGACTGGCGGACGCCGGGTTCCTCGCGCAGCCAAGTGAGCAGACGTTGGGGGAAATCGGAAGCGTGGCGTACGGACTCCCGAAGGTCCGCCGCGACGGTCTCGACAGCGGGATTGCCAGGCGCGGCCGCCGACAGTTCGGAGGCGTGCGCTGCGAAGATCGTAAGGAAGTTGTTCCAATCGTGAGCGAGGCTTGCCGCCAGGCGGCCGACGGTGATCAGGCGCTGCTCTCGCGGGCCGAGCGGCGAGTCCGGCTTAGGGTCCGTTCCGTTCATTCGTGCTCTCGTAGTGTTCCACACCCAGGGCCGCCGCGGCGGATAGAAAAGACGCCAGCGTTTCGGTACGAACCCGGAGCGCCGCCGCCTGTTCCGGCGTGGCCGATTCGCCAGGAGGCTCAATCGTCCCGTCCCAAGCTTTCCTCCCGGCCTTTCTCCAAGCGCGAAGCGTGTCCTCCACCAGCCGTTCCGCGACGGCAAGGGCATCCCCCTGTGAAAGCCCGGAGTGCTTCATCGCCTGAAGGGCCCCAGCGTACAGGGGCGTTAGCAGCGAACTAACCAGAGACGCCCCGGCTCGAAACGCCGGCTTGCCGCCGGCGGCGCCAATAAAGACCTTTGACTTCGTCGCGGCCCCAAAACGGGTGATAAGCCGGTGCGAGGCCGGATCGGCGTCGGCGAAAAAATAAGGCGTCGCGAACGCGTCGATCGGGTCCAGCGTTCCAATGAATGCGCCCAGTTCGCCGAGGCGTGAGAGGGCGCCGGCCGGACCGGGCGTATCGACCAGCAGTACCGTCTTGCCGCGCCACTGCACATCCGCGTTTGCTGCCAGACCGATCAGCCCGGCAATGGCGTCCGCCGGGCCGGAAAGAAGCACAAGTTGGCACGCGTCGAGTGCGCCGGTGCGCGCGGCATGGCCCGCCCGCATTCGATTTGCCAGCCGGCTGGCCACGCGCAGCGTCTCCGCGCACACCGGCCCAAGCACGGCATTCCAATGGGCGAGCTGATACAAGGACGGGCTCACGGGCCCGGCGGCGAGGAGTCCAACCCAAGTTTGCTGCGTCATGGAGCGGGCGACTTCAGCGCCTTAATGCGGTCCCGCAACTGCGCGGCTTTTTCGAACTCGAATTGGCGGGCGGCATCCCGCATGCGAGTCTCCAAATCGCCGATCAGCTTCCAGCGCTGCTCCTGCGTCAACTCCTCCTCGGGCGACTCCGGCTCCAGCGGGATTGTGACATAGTCCATCTCCGACATACGGACGAGGTTGCCGTCGATCGGCTTGATAATGGACTGTGGAGTAATGCCGTTCGCTTCGTTGAAATCCGTTTGAATGCGCCGCCGGCGGTTGGTCTCACCGATGGCATGTTTCATCGAATCGGTCATCACGTCGGCGTAGAGAATCGCCCGGCCGTTTAAATGCCGGGCGGCGCGGCCGATCGTTTGAATCAGCGAACCGCTGGAGCGCAGAAAGCCCTCCTTGTCGGCGTCGAGAATCGCGACCAGCGAAACCTCCGGCAGGTCGAGGCCCTCCCGGAGCAGGTTGACGCCGATCAGGGCGTCAAACTCTCCCTTTCGAAGGTCGCGCAGAATCTTCACGCGGTCCAGCGTACTGACCTCGGAGTGCAAATAGCTGCACTTCACCCCGGCTTCGGAGTAGTAGCTGGCCAGGTCTTCAGCCATCCGTTTGGTCAACGTCGTGATCAATACCCGTTCGTTGGCTTCGGTACGGACGCGGATCTCGTTGAGAAGATCGTCGACCTGGCCGCGGATCGGGCGTACCTCGACAACTGGGTCCACCAATCCGGTGGGCCGGATAATTTGCTCGATCGTTCGCCCGGCGGCCTTTGTCATCTCATACGGCCCCGGCGTAGCGGAAACGTAGATGACCAGATTCACGCGATTCTCAAATTCTTCAAACGTCAGCGGCCGGTTATCGAGCGCGCTGGGCAGGCGGAATCCGTGGCCCACCAGGGTTTCCTTGCGGGAACGGTCCCCGTGCCACATGCCGCGAATCTGGGGCATCGTAACGTGGCTTTCATCAATGAATATGAGGTGATCGGCCGGAAGGTAGTCAAGCAGCGTCGGCGGCGCTTCGCCTGGCAGGCGGCCGGAGAAGTGGCGCGAATAGTTCTCGATGCCGTGACAATAGCCGATGGTTTTAATCATCTCCAGATCGAACATGGTCCGCTGGTGCAGGCGCTGGGCCTCGATCAGCTTATTCTGCTTTTCCAACTCCCCGCGCCACCACTCCAACTCCTCTTTGATCGTCACTGTGGCCTTCTCGCGCATATCATCATCCATTACGTAATGCGTCTTCGGATAGATGGGAACCCGCGTGGAAGTCTGGCGGATGGCTCCGGTCAACGGATCAACAAGTTGGAGCGATTCGATCTCATCTCCCCACATTTCGATGCGAACGGCGTGCTCTTCATAGGACGGGAAGACCTCCACCACATCGCCGCGAACGCGAAACGTTCCACGGCGAAAGTCGGAATCGTTGCGTTCGTAGAGCAACTCCACAAGGCGGGCCAGCAGAGCCTTCCGGTCCATGGTCATGCCCTTTTCGAGCATCAGCAGCATACCGTAGTAGGCCTCCGGCGAGCCGATGCCATAAATGCAACTGACCGAGGAGATAATCACGCAGTCCCGCCGCTCAAACAGCGACCGCGTCGCCGACAGGCGCAACCGGTCCAACTCGTCATTAATGGTCGCTTCCTTTTCGATGTACACGTCGCCGGATGGAATGTACGCTTCCGGCTGGTAGTAGTCGTAGTAGCTGACAAAGTACTCAACGGCGTTCGCCGGAAAGAAGTTCTTGAACTCCTGATAAAGTTGGGCGGCGAGTGTCTTGTTGTGGGCCAGAATCAGCGCCGGCCGGCCCAGGGCTTCAATGGTCTTGGCCATCGTGAACGTCTTTCCGGACCCGGTAACGCCGAGCAGAACCTGATGCTGTTCGCCGTCGTTGACGCCGCGCACCAGCGACTCGATGGCCGCGGCCTGGTCGCCGCTCGGCTTGTAAGGAACGCCGGTGTTGAAGTGCATTCTTCTAGTGTAAAAGGGGCTACTTGCTTCGCTTCACCCGCTCGTTCTCGGCGTTGTACTCGCAGCCGTAGAGAGCGATGGCGGCCAGCAGGTACATCCAGACGATCAACGCCACAACACCGCCCACCGAGCCGTACATCACGTTGTAGTTGGCGAGATTCCGCACGTACCATCCGAAAGCGAGGGTGACCAGCAGCCAGAGCACGGCGGCGACCACAGCGCCTGGCCATACATAGCGCCACTTCTGCGGCCGGTTGGGCGCGATGTAGTAGAGCAGCACCGTAGTAACGATTGTTGCGCCGAACGCCACGCCAAATCGAACCAGGCGAATCGCGAGCGCAAAGCTTGGTGTTAAGGACAAGAGCGTTCGTTCGATGCGGTCTCCCGCCACCAGCAGCGTGGAGGCGCCAATCGCCGGGAGTGCCGAAATAAAGACCAGGGCGATGGCCACCAGGCGGTCCTGCACCATACCGCGGCCGCCGGGCAAGCGATAGGCCGCGCGGAACCCCTCCATCAAAGATGCCATCCAGGAAGAGGCGGCCCATGCCGACACGGCCGTCGCGCCGATCAATAGGGAAAGCGGCTGGGACCCACGTTCGCGAAACAGGCGCTCAATGATGTCCGCGGTTCCGGGTGGCACTACTTCAAAAGCGAAGCGCGCCAAGTACTCCGAGACCTTGCCCGCATTGGCTTGCACGAGAATCGCGGCGAGCGTCGAAAGCACAGGGAACAATGCCAGCAGTCCTGAATACGCCGCGCCTTTCGCCACTCCAAAGCAGCCGTCCAGCCAGGAGTTAAAGAAGGCCCGGCGAAGAAGGATGAGCACTCGCCGCATGCCTATCGCCTGCGCCTGAACCAGGAAATCATGCAGCCCAGCGCTGTCGCGATCGATAATCCGGCGCACGCGCGCTCCTCCAAGGACGGTTCGAATGTCAAATCAAGACCCGCCGAGTCCACGGGCATCGATTCGGTGACCATCAAGCCTACGGGCGACGCCTTCACCGCCACTGGCCGGCCGCCGCTGGACGCCCGCCAGTTCGGGTCCCAGGGAACGGCGAAAGCGACCTGGAAGTCCTTAGGCAACTGCCCGTCGACCCGTGCGTGCCGTGCGTCGATCCATCGAAATTGCAGGGCCGGCCGCTGAGGGTCGAGTTGGGCGGCCACGTATTTGGCCCACGGCCGGTAGTCTCGCAGCGTCACGGTGTGCGCCGGCAGTTCGCCGGACTTCACCAGATGCGCAATTCGAAACGAAGGCAACCGGTAGATAGAGTCGCCATCCTGGGACCACACTTTTTCCAGCCGTCCCTCGAACTTCGCTGGGTTTTTGTAGTCTCGATAGTACTCCTTGGACTCGGCGCCGTGGACGACGACATATTCCACGCCCAGCGCGCGCATCAGCACGATGGACTCTTCGGCCTCCAGCCCCTCGGAGAAGCTCAAGTCCGTTCGGATCTGATACGCCAAGTCCTGCGTCACGCGGGTGCGCAGCCCGGTTTCAAACACACCGCCCGTCTGCTCGATGGGAAACCAGGAGTTCAACCGGAAACGCGTGCCGCCGCTCACATGCACGCGGCCAGTTGGCTTCAAGTCCTGCAAAGCGGCGGCGGAGCGGTACTCCGGCGTGTTCTCCTTCGGCGTCAACACCCACTTGTCGACACGATTGGTTAGAAAGCTCGCCGTTCGCGGGGTGATGACCAGCAAACTGGTATAGACCAAGAACACCCCGGTATAGCGCCAGCGGCGCCGTGGTTGGGACAGCAGGATCCGTGCGGCTTCGACGTACACCAACAGCAGAAACATCTCGTACTCGAGCGCGTAGCGGCGCGCTTCCGGGAAGATGTTGATACCGGAGCTGTAGAAGAGTGTGACAGGCAGTCCGAATGTAACCAGGCAAAGCGTGATCCAGCACAAGTAGGTGTTCTTCGAGAATCGCCAGAATACGAGGCGGATCAATATCAGCAGCGTCACCCAGGTCGCCAACGCGATTCGTTCCTTGCCCGCGAGTTGATAGTCGAATGCGTCCTTTGGCCAGTTAAAGAACATCTGGAACACGAACGACGGCGTGAGCCAAAAAGCGGCAAGGCCATACCCGATTAAGCCGGCCAGCAGAACGCGCTTCACGCGGAACTCAGGATCCGGGAAATGGACGGCTAAAAGCATAAGGACACAAAAGGCGAGGGCCAACCCCGCCACCCAGTTGGTGAGAACTGTCGCGGCGAGGCCAACGGCCGCGGCTATCTGCCACCCGGCGCCGGGCGTGCGCGCCGTGCGATGAACGGCAATCAGCGCCACCAGCATGAGCAGCAGCCCCGCTGTGTGCGGCCCCTCGCCATATTTGATGAGCGTTTGGACGCGCCAGGGAACGTCCATGAATCCTCGATCGGTGCGGATCGCACCGATGAGAAGATATAACGGCGAGAGAAATGTCAGCGCGAGCGCAGCCCAAAACGCCGGCTTCGACCGGCCGCCGGTCTCGCGGGCAAACAGGAAGAATGCGGCCGGTGTAAGAAACAGCGCTACGCCGCATACGGCGCGATGCACGGAGGTCGCGTCAGCGCCGGGCATAATCCAAAGCAAGAGGGCGTCGACGTACGGGAGCAGCGGCAGATACGTATAGTGCATCGGGATTCCGCAATACTGGAGCGGATTCCACGACAAGTAGTCCGGATTTGCGGCGAAAAGTTTGCCGAAATATGCGTAGCCGCGCTCAATGGATTCGCGGTACGGAATCACGCCCGGCAGCAGGATGCGCCAGCACATCGCGGCGTTCAGCGTTGCCAGGAAAATTGCCGCGAGCCAGGTGCGCTGCGTCATTCGGAAGTCCTGGCCGCGGACGCTCCGGAGCAGGAGTCCGGGCTGGGACACAAAGACCCTTTCAAACCGGCCCCGCCGGGCGAATCGAAATCATTGTTATATTCTATAGTTCCACGTCTGTGATCGCCGGGTAACTTCCCCTGCCGCCCGCTCGCCGTACTCAGATGGGGATCGAGACCATTCGAATGAGTTTTTTCCGCAAATGCGTTTCCTTGGCCGGCTTTCTGGCCATGGCCGCTTGCAATAAAGAGACCGCGCCGGTTCAGGCCGCTAAGCAGGAGTCGGGGCCGTTGCAGATTCGGACGACAACGGCCCATGGCCGCGAAATTTTGCGCGTGGTGGAATCCGTCGGCACGTTCTTTCCATTGGAAGAAGCGATCGTCTCGGCCGAGGTAGAGGGCCGCGCCGAAGAAGTCCGGCACGACCTCGGCGATGTGGTTGAGGCCGGCGCGATTCTCGTAAAGATCAACGACGAAGAGTTGCGCTACCAGGTGGCGCAGTCGGAAGCGCAAATGCGCCAGTCGTTGGAGCGCTTGGGTTTGAAAGACGAGAAGGCGCGGTTGACCGATGTGCGCGAGGCTCCGGACGTCCGGCGGGCGGCGGCGGAGCTGTTCGAGGCCGACCAACGCCTGAAGCGTGTGCGAAGCCTGGTGGACCAGAGTATCGGCGCCAAGAGCGATTTGGATCAGGCTAATGCCCGGCAGCAGGCGCTGCAGGCGGCCTATGACTCGACTGTGAATCAGACCAGAAATCTTGTTCAGGACGTGGAACGGAACAAAGCGAACCTGGAACTGCAGCGGAAGAAGCTGCGTGACGCCACCGTGCGCGCGCCGTTCCGCGGAGCGGTCAAGGAACGGCAGGTAACGATGGGCCAGTTCCTGCGCCCCAATACACCGCTATTCTCGTTGGTTAAAATCGATCCCATTCGCCTGCGCGTGGAGATTCCCGAACGCATGGCGCCGTGGATCCGGCTAGGTCAGGTTGTCGACATCTCCGTCGAAGCGTTCCGTGATCGCAAGTTCCAGGGCAAGATCTGGCGGATCGCGCCCACAGTGGATCAGTCGAAGCGAACGTTCGTTGCGGAGGTGCTGGTGAACAACGGCGCCGGCGAGCTGAAACCCGGCTCATACGCGAAGGCCCACGTCCCTACCTCGCGCACTGAGCGTGTCACGGTGCTGCCCCAGCGGGCCGTGTACTACATCATGGGCGCCAACAAAGCTTATGTGATTAAAGACGGAACCGTGGACGCGCGCGAAGTGAAAATGGGGGACCGCTTCGATACCGACGTGGAAATTTTGGAAGGTGTCGCCGATGGCGAAGAGGTGGCCCTGACGCAGTTGCCACGGTTGGATACTGGGGTAAAGGTTCGCGTGAATAACGCACCCGCCGCCGAAAAGAAACAGTGAGCCATGGCCCGTTGGGCAATTTTCATCCTCTGCTGGACCGCCGTCGCGGCCGGCGCCACGCGCGTCCTGGTAACCGTCTTGGACGGCAAGCCGGGCCAGCCGGTCGCGGGCCTGACGGCCGGCGACTTCGACGTCACGGACGGCATAGCGCCCAAGCGTGTTGAGGGCGTTGAGGCGCTCGCGGGGCCGCTGGACATCCTGTTTCTCGTCGATACGTCGATGGTCGGAGCATTGGTCCAGCCCGCGGCGGAGTCGATCATCGGCCAGCTTCGCGCAAAAGAGCGGATGGCGTTGGTGACGTTCGATAACTCGGCCAACTGGATCCAGGACTTTACTTCCAGCCGGGATTCGCTTCGGGCGGCGATGGCAAAGGCCAGATACGAAAACGATCCGCGGCTTCTGGACGGGCTCTACGCCGCTCTCGACGGCGGGTTTCCGGTGGGCGGCTTCCGCCGAGTGCTGGTACTACTGACAACCGGCATCGAAGGAGCCAGCCGTGCCGAGGAAAAGGACATCGTCCGGATGGCGCGAAACAAGAGCGTGTCCATCTACCCCGTCTTCCTGCATGGCTCAAGCCGGGGCATGTTCGAAAAAATTTCGGGAAAGACCGGAGGGGCGGCGTTCTCACTACGCGACCTGAAAAGAACGGCCGGCGATAAAGCGGCAGAGCGAGTATTTCAGGCGATTCGCGCTCCATACGTACTCACGCTCTCCGGTGATTTGGCGCTCAGTGAGAAGTTGACCGTCACGGTAAGGGGCAGGGAAAAGGCTATGACCTCCACCCTGCCGCTGGACTAATTGCGAACGTTCTGCACTTTCGGCGTCGAGAGATATCCCACGATCAGGTCCTTGCCGACTTCGTTCACGACCAACTCATACGGTTGGCGCGCCTTGGAAGTGTAGAACTGCAGAGGTTCGTTGATCGACTTGTCCTTCTTCTCAACTTTCTTGTCGTCGGCCGTCAACTCGATCGTGAACTTGTTCCTCTTCTGGTCGGCTTTCTTCAGCAGAATCGAGATGTCGCCGACTCGCTGGGCCTGCTTCTGCTTGCCTAGCCGGAACTCGAAGTAGTTCCTCTCGCCCAGCGCACGCAGCGCGCTCAGCTCTTTCGAATTGGTTGCGATTAAGCCGCTCTGTTCGCCCAGGTCGCCTTTCACCCGCTTCAAGTCGCCGACCGTCTTTTCCAGTTCCGACTTGGTGGAAGCCACCTCTGTCTTCACGGCGCCTACCTCTGTCGAGACCTCGCCCACCTTGGTCGATACCGCGGCGGTCTGTTCCTTCACTTCCGACACCTGCTGTGTCATCTTCTGTTCCACGGCCTTGGTCTCCTGCTTTAAGGTCCGCTCCAGGTCCTGTACCTTCTTCTCGGCGTCCAGCTTCGCCTGGCCCACGGCCATCGCCTGCTGCCGCCTCGCCTCTTCCAGGCGGTCGCGCAGTTCGTTGGCGGTCTTCTGGCTTGCCTGGCTTGAAACCACGGCCGATTGCTGCATGCCCTCGATTTCCGTTCGCAACGACGCTTGCAGGCTCTTCACGTCGTCCTTGGTCTTGTCGAGTTGCGTGAACAGGTAAACGTTCGCGCCCAGGAGCGCAATGACTAGGCCGAAGAGGATCGGAATCTTCAACCCGCCTCCTCCCCCGCTGGGTGGCATCGGCGGCGGAGCCTGTTGAAACATGGGTGGTTGATTCGGGTTCACTGCGAAGATCCTCCTCTTTCGTATCCGGACCGGCTGAGACGGCGGCATTGAGAAACGCCGCTGAGAATGCCCTATATTCTAGCATCGCGCCGGCCCGTCCATACCCCTAGATGCGGCTAACGGCTTTAGCGTTCCATTGCCGTTTTTTCCCTGTCGGCGAGAACGAACTGGAATTGCTCCTGCCGCGGAACGCCGGGTTCGAAGCACCGGCGGCAGCGCGCTTCGTACATGTCGGTGGCGCCCACCACAATCAGGTCCTCGCTTTGCACGAGCCTTTGGGTGTGTTTCGCCGGATTTCCGCAGCGCATGCAGATGGCGAGAGTTTTCGTGATGGACTCGGCCTGCGCCAGAAGCTCCGGAATGGGCGCGAAGGGGCGGCCGAGATAATCGGTGTCCAGTCCGGCGATGATCACCTGTTTGCCGGTGTCGGCGAGTTGCTGGGCCACCTCCACAACGCCGCTGCCTAGGAAGTTGGCTTCGTCGATACCGACCACTTGTGTCCGCCAGTCCAGGTGGCGGAGGATTTCGTTGGCGTCCGCCACTATCTGGGACGGCATGCGCGAATCGGCGTGGGAAACGATCTCATCGCGGGAGTAGCGGCTGTCAATAACTGGCTTGAAGACCTGCACCCGTTTACGGGCGATCTTGGCGCGGCGCAGGCGCCGGATCAGCTCCTCACTTTTGCCGGAGAACATCGGCCCGCACACGACTTCGATCCAGCCGGTGTGCCCTGTCACAATATCCATAGTCTCCTTATCATGCCACGCGTGTTAAATCCCGAACTTCTGGATACGGCTACCGCCGAAGAGGCCGTCCGCAATTTGCGCGATCTGGCATGGATCAACCGTTGGCTTGGCGGAAACTGGGTACTGGCCCGGCGGCTGGCCAAGTATCTTCGCCGTAAACCGGATGCGCTTGTGCTGGACGCCGGAGCAGCCAACGGCGCCACCGTTAAGTGGCTGCAAAGCCGGTTTCCCAGCGCGCGTTTCGTCACGTTGGACGCGTCGCTGCAACTCCTGCGGCAGGGAGCCGGGGCGCGCGTGGCCGCCGATGTCGAGCGCTGGCCGATCGCGCCGCGCTCGGTCGACATCGTAATCTGCAGTCTGTTCCTCCACCATCTGGAGGACGGCGCGGTGTGCCGGGCGCTGGAGAACTTCGAGCGCTCCGCGCGTATGGCCGTAGTGGCCGTGGACCTGCAGCGCCATCCGGTGGCGCGCGGGTTTCTTCCCGCCACGCGGTGGCTTCTCGGCTGGAACCGGATTACGCTCCACGACGGCCCCGTAAGTGTCGATGCGGCCTTCACAGCATCCGAGCTGCGCAGACTCGTGCCGCGCGCGACGGTCCGTACCCACTTTCCCTGGTTCCGGCTTTCGTTAGAGATCGACCTCCAGGAAGCCGGCCATGTACAGCACACCGTGGCCTGACATCTTGACACGGCCGCCGGCCAGCTCGATCCAAATCTCGCCGCCGCGCGCGGATAGCTGGCGGGCGAACAGATCCTTCTTTCCGAGCCGTTCGCCCCAGTAGGGGCCCAACTCGCAGTGGGCAGAGCCTGTTACCGGATCTTCATCGATCCCGGCGGCCGGCGCGAAGAAGCGCGACACAAAGTCGCAATCGCTTCCCGGGGCGGTGGCTACGACGGCGAACGGATTTAGCGCCGCCACGGCCTTGAAATCCGGCTGCAATCGCCGCACCTGCTCCTCCGACTCGAACACCGCCACCAGATCGCGGGACGCAAACAGCGCAACCGGCTCGGCGCCGAGAGCGCGGCCAACCGAGGCGTCCATGGGCAGCGCCCGCGGCGGCCGGGCCGGGAAGTCGAGTATGAAGCGGCCGTCCCGTTTCGCGACGGTCAACGGTCCGCTCTCGCTCTGAAACGTAACTTGGTCCTCGGCGAGGCCCAAGCAATCCATCAGAACCAGCGCCGAGGCCAGCGTGGCATGGCCGCACAGATCCACTTCGCGCGACGGCGTGAACCAACGGATGCGGTAGCCCCCCGCCTCTTGGACGAAGTATGCGGTTTCGGCGAGATTGTTCTCCGCGGCGATCGCTTGCAGCGTTGTGTCCGGCAGCCACGAAGGCAACGGGCAAACGGCCGCGGGGTTGCCGGCAAATCGCCGCCGTGCGAACGCGTCGACCTGAAAAAGCGGTAGCCTCATTCACCTACTGTAAGCGATTGAGGCTCGGTTCGTTCAGTACCAGTTGATCGAAAATCGCCAGCACCTGTTTCCGGTAAAAATACAGGGCGCGAAGCCGGTCCCTGAAATCGTCCTGATTATATTGCTGGCCCGTCATCCACTTTTTGACGAGCGTGGAGGGCACGTCGATGTCTTTGCGAAGCGCTTCGATATCGTGCCCGCGCAGAAATAGCCCATAGAACAGCGCCGCCTCGCGGCGGGGCGCCAGCGGATCGCTCAGGTCCTTATTGGCCCCGAGCATCGCTATGGGATTGGGCTGGAGTTCGCGTTGCACGGTCTTCGAAACCACGAGTATAAACGGCGGAGCCGGACCGATCAATAGGATTGTTGCGTAGTACCGCTACCGGAAATTCGGTATCCTGTCGGCATGCGCGTTGTACTCTTCGTTGTCTCCTGCGCGGCCGCCATGGCCGCCGAATCGTGGACCGGTACCGTGGTCGACGTTATGTGCAAGGGCCGCGATCTCGCGTCCCACACGCGCGAATGCGCGCTACAGTGCGCCAAGGGCGGCTTCGGCCTGGTGCTCGGCGACGGTACATTTGTGAAGTTCAACGAGTCCGGCAATGCGCGAACTCTGGCGCAGTTGAAGAAGCTGACCCGGGAAAAAGATTTAAAGGCCAAGGTCGTCGGCGACCGGAAGGGCGATGTCATCGCCGTCCAGTCCATCGAGTTTCAGTAGCCGCGCTCGCATAGCCACCCACGGCGCAAAAACGCCCGGGTTCTCCAGCCACGTGAGCATCCACGCCACCATCTCCTGTTTTTCCGGATGCTTTGCCGCGGCGAACT
>VFZO01000145.1 GCA_016871155.1 Acidobacteriota bacterium | reverse complement strand
CGATCAGGCGCGAGTGGACATCCGGCTGGAGATCGGAACCGTTACCGAATCGGTCGAAGTGACCGGCGCCGCGCCGCTGGTCGACACGGCTTCGGCGACGGTCGGCAAGGTAATTGAAAACGCCCGTATGTTGGGCTTACCGCTGAACGGACGCAGCGCGTTGTCGCTGGTGGTCCTGACACCCAACGTGCGTTCCCACGCGGAGTCCCCGCATGGATTCGGAGACCGGGGCGTGCTGGTTTCCGGATTTAGTGTCAACGGCGGCCCCAGCGGCGCGAACAACCTGATGCTGGATGGCAGTTCGAACGTCAATCCACGCGCTGGCGATGTGAACGTCAACCCGGCCGTCGATTCGATTCAAGAGTTCAAAGTACAGTCCGGCGTGATGTCCGCCGAGTTCGGCTATACGGCGGGCGGCGTGGTCAACATGGTTACAAAGTCCGGCACGAACAAGTTTCACGGCTCGCTCTACGAGTTTCTGCGTAACGACAAGCTCGATGCGCGCAACGCGTTCGCAGCGGTCAGGGCCCCGTTCCGGTACAACCAATACGGCGGCGCCGTGGGCGGGCCGGTGCGGAAGGACCAGACGTTCTTCTTTTTCAACTACGAGGAGTGGAAGTTCCGCCGGCAGTACACGACAATCGGAACAACGCCTTTAGCCGAACAACGCACGGGCGATCTATCGACACTTGCGGACACCAGGGGCAATCGAATCGCTATCTTCGATCCCCAAACGACCGCTCCGAATACGGGCGGCGGCGGATTCACCCGGCAGCCGTTCCCGGGCAACCGGATTCCCGCAAACAGGTTGGACCCGGTCTCGCAGCGAATCCTCGCGTTCTATCCGGCGCCGAATCGCCCGCCCACCGATCCCTTCTCCAACGCCAACAATCACATCGCCAATCTCGGCGCTAACAAGGACGCGGTGCAGATCAACGGCAAAGGCGACCACAACTTCGGCTCGAAAAACAAGCTCTCGGTTCGCTACACCGTGTGGGCGCATAAGGATGACAACGGGGGAACCGGCAACGGCTACTTCCAGGACCGGCTGGCCCGCGTGCGAAACGACAATTACGGGAACAAGAACTTCAACCTCACGGACTCGCACTTCTTCAGCCCCTCGTTGATCAACGAATTCCGGGTGGGCGTGGTGCGCAACGCGTTCCCGTTCATCCCGGAGAGCGTCGGCACCAGTCCGACCAGCAAGCTAGGACTGCCCGGCAGCGTTCCGGAAGTCACGCTTCCCGGCGTCAACATGGCCGGCACGCCCAACCTCCAGGGCTTTCCATCTGGCTTTGGTACCATCCGGGGCTACATAACCATGGATGTTCGTCAGCTCTTCAATAGCATCACGTGGATCAAAGGCAAACACACGCTGAAGATTGGCGGCGAGCTCCGGCAGAACATGTACAGCATTAACGCATGCTTCCAATGCTCTGGCGTCTTCAACTTCAACGCGCGGCTCACCGGCAACCCGCAGGCGCTCGCGGGGACCGGTTCCGGCTTTGCGAGCTTCCTGCTGGGCAACGTCGCCGACGCAAACATCGATTCCAACGTCGGCACCACCAATCCGAGTTTCACGCAGGCCTACTTTGTGCAGGACGACTGGAAGGCGACGCGGCGGCTGAATCTGAATCTCGGGTTCCGCTACGACTATCAACAGGTGCCGGGCGAACGCAATAACGGCCTGTCGAACTTCAACCCCGATGCGACCGATCCGCGAACCGGATTGCCCGGACGGCTTGAGTTCGCCGGCGTCGATTTCGGACGCACCGTCATCGATCCGGACTACAACGACTTCGGGCCGCGCATCGGGTTTGCCTATGACCTCTTTGGCACCGGGCGGACGGTGCTCCGCGGCGGATACGGCTTCTATTACCCGCTGACGCACAACTTTGCCACGGATTTCGGCGCCCTCGGCTTCCGCGGCAACTCCACCGTGTACGCGGCGCCGGGCGGAAATCTGGACCGTCCGGCGTTCCTGTTCAAGGATGGCTTCCCCACGCCCGTCGTAGCGCCCATTGGCAGCAGACTTGGGCCCAGCGCGTTCCTCAGCGGCAACGTGACCGTCGATCAGCGCAACGGCCGGACTCCATACTCCCAGCAATTCACCATGACCTTACAGCACGAGTTGCCTGGCAAGATTCTGATGGAAACGGCGTACTCCGGCAACCGCGGCACCAAACTTCGCGGCGGCAGTTACGACTTCAATCAACTGGACCCCGTCAATCTTTCGCTCGGAACGCGCCTGAACGAGGTCGTGCCGAATCCGTTCGCGGGGCGTGTAACCGGCGCTTTTGGCGGCGCCACGATCACGCGGCAACAGTCGCTGCGGCCGTTCCCTTACTACAACCGCATCGGCATCGCCAACCCGCATATGGCGAACTCCAACTATCATTCGTTCCTCCTGAACTTCGAACGGCGCATGGCGAACGGGTTCGTTATGCTCGCCTCCTACTCGTTCGGCAAGCTGATTTCCGACGGCATCAACGGGTTCGGCTTCGCCGGGTCGGAATTGGTGAATCAAAACGACAATCAGAACGGCAAGTTCGATCGCCGGCGGGAGCGGTCCATAGAAGCCACGGACTCGGCCGGCCGGTTCGTGTTCAGCTCCATCTATGAGCTGCCGTTCGGCAAAGGCAAACGTTTCAGCGCTTCCAACGGCGCGTTGAACCGCCTGATCGGCGGCTGGCAACTGGATGGCGTCTACACGTTGCAAAGCGGCACGCCGCTGGCCATCCGCGGCGCCAACAACTTCCTCGCCAACCGTCCGAACTCCACCGGAACGAGCGCGAAACTGCCCGTTTCCGAACGCACGGCGGCACGCTGGTTCGACACCGCGCAATTCGTCAATCCGCCAAACTTCACGTTTGGAAACGTCAGCCGGCTGTCGCCCGACGTCCGCGGTCCGGGAATTCGCAACGTCGATTTTTCGGTGATCAAGAATACGGCGATCACCGAGTTGGTTGGCTTGCAGTTCCGTGCCGAGAGTTTCAACATCGGCAACAAACGAAACCTGCTTGCGCCCAATACGGCGTTCGTGCCGGGTCCCGATGGACGAAACCAGAGCGGCACCTTCGGAACCATCACGCGGTCGCGCGATGCCCGCGTTGTGCAGTTGGCCCTGAAACTGATCTTCTAAAGGAGAGCCATGCGCATTCCGGTATTCGTTCTCGCGTTCCTGTTTTCTCTGTGCGCCGCCGATGCCCCAAAGGTTGAGCGCCGGAACCTGATCGACGAGCATATCTTCGGCAAGATGGAGCGCGATGAAGTGCCGGCCGCGCCGCTGTCGTCCGACGAGGAGTTTGTGCGGCGCGTGACGCTCGACCTGACCGGACGGTTGCCGGCGCCAGAGACGGTTACGGCTTTCGTTGCGGATAAGGCCGCGGGCAAGCGCGACAAGTACATCGACTCGCTCTTTCCAAAATTACCTACGATGGGGATCGGCAGGCGTCCGACCCGTGTCGGACCATTCCTGGACCGCTGGAGCACGTTTTTCGGCGACATGTTCCGCAACAACGAACAGCTCAGTTCCGGGATTAACACCTTTCACGACTACATCTACAAGGTTCTGGAGCTGAACGTTCCGTACGATGAGTTCGTTCGCGACATGATCACGTCGACGGCGGTATCGACATGGACAACAGGCCCCGCGAATTTCGTAGCCCGGCACCGTGTGATGTCCGGCGACGGCTATTCCGGCCTCAATCATGAAGACACCGCGGATGAGCTGGCAATCTGGAGTACGCGATTGTTTCTCGGCGTTGACATGGAGTGTTTCTCTTGCCACGACGGGAAAGGACACTTGGAGAAGGTCAGCCTGTGGAGCACGCGGCAGAAGCGCGCCGACGTATGGCGGCAAGCGGCGTTTTTCGGCAAAACTTTCGTCGGTCCCGTGTACGGGCGCATCCCTGAATTTCGGGTGAACGACACCGAGAAGGGTTACAACCTGAAGACAAAAAGCGTTGTGCGATTGCCGCGATACCCGGCCGATGTCACACCGACCTTTGTTATCGACGGCACAAAGTTCGACTCGAAGGCGGGAGAGAAGGAACGGGAGCAGTACGCCCGTCTGTTGACCGCGCATCCGCAGTTTGCCCGCGCTACGGTCAATCTGTTTTGGGCGGAACTGATGGGGAAAGGAATCGTCGATCCGCCATTTTCGTTCGATCTCGACCGGCAGGATCCCGCGAATCCGCCCCCAGCCCCCTGGACCATCCAGCCGAGCCATCCGGAGCTGCTCAACGCATTGGCGGAGGATTTCCGGCGGCACAAGTACGATTTGCGTCACCTGATGCGGACGATCGTACAGTCGAACACCTATCAGCGCTCTTCCTACTTTCCGGGTGAGTGGAAGCCGAAGTACGAAACGTACTTCGCGCGTCACGCCACGCGTCGATTGTCGGCCGAAGAGTTCTGGGACGCCGTGCAGGACGTTACGGGCATCTATGACTCCTACAAGGTGAAGGATCTCGACCGGAAATTCAAGTACGTTATGGAAGCGTCGTTCAACCAGGACTTCGCGAGCAGCCACGCCGGGCTTTTCAACATGCTGCAGGACTGGGGACAGACCGATCGGGAGGATCCGCCGACGGATCGCCCCAGCATGGTGCAAGCCGCCAGTTTGCTGAATCACGATTTGATTTTGAATCGCGTGAAAGTGGCCAAGGGCGGACGCCTGGAAAAACTGCTCACGCGGAGCGACGGCGAATTGATTGAGGAGCTGTTTCTGGCGGCAATTGGAAGGAAGCCCGCTGAATCGGAACGGGTGAAGTCGATGCAACTGTTGGCAAACGATCGGACACGCGGCGCCGAGGACTTGCTGTGGGCGCTGTTAAACCGGTTGGACTTCATTCTTGTGCAGTAGTCGAAGGAGCATCATGTATCCAGCATTGACTCGAAGAAAATTGTGGCAGTACGGCGCCGTCTCAGTGACCGGCGGCTTGCTCGCGCCGTTCGAACAACGGCTGAATGCGGCAGCGGCGGGCAAGGTGACTCCGCGGGGTTCGGCGGACACGGTGATTTTTCTCAATCTCGTCGGAGGCCCGTCGCAGATGGACACCTTCGACTTCAAGCCCTACAAGTTCACGCCGGACGATCTCGCGCCGAAGAGGCATCCGCTGGGCATCCAGTGGCCGTACGGGCTGCTCCCGAAGACGGCGGGCATCCTGGAAGACGCGGTGCTGGTGCGGTCGATGGCGGCATGGGAAACGCTCCACAACCTCGGCCAGTTCTACCTCCAGGTCGGTCATGCGTTCAACGCCGCGCGCGCCAAGGAGATGCCGTCGATGGGATCGGTCATCGCCTATGAGATGAGCTCCCGCGCGAAGGCGTCTGATTATCTGCCGCCGTTTGTTTCGATGAATTTTCCCGCAGGCGCGGTGAACGGCACGCTGATTCGCGAGGGCTTTCTCGAGTCCGCCTCCGCGCCGCTGACTCTCGACGTGCGCAAGGGCGGCAGCATGCCGTTCCTGCTCAAGGACGATTACCGCGAGCGGTTCCACCAGCGTCTCGATTTCTTACACTCCTTCGACACCTCGCGCCAACTGCAAGGCAGCGGCGTCAATAAAATGATGCCGGAGTGGGACGCGTTCGCGCGCGGGGCCGAAAAGATGATCCGGTCGCCCCAGGTCTCGGGCATCTTCAGCCTCAAGGAGGACGAACGCAGCCGGTATGGGACGTCGGCCTTCGGAGACGCCTGCCTCATCGCGAGGAACATGGTGGCGTCGGGCGGCGGCGCAAGGTTCATCCTCGTCAATCAGGGCGGCTGGGATCACCACGCCGCTATTTACGGCAAAGACGATCAAGCCGTAATGGAAGATTCGCGCAAACGCGGCGGAATCTACGGCATGTGCGGAGAACTGGACCCCGCGCTCGCGTCGCTGGTCGCGGACCTCAAAGCGGCCGGCAAACTCGAACGGACGCTCGTGTGCGTGATGGGTGAGTTCGGGCGGACCCCCGGCGATCTGACCGATGTCAAGGGACGGGACCACTGGCCCGGCGTTCGCAGCGGGCTGTTCTTCGGCGGCGGCGTGAAGGGCGGCCGCGTCATCGGCACGACCGATGATCAGGGCGGCAAGATCGCGAAGTTCGAGTGGCACAAGAACCGGCCCGTCTATCCCGAGGATGTGACCGCAACCATTTACTCCGCCTTGGGCATCGACTGGACCAAGCGGCTATCCGGAGCGCCTTCCGGCCGCGAATTCATTTACGTCGAGGATATGTCGCCGACCGGATTCATCGGCAGCACGGAGATCAAGGAGCTGTTTGCGTGAAGCGTTGGCTCGCGCTCGCATGCCTCGCCTCGATCGCCGTCGCGGAGAAGAAAGCGATACGTCCGCCGGCCGGTCCGTCATCCGGTCCTTATAGCGCCGGTGTGGAAGCCGGGAAGTTCTTGTATGTCTCGGGGCACGTGGGTCCCGAGCCCGGCGGCGGATTCGCGCCCGGCGACGTGAAGACGCAGACTCGCCGGTGTCTGGAGCTTGTGGGCAAGGTGCTGAAGGAGGCCGGGCTCGACTATAAGAATGTCGTGTCGACGACCCTGTATCTCACCGACATCCGCACCCTGAACGCGGCCGATGCGGCCTACAGGGAAGTCTTCGGGGACAAGTCTCCCGCGCGGGTGGAGCTCGAATCGCAGTTGTTGATTCCGGAAGCGCTTGTGGAAGTAAGCGCGGTTGCGGTGCGTGGGGAGGCTCGATCCATCCAGCCGGAGGGCTGGGCGAAACCGGCGGGTGTATTCGCCGCGGGCACTCTGTTTTTTTCCTCGCTCCGGCCGGTCGATCCCGTTAGCGGCAAGCTTGCTGGGAACACGATCGAGGAGCAGACAACCCAAGTGATGCGCAATCAGGCGGCCGTGCTGGCCGCGGCCGGCTTGAAGTTCGAAGACATGGCGGCGTCGCGCATCTACATAACGGACTCCGGCTACTATGCTGGCCTCAACGCCGCCTACGCGAAATTTGTCACCGCTCCGCCGCCCGCGCGGGCGACTGTCGTCTCGGCGCCGTTCGAGCCCGGTCACTTGGTGCACTTCCAATCGATCGCGGTCGAGGGTTCGGGAAAGAACCGGCCGTCTGGAGAAGGAATCACGTCCCCAATTCACAGCTATTCGGTAAAGGCCGGCGATACGCTCTACATCACAGGCATGACCGGCCGGGCGCCCGATGGGACGTTCGCTCGCAACGACATTCAGGCGCAGACACGCCAGGCGCTCAAGACGATCGAGGACCAATTGAAGCGTCACGGCATGACCTTCGCCGACGCGGTGGACGCCGTCGTGTGGCTCCGCGATCCGCGGCACGCAGCGGAGATGAACGCGGTGTATCGAGAGATCGTGAAACCGCTCCCGCCCGCCCGCGCAACCGTTCGCCTGTCACCAAACCCGCCGGATGGATTGATCGAGATCATGATGATCGCCCATCGGTAGCGGTGAGTGGGTTTAGGGCGCCGGGGGCTCGCTCCGCCCGGGCCGGCATTGACCATCGGGAAGGCAGCTGTTCGGTTCGCCGATTGGTGGGTTGCCCGGCCGGCCGCCGGGCTTACTCCGCGGGAAAGTAGTACACCCGCGAAATCTTGCGCTGGCGAAACTCATAGACCGCCAGACCCGTTTGCGATTTGCGTTCGCCTTGGCGTATCCACTCGGCGCGTTCGAGGGTGACAACACGCTGCGTGCTGCTTTGCACCCACTCCAGCGTGGACCGGCACGAAGGACATTGCTTAAAGTACGCATCCATACTGCGTTGCAACGCCGTCGCGCCGGCGGCATCCACCTTGAGCGCCGCTCCGGTCAGGCTGATCCACTCGATCTTTTCATCGGCCAACGCGAGCATGCGCCGGCTATCTTGGGCATTGAACGCCGCGACGAATTCCCGCACCAGTTTCTCCCGCTCAACCGCCGAAGGGTCAAGTGGGACGGCTTGTGCTGATGCGAGGACGGCAAGAAGAACGGGCAGTATCGCGCGGCCGGCGCTGCACAAACTCCGCTTTCGATAGGCCAAATCGTAACGTGTCACCGGGACCTCCTGCTGTCCTTCGCTCACCGGCTTTCCACGTACTGTTTCAAGCCGTCTTCAAACAGTTGCCTCCACCCGTCAACCTTCGTTTGCGCGTCATCCTTCGACGCGCTGAAAGTCGAATCCGACAGGCGGAACAGCGTGCCGTTGCCTTCCGCTTTCAGTTCAAGATGCAACAAGCTGAATGCCGGGCCGTAAGGAACCGCCAAGTTGCCTTTCAGATCGAGCGAATGCGGAGGGTTGAAGGCAAAGATCTCATACCAGACCGCGCCCGCGCCGTTGCCGTAATCTTCGTATAGCTTGCCGCCCAGCTTGGCCTCGAAGTAAACGCCTCGCGTTTTGTCGCTCGTATAGAAATCCTTTGACCACCAGAACGTGGTTTCCTCAAGCAAGGCTTTCCACACTCGCGCGGCCGGGGCGGCGATCTTGATCTGCAATTCGACCTGTTCCAGCGTAACGGTACGCGTTTCCATGGTTTCTCCTTCCAATCGATCCTTGAGATTCGTCATGCGCTCGGCCCACATCGCCTGATACGGCCTCACCCAGCGGTCGTACAGCATCTGCAGCGGCACGGCGTTGAGATGATTCCAGCGTTCGCGCCCTTCACGCCGAATGACGATCAGTCCGGCGGATTCCAGCACATTCAAATGCTTCATGACGGCGAACCGCGAGGTCGGAAACTCATCCGCCAGTTCGCCGGTCGTGCGCGGCCGCTCGCGCAATAAATCCAATATCCGCCGCCGTGTGGGATCGGCAAGCGCCGCCCACACGGTGATCAATTGGTCTTGCCGGGCGGGTTCCCTTCGTTGGGCGGTGCGAGAGAGCTTCACAATGTGACCCTAGGGTAACATGTTCTTGCCGCCGCGCCGCGAGGCGGGTTGCCGTCCTAACGGCCAGACGAGCCGAAGCCGCCTGCTCCACGGGCGGTGTCGGACAGATCCCCCTCTTCGATCTCCACCGCTTCGTACCGGGCAACGATCATCTGGGCGATGCGGTCCCCCTTAGCGATGGCGTATGGCGCCTTGCCCAGGTTGATAAGGATCACCTTCAGCTCGCCGCGATAGCCGGGATCGATGGTGCCGGGACTGTTCGGAATACTAACGGCGTGCTTGAGCGCCAGGCCGCTGCGGGGGCGGACCTGGGCCTCGAATCCGGGCGGCAGTTCGATGGACAGACCCGTGGCGACGGTGCGGGGAACGTTCGGCTCCAGCACGGCGTCTTCCACCGCGCACAGGTCCATGCCGGCGTCCTCCAGCGGTCCGTGGGCGTAGCGGGGAACGATGGCGTCTGGATGCAGTTTCTTGACTTTCAGTTTCATTGGATACTGGAAGATCCTAGTATGGCCGACACTTCTACTCGACAGGTAATCGCAGTGGCGCCGATGCCGCCTGAAAAGAGCGCGTACGCGCTGGCCCGCTATAGCCGGTCGGCGGATTCGATTGTCGATTCGCTGGCGTGGGTGCGCACCCACGACTCGTCGAAGTTTCTTGAGAGCTTCTATTTTCAATACGGGCACGCGTCGATCGCCGACCTGGGGCATATCGTCATGTGCTTTGAAGGCATCTCCGAGCTGGCGGCGGCCGAGGTGGAGGACGAGCCGCTGTGGGACGGTCAGGCGAAATCGTCTCGCTATCAGGATTTTGGGAAGTCCGGTTTCGTCGTGCCGCCGGAGCTCAACGAAGCGGAACGAAAACTCTACGTCGCGACCGGCGAGAACCTGCTGGCTACCTACCGGCGTGTGCACGACGCGGCATTCGAACATCTGTGCGGCCAGTTGCCCCGGCCCGATGAGATGAAGGCCGATGCGTACGAGAGAAACCTCAAGGCCCGTGCGTTCGACGTGGCGCGATACCTCTTGTTTTGGGGCATTCCGACCAATGTCGGCCAGGTGACGTCCATTCGCACGCTGGAAAAGCAGATCCAACGGATGAAGGCCTCGCCGTACGAGGAAGTGCGCCAGATTGGCGGCGAGATCGCCTCGGCGTGCGCCGCCGAGCCGGCCTGCAAATGGAATCTCGATCAACCCATCGAACCTTTGGCGCCGACGCTGGCGAAGTACTGCAATGCCGACGCGCATTTAGCCGCGTCGCGGTCGGACGTGGCGGCCTGGGCGGCGGCCAACCTGCCCGCGTTTCAAGGGGAAGCGCCGCCGGCCGTGGACCTGTTCCGGCCGCTGGAGACCGCCGCCGATATCGTGGCGACCTTGCTGTACCCGGCCACGAATTGGCCGTTCCGCGCGCTGTACGAGTGGGCCCGCACCGCGTCCGAAGCGGTGCGGCGCGAGGTGATCGATGCGGCGACGAAGTCGCGAACCCGGCGGGACGACCTGCTTCGGGAGTTTCGCGGCAGCCTGTACGCGTTCGACATGGTGATGGACGTGGGCGCGTATCGCGACATGCATCGCCACCGGCGCTGCCAGCAGTACCGCCAAGCCTACGCCGGCCAGCTCGGATACGATGTGCCGGAAGTGGTGACTGCCGCCGGCCTGACGAACGAGTACTCCGCGGCCATGGACGGCGCGCTGGCGGCGATGGGCAGGTTGCCGGAACCGGCGGCCGGCTATTTATTGCCGTTCGGCGCGCGGTCGCGGTTTCTCTTCAAGATGGACTTCGCCGAGGCGGAATACATCGCGCGGGTCCGCAGCGGCGTGAAGGGCCACTTTAGTTATCGCAAGGTGGCTTGGGATATGAAGTGCGCGCTGGAGGCGCTGGAACCGGAGTTGGGGTGTTTGTTGGAAGCGACGCCCCCGTGGGTGGAAGACCCACTGAAGCGCTAGACAGCGGCCTCAAGGGCTTTCAGACGCGCCGTGAGAGTGGTGCGCTTCATTCCGAGAATATCGGCCGCCTGCGATTTGTTGCCGCCCGTTCTCCGCAGCGCCTGCTCGATGAGTGTGCGTTCGAGTTTCTGTACGGTGAGTTGCAGATCCATGCCGTTTTCCGGCACGGCGATCGCCGGCGGCGTCGATTCGATGAGTTTGCGAGCCTGGTCGGTGCGAGGCAGGGCGAAGTCCTGCGGATAGAGCACGGTGCGCGAACCGCTCATGATGATGGCCCGTTCGACTGTGTTCTCCAGTTGCCGGACGTTGCCCGGCCAGGTGAAGCGTTGCAGCCGTTCCATGGTTTCCGCGAAGACAACCTTGCCCGGCAGATTCTCCGCGCGGCAGATCTTCTCGATGAAGTGATTGACCAGGAGAGGAATGTCCTGCCAGCGATCCCGAAGGGGAGGCAGGAAGAGCGGCACGACGTTGAGGCGATAGTAGAGGTCCTCGCGAAATTCGCCGGTCTCGATCTTCCGTTCCAGGGCGGCGTTAGTGGCGGCGATGACACGGACATCCAGCTTCACGGTCTCGCTGCTGCCGAGCTTTTGCAGCTCTTTCTCCTGCAGCACCCGCAACAGCTTGGCCTGGACATCGAACGGCATGTCGCCGATTTCGTCAAGGAAGATGGACCCGCGCTGGGCCTGTTCGAAGCGGCCCACCCGGCCCTGCATCGCTCCGGTGAACGCGCCGCGGGTGTGGCCGAACAGTTCGGCCTCCAGAAGCGAGTCCGGCAGCGCCGTGCAGTTCACCGATACCATCGGTGCCGATGCTCGCGGACTGGCCGCGTGCAGCGCGCGGGCCACCATCTCCTTTCCAGTACCGGTTTCGCCCTGAATCAACACCGTGCTGCGGCGCGGACCGAGCAAGCGGATGGTATCGATCACCGGCTGCATGGCGGGGCTCTCGCCGATCAGGAACTGCCGCCACGGTTCGGCAGGAGCGGGCGGCGGCGCCGCGGCCGGGAACCACGCCTCGGCATCGGCCAGCGCGTCGAAATACTCGTTGGCGCCCAACCGCAGGAGGCGAACCGCCTCCGAAGCCGGTCCGTTCTCACGGTAGAAGGCCACGGGCAGGCCAGGGTGCATTTCGCGAATTGCATCCAGCATGACGGCCGGGTCGAAGTTCGCCAGTACGACCAGGGCGCCAGCGGGCCGGCCCACGGCCAGCGGCGAAAGGTCCTCGCCGGCGTGAATTCGAAGCACGTCCATACCCCTTGATCGGGCGTTGCAGCGACCCGCTTTATCCCAGAAAAGTCTGAGCTATACTCAAGCACATGAAGCGACGCATTCTGTTCCTGCTCGCCGCGGCCGGTTTGATGGGCCAGGAAAAAGAGCTGACGGCCGACGAGCTGAAAGGCATGCTGGAAAAGAAGGTCAAGCTCTTCTATCTGGATGTGCGCGAGCCCAAGGAGTTGGAAGAGCTCGGAACGATTGACGGGTATGTGAACATTCCGCTGTCGCAGTTGGAAAAGCGGGTGAACGAGATACCCAAGGACGTTCTGATCGTCGCGGGTTGAAACCGCGGAGCGCGCGCCCGGCGGGCGGCGGAAACACTGAGAAAGAACGGCTACAAGCAGATCAACGTGGTAGGCCTGGAAGAGTACAAGAAGAAGGGCTACAAGCTGGTTTATCCGAAGGGCATTTCGCAGCCGTAGCGGAATACAATAGGGTCTGATGCGCTTCCTGCTCGCGCTCGTCCTCATCGTTGTGTGTCCCGCGCAAGGGGTGAAATCGGCCGGCGCGCGGACGGATCCCAGGCGTGCGCAGAAGGCTTTGTCCGACGCGCGCGAGGCGGCCGCGCAACAGCGCTGGAACGAGGCGCTGGAACAGTACACGACGGCGATTCTGTATCAAGAGAATCATGTGGACGCCTACCGGGAGCGGGCGCGGCTGTTTCAGCAGCTCGGGCGCCTGGAAGCCGCGGCTGCGGACGTGGAGCAGGCGATTCGCGCCGGTGACGCGACGGGCGAGTCGCAGGCGATGCGCGGACAGATTCAGGCTGCGGCAGGCAAGAATAAAGAGGCGCTGGCGGACTTCGACCGCGCGATCGTGTCGGGACACAAGACGGCGCAGGCGTATATCGGACGCGCCCGTGCGTTGGCCGCGAGCGGAGAGGCCGAGAAAGCGCTGCCCGATTTCGCCGAGGGAATCCGGCTGCGCCTGGACGACCCGGAGCCATACAAGGATCGCGGCCTGGCACTGATGGGGCTGCGGCGTTTTTCCGAGGCCGTCGACGATTTCACGCGCTACCTGGAGATGAAGCCGGGTTCGGTCGACATTCTGATTGAGCGCGGCTTCGCGTACGGTCAGATGTCGAACTTCGCGGGCGCGGCGGCGGAGCTGACCAAGGCGCTGCGTTTGCAACCGAACAATACCCGAGCCCTGTTTCTGCGGGGCGAGGCGTACCGGCGCATGCCGAAGTTCGCCGAGTCTTTGACCGACCTGACAGCGGCGATTACGCTGGCGCCCGAGGACTCGAACCTGCGGCTGGCGCGGGCGGCCACTTACAGCCTCGCCGGGAAGCACGAAGAGGCGCTGGCCGACCGGACCGAGGCGATTCGCCTGCGGCCGGATTACCCGGGGGCGTACATCGCGAGAGGCGGTTCGTACCATTTGTTGGGACGCCACGAGGAGGGATTCAAGGATCGGACGGTGGCGATCGAAAAGGCACCGAACATGGCCGAAGCATGGCTGGCACGCGGCAGCGCGTATTATTTGACCGGCGACTACGAGCGGGCGATTCCGGATTTGGAGCGCGCGACATCGCTGGCGCCGGAGAACTCCGAGATCCGGAGCGTGTTGACGAGCGTGCAGGAGAGGATGAAGGCCCGGTTGGCGGAGGCGGCCAAGCCGCGCGTGGAGGTGGCGGAAGCACCGAAGCCGGCTGTTCCGGAGCCTGCCGTCGAAGCGCCGAAGCCCGCTGTTCCGGAGCCAGCGCAGGCCGTCGCGATTTCGAAGCCTGCGCCGCGTCCAGTGACAGCCAAGGGGCTGCACGATCTGGGACGGCAGCTTGTGGTGGAGAACAACTTTAACGGCGCGATCGAGGCCTACACGGGCGCTATCGGCAAGGACCCGAAGTACTCGCTGGCGTGGAACGGGCGAGGGTATGCCAGAATGCGGAAGGCCGATTATAAAGGGGCTGTGGAGGACTTTACTCAAGCCATCCGGTTGAACCCGAAGTATCAGAACGCGTACCGGAACCGGGCGGCAGCTTACCGCGTGCTGGGGCAGGTGGAGCTGGCGGAGAAGGACGCAGCGGCAGCGCAGTAGGGGCCATTCGCGGGCGGGCGGCGGCGAGGGCCGATAGGCGCTAGTTGTTTCCATTGGGTTCGCTCCGAAGTGTGGCGAAGTCCTCCGTGAAGGCGGAGGCGATGAGTTCGTCGTCGTAGTATTGGTCGTCTGCCTGCGAGAATTGGCACATGTACTCCCGATTGAACGTGGATGTGTCCTTGGTTCGCCTTTCGCGCTCCAGGAACTGGCTGGAGATGCGCGGGCACATTTCGGCCGTGGCTGTGTAGACGCTCCACCCGCTGAGGGCGTTGACGGCGGTGTGATAGAAGAAGCCGTCGCGCGCGTTGGCGGAACTGAGCAGCCAGATGGCGCCGTTGGTGGCGGCCAGAGCGGGCGTGATGGCGTCGAAGAATTCGTCGGAGACGAAGGCGGCTTCATCGACGACAACGAGATCGGCGGTGAAGCAGCGAATGCGTTCCGGGCTTTGCGGCAAGGCGAGTATCCGGCTTCCGTTGGGAAGCTGAATGCCTTCGTTGACGGTGCTGAAGTCCGGAGCGAAGTGCCTGATTTTGGCGAGCAGCGCGCCCGATTGGCGGAGGCTGGCGCTGGCGATGAGAATGGCCGCGTGGGGATGGGTGAGCGCGAAGTGAAGCGCCTTGATGGCGGCGACGGTGGACTTGCCCCATTGGCGGGTGCAGAGCAGCAGGATGCGGTCCGACGGGTCGTCGAGAATCGCGGCTTGCAGAGTGTCGGGTTGAAAGCCGAGTGTGTGCTGCGCCCATTCGGACGCCGCGGGTAGAGACACTTCGCCTGTCCGGGACAGGGTGGGGGCTGCGAATTCGGTGACGATTTTGCCTAGGGCACTCATGTCCGCC
>VFZO01000144.1 GCA_016871155.1 Acidobacteriota bacterium | reverse complement strand
AGATTGGCCCGGTCCATGCCCGCGGGCAGCGTGAAGGCATTGCGAATGTCCCGGTCACGATACCCGCGAACGGGCTGATCGACGGTCAACACCAACGCGCCGCATCCAGACGCCTCAGCCCGCTGAATCAGCGCTCTTGTGAAGCCGCGGTCCTTTTGCATGTAGAGCTGAAACCACACGTTGGCCGGCGCCGCCTTCGTCATTTCGTCGATCGCGACGGTTGCGAACGACGACGCCACTAGGGTCGTCTTCGCCGCATGCGCGCCCCGAACCGTCTCGCGCTCCCCCTCGGGATGGAAGAGCTTGTGGTAGGCGGTCGGCGCAAACAAAATGGGATGGTTTTGCCTCTGGCCGAAAAGCGTCACCGCCGTGTCGATTGTGGACACGTCTACCAGGGCTCGCGGCTTCAGCCGCAGAGCGGTCCAGGCTTCGAGGTTCGCTCGCAGCGTCACGTCACTGGCCGATCCGCCGGCGAGATAGTCGTGTGCGCTGGCGGACATGTTCGCTTTCCCGATGGCCTCGAACTCGGTTAGGTTGGCGATGCGGGGCAGGGGAGCGGCGAGCGCGGCGGCGGAGAATCCGCGACGGGTAAGCATGCTGCCGATTGTAGTTCAGGCGAGGATTTTCAGAATCGCCTGGAGTTCCTTGCGAATCGGATCCAGCTTCTCGATCGCAACCGAACCGGGGTCCGGCCCCAGTGCGAACAACGCGCCCTGTGCGGCGGGCGCCACCGGCGAAACCGAGGCCGTGGCCATCGCCGCCAGCGGTTTGCCTCTCTTGGAAAGGTGCTTTCGCGCGCCTTCGATCGTGAACCGCTTTTCGTAGAGCAGCCGCTTGATCTCCAGCACAAGTTCCACGTCTTTTCGCCGGTACTGCCGCTGATTGGTTCCGGATTTCTTCGGACCTAAACCGCCAAACTCGGTTTCCCAATAGCGAAGCACATACGGCTTCACTCCGGTCAACCGCGCCACCTCGCCAATACGGAAATACAGTTTATTGGGGATGTCAGCGGGCGATACAACCGTCGCGGTATCGACTCCGCTGTCGATGGTCTCCTGCTCAATCACTCGAATCACATTATGCCTCATTCGGGCCGGACGAAAATCGCGCAAACTGGAAGAACGTGCAAACACTCGCAGGCATTCACCCCGTTCTGGAGGCGATTCGCGCCGGACAATCCGTCGACCGCGTCCTGATCGTCAAAGGCGCCGGCGGCCCGCGCCTGCAGGAGATCATCGATCTTTGCCGCTCAAGGAAAATACCGGTCCGTTTTGAGCCGCGCGATTCGCTGGACAGGGTGACGCATGGCGCCGTACACCAGGGTGTGGCAGCGGTCGTCGCCGCCGGCGCGTACCGCGCGATGGACGATGTGCTCGATTCCGCGCGTATGCTCGTTGTTCTCGACGGCGTCGAAGATCCTCACAATCTCGGCGCGATTGTGCGCACGGCCCATGCGGCCGGCGCCGACGCCGTTGTGATTCCGGACCGCCGCGCCGCGCCCGTCACCGAGACGGCGGCGAAGGCCGCGGCCGGCGCCTTGGCCCATCTGCCGGTCGTTAAGGTCGGGAACGTCAACCAGACCCTCGACCGCCTTAAGAAGCAGGGGTTTTGGATTTACGGGCTTGACGAGCGCGGCACGGAAAGCTACGACACCGTGGACTACTCTTCGCCTGCCGCGCTCGTGGTGGGCGCGGAAGGCAAAGGCTTGCACGAAATGGTGGCAAAGCGCTGCGACGTGCTGGTCCGAATTCCCATGGCAGGGCAAATCGCATCCCTAAACGTCTCGGTGGCCACCGGCGTTGCTTTGTTTGAATGGAAGCGGCGTAAAGTAAACTGAACCTTATGCGTCTGTTTGCCGCCCGCTTGCTTTTAGTGTGTCTGTTTTTGCCGCACCTGCGAGCGGCCCAGCCTGTACGCGCTCGCAAGGCGATGGTCGTCTCGCGCGAGGCGAATGCCACCGACGCCGGAGTGGCCGTGCTGCGCGCCGGCGGCAACGCCATCGACGCCGCCGCCGCCGTTGGTTTCGCGTTGGCGGTAACCCACCCAAGTGCCGGCAATATCGGCGGCGGCGGGTTCCTGCTGGTTCGTTTCGCCGATGGGCGCACGACGTTCATCGACTTTCGTGAACGCGCACCGTTGAAGTCGACGCGCGATATGTACCTGGACAAGGACGGCAATCCGACGAAGGAGTCCGTTCTCGGCTGGCGCGCGTCCGGTGTGCCCGGAACGGTCCGGGGCCTGGAGTACGCCCACAAGAAATATGGCCGCGCCAAGTGGGCGAATGTCGTCGCGCCCAGCGTGAAGTTGGCGCGCGAAGGATTCGACGTTTCCTGGGGGCTGGCGCAGGGACTGAGGGCCGCGAAGAATTTGGCGCAGTTCCCCGAGTCGAAGCGCATCTTTCAGAACGGCGGGCGATACTTTGAACCCGGCGACAAGCTTGTGCAACCGGAACTCGCCAAGGTGCTGGAGCGGATTCGACGCCACGGCGCCAAGGATTTCTACGAGGGTGAGACCGCGCGACTGTTGGCCGCCGAAATGGCAAAGAACGGCGGCGAGATCACGCTGGAAGACCTGAAGCAGTACGAAGCCGCCGAGCGAAAGCCCCTGGAAAGCGCCTTCCGCGGCGGCTACACCATCATCACGGCGCCGCCGCCCTCCTCCGGCGGAATCGGGATCCTGCAGATGCTCGCCGTTCTCGAAAAGACCGGCTACGAAAAACACGGCGCGGGTTCGGCTCAGGCCATTCACTTTACGGCCGAAGCCATGCGGCGTTACTACGCCGACCGCGCCGAACACCTTGGCGATCCCGATTTCTGGCAAGTTCCGGTGTCAAAGCTGCTTAGCCCGGTTTATGTCGACAAATTGCGGACTTCCATCGATCCCGAAAAGGCGACATCGTCGGATGCCGTGAAAGCCGGAGACATCCGCTTGATGGAGTCGGCCGAGACCACGCACTATTCGATCGTCGACGCGGAGGGTAACGCGGTTGCCGTGACGTACACACTCAACGGCGGCTACGGCAGCGGCGTCACGGTCCCAGGCCTGGGTATCCTGCTGAACAATGAAATGGACGACTTTTCCGTCAAACCCGGCCACCCAAACATGTTCGGCGCGCTAGGCGGCGAAGCGAATGCCATTCAACCCAAGAAGCGGCCGCTCAGTTCTATGTCTCCGTCCATCGTGCTGAAGAACGGCAAGCCCTTTCTGGTTGTCGGCACTCCGGGGGGCACGCGGATTCTCACCTCCGTGATGCAGGTGATCCAGAACGTCGTCGACTTTCGCATGAACGTCCAGGATGCCGTGAACTTCCCGCGCTTCCATCATCAGTGGCGGCCGGACAAGCTCTACCTGGAGCCACAGTTCTCTCCCGATACTCGAAAATTACTCGAGCAGAAGGGCCACGCTCTCGAACAGTCCGAACGCATCTGCGAGATCGCGGCGATTCAATTCGAGGAAAAAGGCTGGCTGGCCGGCGCGGCCGATCCGCGCGTGGAAGGCAAAGCGGCGGGATACTGATGAACCACGCGGTCTCGACTCACTTCTTCGTCAACCACCGGTTGACCACGGCGTCGCTCGATAAACTGTTCGACGCCGGCGCGTCCGCTGTTGAGATCTTCTGCGCGCGCCAGCACCTGGACTACCACAATCGCGCGCAGGTGGACGAGCTTTCGCACTGGTTTCGCGACTCCGAGTTGAGGCTCCACTCCCTGCATTCGCCCATGTACAACGACGATGCCAACGGACGAACCGGGCCGCAGGCCACTGTCAACATCGCCAGCGTGGTGAAAGCCCGCCGCATCGCGGCCTGCGACGAGATCAAGCGCGTGCTGGAGATCGCCGAGCGTATCCCGTTCCGCTACCTCATTCAGCATCTGGGCGCTCCCGTCGACGACTATGACGACCGCAAATTCGACGCCGGCTTCTCGTCTTTAGACGAACTGCGGCTGTTCGCCAAGCACCGCGGCGTGGAACTGCTGTTGGAGAATATTCCCAACGGTCTTTCCAGCGCCGAAAAGCTCAACATGTTCCTGAATCAAACGCACTTGGATCTCGGCTACTGCTTCGACACCGGGCACGCGAATGTAATGGGCGGCGTGGAGAGCGAATTCGAGCTGATGAAGCAGCGAATCCGTTCGCTGCACGTCCACGATAACGACGGCAAGCGCGACTCGCATTGGTTCCCCACGCTGCACACGGAAGGCACCATTCCCTGGAAGAAGGTGATGCCGATGCTTCGCTCCCGTGAGCATCAGTACCCGCTTCTGATTGAAATCAAGGAGTCCCCGGACTTTCCGCAACCGCTGGAAGCGATCCGCCGGATCTTCGACAACCTGGAGTCTTACTAACCATGTCCGTACCGCGCGTTCGCATTGCAGGAATCGGCCGCCACGACGGAGAAACCGTCTCCATCGCCGGATGGCTCTACAATCTCCGGCGCTCGGGTAAGATCTGTTTCCCGCTGGTTCGCGACGGGAGCGGAATCATTCAGTGCGTGGCCGTAAAGGCCACCTTGCCGGAGGAGACCTTTGAAGCCCTGAAAAACCTGACGCAGGAGTCTTCGCTTATCGTCACCGGCAAGGTGCGGGCGGAGGCGCGCGCGCAGGGCGGCTATGAGCTCGATGTCGAGTCCGTTGAAATTCTACAACGCGTTTCCGAAGAGTCCCCCTACCCCATCACGCCGAAGGAGCACGGCATTGATTTTTTGATGGACCACCGGCATCTGTGGTTGCGCTCCCGCCGGCAGACAGCGATTCTCCGCGTGCGCCACGAAGTGATCAAGGCGATTCGCGACTACTTCGATTCCAACGGCTTCACCCTCGTCGACACGCCCATCTTTACGCCGGCCGCCTGCGAAGGCACCACAACGCTGTTTGAGGTCGATTACTTTGAGGATGAGAAGGTCTACCTCACCCAGTCGGGCCAGCTCTACAACGAAGCGAACGCCATGGCGCTGGGCCGCGTCTACTGTTTCGGGCCGACGTTTCGCGCCGAGAAGTCCAAAACACGCCGGCATCTCACCGAGTTCTGGATGGTGGAGCCGGAGATGGCCTACGCCGGTCTGGAAGACGTCAAAACCCTGGCCGAAGGCCTCGTGGTGTTCTGTATCGGCCGCGTGCTCGAGAATCGCCGCGAAGAGCTGGCCGTGTTGGAGCGGGACGTGTCGAAGCTGGAAGCTGTGAAAACGCCCTTTCCACGCATGCGGTACGACGACGCCGTGGAGCTGCTGCGACGAAAGGGCAGCGAGATTCAGTGGGGCGGTGATTTCGGCAATACGGACGAAACTCTGCTCACCGAAGGCTCGCCGCAGCCGATTCTCGTGGACCGCTTTCCCACTGCGATCAAGGCTTTTTACTTCCAGCCCGACGACGAAAATCCGAAGCTGGCCATGGGCGTGGACGTTATCGCGCCGGAAGGCTATGGCGAGATCATCGGCGGCGGCCAGCGCATACACGATCCGGAGCTCCTCCTGCGACGGCTGAAGGAGCATGACCTGCCGCCGGAGGCCTTTAACTGGTATCTGGACCTTCGCAGATACGGTACGGTTCCCCACGCCGGATTCGGAATGGGAGTGGAGCGCTTCGTTGCCTGGATGTGCGGCACGGAACACATCCGCGAGTGCATCGCGTATCCGCGCATGTTGTATCGAACCCGCCCATAGATGATGAAGCAGAACACGATCGCGATTATTGGCGCGCCCATGGATCTCGGCGCTGGGCGGCGGGGTGTCGACATGGGCCCGTCCGCGTTGCGCGTCGCCAACATGCAGAGCCGCGTGGCCTCGCTTGGGTACCGGGTGGAGGATCTTGGCAACGTCGGAGTGGAGCAGGCCGAAAGCTCGCCCGTGGGAGCGGCGAAGGCCCGGTATCTCAAACAGATCGCTGAGACCTGCACGCGCCTAGCCGAAAAAGTCGACAGAGCGTTGCACCAGGGAAAGGTGCCGCTTGTATTGGGCGGCGATCATTCGCTGGCCGTTGGCTCGGTATCCGGCGTGTCGAATCACTTCCGGAAGCGTGGCGAGAAGGTCGGTGTTATCTGGGTGGACGCCCACGCGGACATGAACACGCCTCGCACCTCGCCAAGCGGGAACGTGCATGGAATGCCACTGGCCGCGCTGACCGGCAATGGTCCCCGCGCGCTGACCCACATCTTCGACTACGCGCCCAAAGTCGATGCGCGCAACGTCGCCATCGTCGGACTCCGCGACATCGACATCTTGGAGGCGCCCCACGTGCGCAAATCCGGTGTGCGCGCGTTCACAATGCGCGATATCGACCAACGCGGCCTCACCCGGGTGATGGAGGATGCGATCGAGATCGCCTCGGCCGGCACGGCCGGATTTCATCTTTCGTTCGACATGGACTCGGTGGACCCGGACGAAGCGCCCGGCGTCGGAACGCCTGTCCGCGGCGGCATCACTTACCGGGAAGCCCATCTGGCCATGGAAATTGTGAGCGACGCGGCAAAGCTCGTGTCGCTTGAAGTGGTGGAAGTGAATCCCGTGCTCGACATCTCGAACCGTACGGCCGCCCTGGCGGTAGAGCTGATGATGTCGGCCCTGGGCAAGCGAATCCTATGAAGAAAAACGTAGCCGTCGTCTACGGCGGACGCAGCGGAGAGCATGAGATTTCGATCCGCTCGGCAAGGTCGATTCTCGTCGCGCTCGATCCGGCCAAGTATGCCGCGCGCGAGATTTTCATCACCAAGGAAGGAAATTGGGAACCCGGCCCGATCCTGCCCGCGCCCGGCGCCAACGGCGATATCGACGTCGTGTTTCCCGCTCTGCACGGCACCTTCGGCGAAGACGGCACCATGCAGGGTCTCTTCGAGCTTGCCGATCTGCCCTACGTTGGCCCCGGCGTCTTATCCAGCGCTCTGGCGATGGATAAGGAAATGATGAAACGAATCTGCCGGGCGCATGGGCTGCCCGTCGTCGACTTCATCGTACAATTCCGCGGGGCCCTGGACGCAGGCGCCATCGAAGCCGAGTTCGGCTATCCCGTGTTCGTGAAGCCCGCGAACCTGGGTTCCAGCGTAGGTGTCGCCAAGGCGAAGGACCGCGCGGCGCTCGAGGCCGCGCTCACCGCCGCCGCCGAATACGATACGAAGGTCATCGTGGAGCGCGCCGTCGCCGGCCGCGAGTTTGAGTGCTCCGTAATGGGCAATCGAGAACTTCTCGCCGCGATGCCCTGTGAAATTCTGCCGTCCCGCGAGTTCTACGACTACGAGGATAAGTATCTGCTCGACAAGGCCGTCATCGAACTGCCGGCGAAGTTGAACCCAGCGCAGACGGAGGAGGTTCGCCGCCTCGCGGTGGCTGCCTGTGCGGCCTGCGGCGTGGAAGGCATGAGCCGCGTCGATTTCTTAATGGACGGAGTTACGCGGCGGTTTTTCGTCAACGAGGTCAACACGATTCCCGGCTTCACCTCCATCAGCATGTTCCCGAAGATGTGGGAAGCTGCCGGCGTGCCGTATCCGGCGTTGCTCGACCGGTTGATTGAGCTCGCTCTGGAACGGCATGAAACCAAAAGGGCCACTCGCTACTCCAAGTAACTATCCGTGATTCGCAGACTCTTCCTAGCTTTGGTGGTGGCGTGTCCGGCGTTTGCCGCCGAGGCGGAGTTAGAGTCGCCGGTCCGCAAGATTTTCGATGTCCTGCGCATCCTCGACTCGGAAGGCGCCGAGCCCGTCCCTTCGCAAAAGGCCTTCTTCGAAGGGATCATTCCCGGGATGCTGCGGAAGCTCGATCCCCATTCCGCATTTCTCGACGGCGAACAGTTTGACCAGCTCAAGCGAATGCAGCGTAGCGAGAGCAAGGGGTTTGGCTCTGTCGTCAGTATTCTGCCCGGCCGCGTCATCGTGCTGCAGACGCTGGAGGGCACGCCTATGCAGCGAAGCGGTATCAGCGCTGGCGACCAACTGATCGCGATCAACAACATCGCTCTGGGCCCGCTCAACCCCGAACAGTTGGTGCAGGTACTCTCCGAGTCTCGCCGGAACCCCGCCCTCGTGCATGTGCGCAAGCCCGGTAACTCCCGCCCGTTGCAGTTCACCTTGACACCCCAGGAACTGCAGGCGCCTTCGGTGGAACGCGCGTTTCACCTGGAAGCCGGCATCGGCTATCTCCGAGTCGCGTCGTTCGACGAAGCGACCGCCCGCGACATGGCGGCGGCCATCGAGAAGCTCGGCGGCGCAAAGCTCAGGGGTCTGATTCTGGACCTTCGTAACAATCCCGGCGGCTCCGTCGGAGCGGCGCTGGACGCGGCGGCACAGTTCTTGAAGCCCGGCCAGGTTGTTCTCAGCGCGCGGGGCCGCAAGATGAGCGGGGAAGAAAAGGTTCCAGCCTCGGCCAGGCCCTACACGTTCAAAATGTCCGTCCTGGTGAATGCGAAGACCGGAAGCGCCGCGGAGATCCTAAGCGGCGCGTTGCAGGATCACGACCGCGCCGTCATAGTCGGTGATGCTACCTTCGGAAAGGGACTCGTTCAGAACGTAATGCCTCTGCGCGAGGGGACCGCGCTTGCGTTGACCACCGCGTTCTACTACACGCCGAGCGGCCGCAGCATTCAGAAGCCTCTGGCCGGGATGCAACTGGAGCAATCCACCGCCAAACCGGAGCAGATCTTCCGCACCGATAACGGGCGGCCCGTCCGGGGCGGCGGCGGTATTGAGCCGGACCGCCCTCCGCAAGCGTTCGGCATGAAGCGCTTGGAACAGTTCCTCGATGCGTCCGGAGCCTACACGATGTTCGCCACCGACTACATTCGCTCCAGTAAACCGGCCGTCACTCCAAATTGGAAACTGCCGCCGGAGGCGTTGGATAAGTTCCGCTCCTTCCTCTCCCAGAACCGTGTGCAGCCCTCCCTGGCCGAGTGGTTCGGCAGCACCGAGTGGATCGCCCACCGGCTGCGCCAGGAGGTTGTCAACCAGACGCTGGGCGTCGAAAAGGGCGATGAGATTGAAGCGGAAAAAGAGCCCTACATTCAGGCCGGGCTCGAGGCCGTTCGCTGAGGGCCGCGGGCGCACATTGCGATAAGATCGTCGGGAATGCGCTACGCCTTATTGCTGTTCGCCCTCGGCTGCCTGCACGCGCAGAACGCCGTTAAACCCGGCCGCTTCCACGTTGAGCACCCGACGCTCCTGAACCTCGGCTTCGAATGGCTGATCGAAGGGGATGCGAACCGTAACGCCTCCGTCGAAGTCCGTTTCCGGAAGACCGGCGACTCTTCCTGGCGGCCCGCCTTGCCGCTGCTCCGGATCGGGGGTGAGCGCGTCTATCGGGACCGCGAAAGCATGACCTACACAGTGCCCCACGGGTTTGCCGGCTCGATCCTCAATTTGCAACCCGGGACGGCCTACGAATGCGAATTCACAATGAAGGACTCCGATGGCGTCGACGGCCCCGCCGTCCAGCGCGTCACCGTTACCACGCGAACTGAGCCGAAGCCGTTTGCAGGCGGCCGCGTCCTGCACGTCTATCCGGCCGATCACGTGGGGCCCAAACAGGAACCCAGCTATATCGGACTCAAGGCTGCGTACTACGGCGAAGGCCGCGGCGATTGGACCGCCGTTCGCCAGACCAAGGCCCAACCCGGCGACACGCTTCTCATTCATGCCGGACTCTATCGGCCCGAGCGTTACAACTACGTCGACCCGCTTAGCGCGCCTTTCACCGGCACCTGGTCGCTGTCGCTGAAGGGCACGGCTGAAAAGCCGATCACGATCAAGGGCGCCGGCGATGGCGAAGCGATCTTTGACGGTGGCGGCAACGCCCGCCTATTCGACATGATGGCGTCGCATCACCACATCGTCGATGGGCTGACGTTCCGCAATACGGAAATTGCAATTTTCGCCGGGGAGAAAGAGGTGCTCGGCGCAGTCGGATTGACGGTCAAGAACTGCCGCTTCGAGGATATCGGCGCCGGCGTCTGGACAGAAAGCGCCGAATCGCGCGACTTCTACATCGCGGATAATCTGTTCTTGGGCCGCGAAGACCGCATGCGGCTGATTGGATGGAATCAGGCCGGCATGCGCACGGCCGGCATTTATCCGTCGCACCTGCTGAAGAGCTTTTTCGCCGTAAAAGTCTACGGCCCCGGTCACGTGATCGCGCACAACGCCATCGCGTATTTTCACGATGGAATCTGCCTGTCCACCTACGGACCGCCGGACTCCGATCCGGAACGCAGATCCTCCGCGGTCGACATATACAACAACGATATTCACCTTTCGAACGACGACTTCATCGAATCCGACGGCGCCTCCCACAATATTCGAATCTTTCAGAATCGGGGCGTTAATGCCGCGCACAACGGCTACAGCGCGCAGCCGCTCTTCGGCGGCCCGGTCTATTTCTACCGCAACCTCCTCTATCACGTTCCCGCAGGCGGCGCGTTCAAGCTCAGCGCCGCGCCGGCTGGAATCCTGATCTACCACAACACCTTGATCGGCGAACAGACGGCACGCGAAGGCTATTCGAACACGCATTGGCGCAATAATCTGTTCATTGGCCGCGATACCCCGGATCGCGGCGTAATGACCTGGGCCAATGCCACGCCTCAGTTCAGCAGCGACTACAACGGCTTCCGGCCGAACAAGAACGTTTCCAAGCAGTACAACTGGTTGGCTCCTTCGCAGGCGGGGGACTGGAAGACATTTGCAACGCTGGCGGAGTTCCAGCGCGCCACCGGCCAGGAAGCGCACGGTGTGGAGCTCGATCTCGACGTGTTCGAAAAGATGACACCCTCCGATCCGGCTCAAAGGCATCATGTTTACCATTCGCCCGATCTGAACTTCCGTCTCCGGGCCGGGTCCAAGGCGGTAGACGCTGGGACCCTCCTGCCAACTCTAAACGACGAGTTCAGCGGCCGCGCGCCAGACCTTGGTGCGCTCGAACTCGGCAAACCCGCGCCGCACTACGGGCCCCGCTGGTTGAACTGGGCGCCTTTCTATCGCTAGGCGCACCCCTTGCGGAACCATTCCTCGTGCGGGCGCGTAATACAGGTTGATGCTTAAGTTCCTGCTCTGGTGCATGCTTCTGGTACTCTGCTGGCCCTTGGCCGTGGTTGCGCTGGTGGTCTACCCCATTGTCTGGCTGATCCTGCTCCCGTTCCGGATCGTCGGCATCGCCGTCAGCGGCGTGTTCGAACTACTCTCGGCCGTCATTTCCCTCCCGGCCCGCCTCGTCCGGCGCCTCGCCTAAAAGACGGATTGGCCTGAAGTTCCGACGATTTGCCGAGGGAGCCGAACGCGGAAATACCCGCGAGGTGCCGAAAATTCTGATCGGCTCAGTATAGGCATTCTGCAGGTTGTCCTTTTGAATCAGTCATATCTGGACCTGTTTCCAGTTTCTCTCGTGAAAGTCCATATGTCCAGGCAGCCTTGGTTCGATGGCGCGCTAGCCAGCGGATCGAATGAATCTCTGACGGGCTTACTAGGAGTAATTTTGGCCTAACGGTCGCGGCCGGTCCCGTCGATAGATAAACGGAGGGTTTCCCCACTTTGGGATGGCTAGCCGTTTCGACCATTCTCGCTAACGTGTTTACCACCGTGTTCGCGCTGGTGCTCTTGCGCCGGCATCCGAACCGGCGGCTCCGTTATCTGGTCGTCATGGTTGGCGCCGTCTCGGTCACCCAGACCGCCGGCCTGTTCGGCATCCTCAATGTTCACGGGCTCTCCGAAGCGATTGGCCGATTCCAGTACTTCATTACCGCGATGACCGGAATGGCTTTCCTCTATGTGCTTTGGCGTGAAATCAGTGACCGCAACCGGACCGACAAGATGCTCCGCCTAGCGGAACACGAGAACCAGGTGATGCAGAGCCGTCTGGAGCGGAAACCGTCCACTCGAACGGCCGAACTTCCGGTTGTCGCTCCAGGCGCCAACACGCAAGCTCTCTAACTGCAAGTCATTAAACAACTTGCAGGATCAGACATTTTAGATAGAGAGTTTCCGGAACGGTCAGCAGCACGGGATGATCGGCAGCCTGGATGCGGCGCTCCAGAACACGGAGCGTCTTGCCGGCCTCGACCGCCGCTTCCGCCACTGTCTGCATCAGGAGCGTCTCCGGCATGTGGTGGGAGCATGAGCAGGAAACCAGAATTCCACCAGGCTCCAACAACTGAAGCGCCTTCCGGTTGATCTCCTTGTAGCCCCGCGCCGCACCTTCAACCGCCGATAGGGTCTTGGCGAACGCCGGTGGATCCAGAATGACAGTTCCAAATCGCCGTCCTGAGACGCGGTAGCTTCCCAAAAGATCAAAAACATCGGCCTCCCGGAACCGGATCGCACCCTCCAGTCCGTTCGCCTCCGCGTTCGTCCTCGCCGCCTCCAGCGCGGCCGCTCCCGAATCCACGGCTTCGACGATGTGGCCCGCTTGTGCGGCGTGGAGGGCAAAGCCGCCCGTTGAAGTGAAGCAGTCCAGGACGGGGCCTACGGCATAGCGGGCCACGGACACGTAGTTTTCCCGCTGGTCCAGGTAGACGCCCGTTTTTTGCCCAGCCTCCAGATCGGCCCGAAATCGAAGGCCGTTCATCGCGACTGCCACTTGGGCCTGTGGCGCTCCGCGCAGGATTCCATTCACCAAAGGCAGCGTTTCGCGTTCCCGCACCGGCGCGTCGTTTCGTTCCCAGATCCCGGCAGGGTGAAAGCACTCTTCCAGACAATCGGCAATTTCGGACTTGATCGCGTCCATGCCCTGGGTCACTGTCTGCAGAACCAACGATTCGCCGTAGCGATCCACAATCAGACCCGGCAGTTGATCCGCCTCCGAAAAAACCAGACGATAGGCCTCCGTCCCGGACACGATCCGGTCCCGATGCGCCTGGGCGGCCCGCAGCCTCGCTGTGAGCCAGGGGCGATCAATTGTGACCTGCTCGCGGCTCAGCAGCCGGAGCGCGATCTGCGAGCTGGAAGAATAATGCGCCGTGCCGATACGGCGTCCGCGCGGGTCCTCCACCGTGACGGCGTCGCCCGGCCCGGCGTCGCCCGCGTTCGAGACATCGGAGGCATATACCCAAACATGCCCGGCCTCGAGACGTTCTACGGCACGGCGCGCTATTCGAACGGAGGGACGGTTCACGTCCCTCCCATTGTAGGTTAGTTGGCCACGTTCACTTTGATCGTGCGCGGTTTGGCGATTTCCTTCTTGGGCAGTGTGATTGTTAGCACCCCGTCCTTAAAGGCCGCCGCGACCTTTTCCGGCTCCACCGAATCCGGCAGTGTGAAGTGCCGGGCAAAGGCGCCGTAGCTGCGCTCAATGCGATGGTAGCCGCCCTTCTCGACCGTCTTCTCGAACTTCCGTTCGCCTTTGAGGATCAGAGTCCCGTCCTCTAGTGCGATCGAGATATCTTCGATCTTGACGTCGGGAAGGTCCGCTTTCACCACCAGTTCATTCTCGGTTTCGAGAATGTCAACGGCGGGTGCCCATGGGCGGCTCGTGTCCGGTTCGTTGTGCAGAGCCTTCAAGGCCTCGTCGAACAAAGCAAACGGCGCCGGGAACGGATTGAACTTCGTGATAAGCATGACTGTTGACCTCCTGTGTATCAACAGGACCAGTATAAGATATGAGTGTTATTGTGTCAAGTAGTCTTATTCTTAATCCAGTAGATCATCCGATAGCCCAAAAGCACTCCCAGAAAGAGCCCGTAATAAATCGGTGTCCATAGCGCTGCTTTTCCCTGCCAGAAAAAATGTACAACCCCAGCCATTGCAGAAAGATAGACGATTCGGTGCAGTAGTTGCCACCGCTTCCCGCCGAGCCAGCGGATGGACGCTGCCGTGCTGGTGGCCGCCAGCGGGACCATCAGCGCGAAACCAATCATACCGGCGATGAAGAATCGCCGGGTCGTCAGGTCCTCCAGGATGATCTCGGTGTTCCACTGCACGTCTAGTCCGTAGTAGTGCAGCACGTGGAGGCAGCCGTAGAAAAAGGCGCAGAGTCCCAACGTCTTCCGGAACCTGATCAGGCCGCTTTGCCCTGGCAGGCGCCGCAGCGGGGTGATGCAGAGGCTGAGAAGCAGGAACCGCATTGTCCAATTCCCGGTAAACCGTGCGACCGTTTCGAGCCGGTTAATCCCAAGCTGATTGTTGTTCCACCGCCAAGCCAGTTCCGCCAAGGGAATCAGGCACAGGCCGATCACGACAGCCTTCGCCCACCGGGCATTCCAAATACGGTTCATCACAGGGGTATCCAGTTCCTCCTCTCACATTATTCCCCTTCTGGCCGAAAAGCTCACAAGGCTCTGCTCTATGACCATTTACCGACACTCCGTCTTGTGCTGTCTGTCTGCCGTCTGGATGGCCGGTTGCGCGGCGAAAAAACCGGCTGTCGCTGCAAAGGAAGCTGGTCCCTCTGGTGCGACAATTCCGGCCAAACTGGATCGAAACGCACCTGTCTACCCGTACTCCGTCGTTCCGGGAGGAACGGCGACAGCCGAAGCGGCCAAGGCCGCCGTCGCCTCCGATCCGGTTGTCGCCGAGCACTACCACGCGGTCAAGCTCGGCGCTTTGGAGGAGAAAACGCTTGAGGGTCCCAAAAACGCCTATGTCTCCTATCGCGTTGGCGACAAAGTATTTTGGACGCGAAAGACGCTTCTTCTCAAGGCCGGGGAGACGGTCCTTACCGACGGTGAATCCATGATTCGCGGCCGTTGCGGAAATCTGGTGTCGACGACTCCTCAAGAGCCTGTCGCGGCGGCGAACATGGAACCGCGGGAAGCCGTGTTCGACATGCCGGTGCCTGCCGCCTACTTGACCGCCGCCTTGCCTGCTGTTGCGCCTCCGACCGAGATTCCCCAGACCTACGCGGAGGACCCCGGCCGGAGAGACACCGTTCTCAGTAACCTCCCGGCCCAGTCGCCAGCCGATGCGGTTACCATACCCAACGGAGGCCAGGGCTTGTCCGGTCCAGCCGCTGGGCTAATCGGCGGCGCGGCGCTTGGTGGCATTGGCGGGGGCCTTGCTCTTTCCGGCAACCCACCCGCCACATTTCTGGCGCCCGAACAACCCCTGGTTCGCGACCCTGCCCTGCCTCCCACCCCAATTCTGATTGGGGAACTGGCTCCACCTCCGGCTTTCCCTCCCGGCACCCATATGCCACCGCCGTCCAACCCTCCCCCGCCCGGTCCGCCGCCGGTCCACTTTCCTCCACCCATTCCTCCACA
>VFZO01000143.1 GCA_016871155.1 Acidobacteriota bacterium | reverse complement strand
ATCGTCGACAACGAGGGCGGTGTCAGTTTCATAGTTCCACGCTACGCCGAGCCAGCCTCCTTCCACATCCCGTAAAAGTACGAATCGCGCCTCCCCCATTCGAGGGATGCTAAGGCGCTAAGGCCACCAATCGTTTCTCGGAACGGATAAACAGCAGCCCGGAACCGATAGCCGGATACGCGCGCACCGTCGCCTCAAACGCCTTATGCATAGCTAGACTCTTGTATCCTCCCGCATTGGCCTCCGCCAGAACCACTTGTCCTTGCTCGCGAACCAGCAGAAGCCGCCCTCCAACCAGCACAACGCTCCCCGCACCGAACTTGTCGTTCGTCCATCGCACTTTTCCTGTCTTCCACTCCACGCAGCGTAATTCCGCTCCCGTCTCCTGCCGTCCGTGATAACCGTAAAGAAAGCCGTCCTTCAGCACCGGTGTGCCGTAATGGCACGACATCGAATCGTCATTCTGCCAAATGGGCTTCGGCTGCCCCGAACTCAGGTCCACCAGAATCGCTCCGGTGCCATAGCTTGATGTCAGAAAAACCTGCGCGCCCGAAACGATCGGCGTCGCCGCGTTCACGCTCGCGTTGCTTCGCGCGCGCCACGCGAGCTTGGTCATCACCTTCCCCGTCGCCGGGTCCAAGACAACCAGACCTGCCCTTGTGAAAAAAATCGCTCTCGGCTGTCCGCCCAGCGGAGCCACTACGGGCGAACTGTAGCCGGCTTCGTCCGCCGTCGCTTGCCACACGGTCTTTCCGGTTGCCGCGTCGAACGCGACAATGCCCGCGTTATCAGGCCCGCCGACGCTCAATAAAACTTTGCCGTCGTAAACCAGCGGAGAGCACGCCGCGCCGAAAAATCCCTTTGGCGCGTGGAACTCCTTCATCGCCGCCCGTTGCCACAGCCGCTTTCCGGACATCGACGTGGCAGACAGCGTCCCCTCCGCGCCGTGTGTGAAAACCACGTTGCCGGCCACGCAGGGCGCGGCCCGCGGCCCGTCGTCGAACCCAAAGTCGTCGCGATACCCCGTTTTGTACTCGCTCGTCCACGCCGCCCGCCCGCTCTTGGCGTCGAACGCGTCCACAATCTCCTTGCCTCCCCGCCGGTGAAACAGAATCAGCTTTCCGCCGCTCACAGCCGGGGCCGCGAAGCCGGATCCAACATCCATCTGCCAAGCCACGCGCAACCCGCCGGAATTCCACGCGAAATCGGAGTCCGCGTAGAGTCCGTTTCGCGCCGGACCTAGATGTTGCGGCCAATCCCCTCCCATTGCGGCCGGCCCCAAACTCGCGAACAGCAGCCGCCGCCTAGGTATAGTAAAAGGAACGTTTCGAGTCAAAGCAGGAGACCTTTCCGAGTGAAGTTGCTTTTCTCTATTTTGATGCTGATCGCCACGCCGTTGGGAGCGCAATCCCTGCGTGGCACAATCGGCGTGACGGTGCGCGATGGCTCAAGGGCCGTGGTGCGCCAAGTCAAGATGACGCTCACCGAAAAGGCTACAGGCAAGGAGCGCATGGCCGAGACCGATGCCAGCGGCGTCTTCACCTTTGGCGCTCTGCCGCCCGGCGAGTATCGTCTGCTGATCGACAGCCCAGGATTTCGCAGGCACGCTCAGGACTTTGTCATCACTGTGAATCAGGAAATCGCGGGCGAAATCCTTCTCCAACCCGGAGACCGCACCGAAACCGTCGAAGTGAGAGGCCAGGTGGAGGCGCTGCGCACGCAGTCGGCGGCCCTCGGCACGATCGTGGAAAACCGCCAGATCACGGAACTGCCCCTTAACGGGCGCAATTTCGCCGAGCTCGCTTTGCTCGCGCCCGGCACTTCCGGCGCCGCGCAGGGCTCGGCCGGCACGGCCCGTGGAGAGTTTACCTTCCATGCCAACGGCGGCCGCGAAGATTCGAACGGCTTCCTGCTCGATGGCGTCTACAACGGGGACCCCAAGTTGAACGGAGTCGCGGTGACGCCGCCCGTTGACGCCATTCGCGAATTTGAAGTGGCCACCGGCAACTACGACGCGGCCTTCGGCCGCAATGGCGGCGGTCAACTCAACGTCGTGATGAAGAGTGGAACCAACAACGTCCACGGCACGGTCTACGAGTTCTTTCGCGATCAAGCCATGGACGCGCGGAACTTCTTCGCCCCCGCCGGGCCCGATCCCCAATACCGCCGCAATCAATTCGGCGGCGCCATCGGCGGCCCTATCGTCAGGAATAAGACCTTCTTTTTCGCCGACTACGAAGGCCGTCGCGTCACCGAAGGAATCACGCGCACCACGCGCGTCCCCACCGCGCTCGAACGAAACGGCGACTTCACCCGCAGCGATCCTCGCAGGCCGCCCATCGACTTCTTTTCGCAAACTCCCTTCCCCGGCGGCGTCATCCCGGCCGCCCGCATCCATCCCATAGCTCGCGGCATCGTCGGCTTTTATCCGCAGCCCAATCGTACCGACCCTGGCCAGAACTTCTCCGCGGCGCCGAATCTCGACGACCGCAACGACTCCTTCGACGCGCGCATCGATCACCAACTCGCCCGCAATTCCGACCTCGCCGTCCGCTACTCCATGGGCGACCGCGACTACTTCGAACCCTTCGCCGGCACCACCTTCGCCGCAGTCCCGGGCTTCGGTAACAACGTCGCCCGCCGCGCCCAAAATGTGATGATTGCCGAAACGCACGCCTTTAAGCCGACGCTGCTGAATGAGCTCCGCCTCGGCTACACCCGGGTCGCCTTCGGCGTCGCGCACGAAGGGCAAGGGACCAGCCTGAACAGGCAAATCGGCCTGCCCGAGTTCTCTTCGAATCCCCGCGACCACGGCCTCAGCTTCATTTCCATCGCCGGCTTCGGTTCCCTTGGGCATGAGTACAACAATCCCCAGTTCGGCGCCTTCAACTCCTATCAGATCCTCGATCATATGACCTGGACGCGCGGCCGCCACATCACCAAGTTTGGTGTTGACCTGCGCGCGCACCGCCAGAACGCCTTCCGCGACGTGCTCGCCCGCGGACTACTCAGCTTCCTCGGCTCCACCGGCAACGGACTTGCCGAGGCGTTGCAAGGCATCCCAACCGTCACCAGTGTCGCCAACGTCGACAATCCGCAGCGCCTTCGCACCAACAGCTACAACTTTTTCGGTCAGGACGAATGGAAGATCACGCCCAAAGCGACGCTCACGCTCGGCGTTCGCTATGAGTTCAATCAGGCCCCGTACGACGCGCAGAACCGGGCCTCGCTCTTTGACCAGGCGTCCCGCAGCCTCGTCCGCCTCGGCACGGGCAACACGCCTCGCGGCGCGTACTCGGCCGATAAGAACAACTTCGCGCCTCGCATCGGACTTGCCGTCACTCCGTTCGGCTCCGGCGCCGTCGTGCGGGCCGGCTACGGCGTTTACTACGATCAATCCTCCACCGCGCCCACCGAAGGCATCTACTTCAATCGCCCGTACTTTAAGCTCAATACCTATTTCATCGGGCCAACCTACCTCCTCTTCCTGCACAATCCCTTCCCGTCGGACTTTCCCATTCCGGTCCCGGACTCCGCCGTTACCTACCAGCGCGATTACCGGACCGCCTACATTCAGCACTGGAATCTCAACCTGCAGCAGCCGCTCGGCCGCGGCCGAGTACTGGAAATCGGCTACGTCGGAACGAAAGGAACCAAGCTGATGGGCGGCCGCGATGGCAACCAGCCCGGCCCCAGCACGTCGCAGCGCAATCTCCGTCCCGATCCGCGCTGGGGCGATATTACGCTGATCGAGTCGCGATCCAACTCGATCTATCACTCCATGCAGGCTCGATTTGAGCAGCGCATGTCGCGCGGCCTCTCCTTCCTCGGTTCCTACACGTTTGGCAAATCCATTGACGATGCCTCGGCCTACTTCTCCTCCTCGGCCGATCCCAACTTCCCGATGGACTCCAACAACGCCTCACTCGAACGCGGCCGCTCCAGCTACGACGTGCGCCAGCGCCTGTCGCTCGCCTACGTCTACGATATTCCGCTCGCCCGCAACCGCTGGTACGGCGGCTGGCAGACTAACGGCGCCTGGACCTTCCAGGGCGGGCGTCCTTTCACCGTTTCTCTGCTCAGTGACCTCGACCGCTCCAACACCGGCCGCACGTCGTTCGGCTTCGGCGCCAACGATCGTCCTCTGCGTCTACGCGACGGTGCGTCGGGCAATCCGCGTCCCAGCGCCTGGTTCGACACCTCCGCCTTCGCTCTGCAGCCATTTGGCACATTCGGCAACGCGGGCCGCAACATTCTCGACGGCCCAGGTCTCGCCGTCATGAATCTATCGCTGACCAAAAACACGCGCTTGGCCGAAGGCGTCAACCTCCAGATCCGCCTGGAGGCCTTCAACGCCCTCAACCGCGCCAACTTCGACCTGCCGGATTCCGTCTTCGATTCCGGCACCTTCGGCCGGGTTCTGTCCGCCGGCGCCCCCCGGCACCTGCAACTCGGCTTGAAACTGCTTTTTTAGAACACACGTCTCAATTGTGTTGAAATAGTTGCGGGTTCGAGGAGATCTATGCGCAAACGTAACCTGGTCGCTCTTCTGATGTTCGGCAGCCTTGCCGGCGGTTTCCTGTTGGCGTGGCAAGGCCCCGCGCCGAAAGGGACGGAAACCGTCGCCCGCCCGCGCAAGAAGGGCTCTCCGGACGCGCCGGAAGAAAAGCCCGCCGAAAAGGTGGAGTCGAAGTTCAAGAAAAAGGCGGGTGAGGATGCTCCAGCCGGCGCTCCCATCTTTCGTTCCGATGTCACCACCATCTCGGTCGACGTAGCGGTCCTCGACAAAAACGGACGTTTCATTCCCAACATTCCGCGTGGGAACTTCCGGATTCTCGAGGACGGCGTTCCGCAAACAGTCACCGGCGCCGCGATGGGCGAAGCGCCCATGACCGTCTGCATGGTCATCGAATTCTCGAACCTCTTCCAGCAGTATTGGAGCTCCGGTTGGTACGAAACCTTGCAAGCCTCCTACGGATTTCTGGAAACACTGAAGCCGGAAGACTACGTCGCCATCGTCGCCTACGATCTTCGCCCCGAAATTCTCTCCGACTTCTCCACCGACAAACGCAAGGCCATGGAAGCCATGCAGCGCCTGCGCATCGCCGCCTACTCGGAGTCGAATTTATATGACGCACTCACAGATACGGCGGACCGCATGTCGGAGATCGAAGGCCGGAGGGCGATCGTCGTCATCGCCAGCGGCATGGACACGTTCAGCAAGCTTACCTTCGATCAAACGCGGAAAAAGATTCAGCAGGCCGGCGTGCCCATCTACGCCATCGGCCTCCTGCAGGCTCTGCGCGAGTGGTACGACGCGCGCGGCTTCCTCAGCGGTATCGATCGTCTCGACTTCCTCCAGGCCGACAATCAAATGCGTACCTTCGCCAAGGAGAGCGGCGGCCAGTCCTACTTCCCCCGTTTCTTCGGCGAGTTTCCAAACATTTATAGAAGTATTCATCAGGCGCTCCGGAATCAGTACTCCTTCAACTACCAGCCGTCCAATCAGGTCAAGGACGGAAAGTACCGGAAAATCACCGTTCAACTCGTGAACCCCGCGACGAACGAGCCCTTACGAATTGTCGACGAAAAGGGCAAGCCAATGAAATACACGATCGTCGCGAAGCAAGGCTACAACGCGCCGCGAGAGGTCGAATAGGTTCTCGAAAAGTCAAGAACTCAATCTCGCGGCGAATGAGTTCGTTAGCGGTGCGTTGACATCGCTGTGATGCAACTGTTATCTTCCTCAAGTTCTCTTTCTATCTAGCAATGACTGCGGCAACTGAACGAACCAATGCGGCACCCCTGCGGATGCTGCTCGTAGATGACCACCCGGCGGGATTGGCCGCTCGCAAATCGGTACTAGGCGAGTTGGGTTTTTCCATCACCACCGCGGCTTCGGCCGAAAGCGCGCTTGAAAAATTCAAGCTCGAACCGTTCCCGTTGATGGTAACGGACTACAAGCTCCCTGGTATGACGGGAGTGGATTTAATCGCGCACGTGCGGGCTCTCGCACCAGAGACGCGAATCGTACTGCTGTCCGGATTTGTCGATGCCCTCGGCCTGACAGAGGAATCGTCCGGCGCGGATGTTGTGTTGCACAAGAGTTCGAATGAGGTCACGCAGTTAATTCGCGCCGTGCAAAAACTGATCCGCCGCGGCGGTGCCAAAAAGCCGGGAAAGGCAACCAGGAAGTCCCCCGGGAAGCGCACGGCGTAATCATGCGGGCGCTCGCGGTTGGCCTTCTGCTGGCGGTTACGGCCGCCGCGCAGCCGGCCGCCGAGAAGGCCGTGGTGGACCGCTGGATGAAGACGCTCACTCCCCGGGAGCGGATCGCCCAACTGGTCGTCATCCGCACCCATGGCAATACCGGTGGCGCGCGCAGCCGCGAATGGCGAAACATCGTCCGCTGGGTCAACCAGACCCGCGTAGGCGGCATCATCGTCGTCAATCGGGTGTTTCGAGGTGGAGTGGTGAAGGCGCAGCCGCACGAAACGGCCGCCTTCATCAACCGTCTCCAACGCATGGCCAGGCTGCCGCTCATTGTCGGCGGCGACTTTGAACGCGGTGTCTCCATGCGTTTCGACGGCACCGTGCAGTATCCCCATGCCATGGCCTATGGCGCGGCGGGCGATCCGGCGCTCACCCGCGAATTCGGCCGTCTCACCGCCAAGGAAGCGCGGGCTCTCGGATTTCAATGGGTCTTCGCGCCCACAGCCGACGTCAATAACAATCCCGACAACCCCATCATCGGCATTCGCGCCTTTGGCACGGCTCCGGCTCTCGTCGGAGAGCATGTTCGCGCCTTCATCGCCGGCGCGCACTCCTTCAACCCAAGAACCCTCGTAACCATTAAACACTTCCCAGGCCACGGCGATACCGATGCCGACAGTCATACCGGCGTGCCGGTCATCAACAGCGATCGCGCGCGCCTGGACAGGATTGAGCTCGCCCCATTCCTCGAAGGCATTCGCGCCGGCGCCGATTCGGTCATGACCGCCCACATCGCGCTCCCCAACGTCGATGAATCCAACGTCCCGTCCACCATCTCCCCGGTCGTCATCAGCGGCCTGCTCCGCAAGCAGCTCGGCTTCACCGGCCTAGTCACCACCGACGCCATGGACATGGAAGGCCTTGCGCGCAAGTACGGCAGCGCGGAGTCGTCGGTCCGCGCTCTGGAAGCCGGAGTCGACGTGCTGCTTATGCCGCGCAATCCGGACGAAGCGGTCGAAGCGGTCTCGAAGGCCGTCGCTTCCAAGCGGCTGACGATGGCCGCCATCGATGCCAGAGTCCGGAAGGTGCTCACGGCAAAAGTTCGCCTGGGCCTCCACAAGGCGCGCCTTGCCAATATGGACCGTATCGACGAAGTCATCGGCGACGAAGACGCGCTCGCGCACGCGCAGGCGGTGGCCGCCAAGGCCGTCGCCGTTCTTCGCGGCGACTCCTCCCGCCTCCCGCTCGGAAAGTCGTCCTCAACCTGCGTCATTGCCTTGGCCGAGCGCCGCGGAAACGGCCAGGGGGCGCAACTCGCCGATGACATTAAGGCCCTGGCGCCGGGCGTACGCACCATCGTCCTCGATCCCGCCATGCCTTCCTTCGACGGCGTCGAGACCGGTTGCGAATCGATTGCGATCGGCGCATTTCTCGGCTTTGGCGGAACCGGCAAATTGAACCCCGCCTACACCCCGCTGCTCGATCACCTCATGGCCTCGGGAAAGAAAATCGTGCTGGGCGCGCTCGGCAACCCGTTCCTCACGCGCGCCTTCCCCGGAGCGGGCCTTGCGCTCACCACCTACTCCACCGTGCCCTCCTCCGAGTCCGCCTTCGCCAGGACTCTCTTCGGCGATCTTCGCCCAACGGGCCGCGCCTTCGTCTCGTTCGAGAAATAATAGACGCATGGTGCAAATCACGTGGCTCGGCCATTCGACATTCTCTCTCCGTCTATCCACCGGTGAAGTGATCGTGATCGATCCCTGGATCGAGGGCAATCCCAAATTCCCGGCGGGCTACGAGTTCGACCGCGTGGATGCGATCCTCATAACCCACGGACACTTCGATCACTTGAGCGGCGTCCGGACCCTTGCCGCGAAATTCAAACCGGCCATCGTCGCCAACTACGAGATCTGCACCTGGCTCGCCGGCAAGGGCGTGGAAAACGCCAGCGGGATGAACAAGGGCGGCAGGGTCGCCGTGAGCGCCCTCAGCGTCACCATGACGCACGCTCTGCATTCCAGCGGCATAACGGAGGACGACGGCCGCATGGTCTACGGCGGCGAACCCGGCGGCTACGTGCTCCACTTTGCCGACGGCCGCAACGCCTACTTCGCCGGCGACACGGACGTCTTCAGCGAAATGTCGTTCATCCGGGAACTCCACCAACCGGATCTCGCCTTCCTTCCCATCGGCGACCTGTATACAATGAGCCCCAAGGGCGCCGCCATCGCCGCCCGTCTTATAGGCGCATCCAAGATCGTGCCAATGCATTTCGGCACCTTCCCGCCCTTAACCGGCACGCCGGAGCAACTTCGCAACCTCGTCACCGCCGAAGTAATCGAACTCACCCCCGGCATCCCGTGGTCCTATTGAAGACCAAGTCAGCTATTCGCAGAGTTTCGGCAGACTGAAACAGAGGAAGTATCAGTCCGATCAAGTTTCCCTATTGCGGCTACGGCTTCATCCGGCCACGGAAGAGGCGATTGATGAGATACGCAAAGGCTCGATCCCGCGCGCGCGCCTCTGCGACTCTATGGGACCGTGAGTTCTCCAACATCGCAAGAGTAAGCCCTGGAAATCTGGTGGGAGTCTCTGTGAGTTCTTCGCTACCGCCGCGCTGCGATCACGTGCGCCAGTATCGCTTGGTACTGCGTACCGGTGACTCCTCGGTCGGTTCCGTCCGGGCGCTTGCCCGGCACGGTCTTGTGTGCGACGACGGCACCCAACTCGGGAAGCACCGTGACATACTGTCCCACGGCGCCAAAGGCGGAGTAGGCACCCTTCAGAGGCCCTTCGCGCCGATGATCGTCCCAGATCCACCACATATAGCCGTAGCCCCAGAGGCGGCCGGAAGCGTAACCGCGCTCGGAGGGCGGATTCAGATCGAACATCGGCGTCACTAAGGAAGTGATGCGGCGGATCCAATCCGCAGGCACAAGCTGTTTACCATTCCAGTTGCCCTTGCGCAGCATCAGGTAGCCTAGCCGCGCCATATCGCGGGTGGAAAAGTGCATGTGATAGGCCGGGTACTGCGAGCGCGTCAGGTCGCCGCTCTTTTTGTGCCGCGCGCGGTCGAAGTCCTGCATGCCGATAGGCCGCGCGAGATCCGTTTCAAGTGCGTCGAAGATGTCTCGCTTGGTTATCTTCTCGAAAGCCGCTCCTGCGGCGTTGAAGTCCCAGTTGCTGTATAGGTGATACGTCCCGGGCTTCTGCGTGCCGCGCGGCGGGGCCTGTGCCAATCTGTCGCCTGAATTCGACGCCGGATGAAATACTCCGGATCGGGCCGTGATCAGATGCTCGACCGTGGCTTTCTTCTCGACCGGCAGCAGACCGCCGAGATCATCCATGCCCAACTCCTCGAGCGTGGCGTCGAGGCGGATGGTGCCGTCAGCAACGTACTTCCCGTAGAGCATCGCGAGCACGCTCTTACGGCAAGAAGCCAGATAGCTGACTTCCGTGAGATCGCCATACTCGAAGACAACGCGGCCTCCCTGCACGACCATCATTGCCGAGGTATCCAAGGATGCAAGCAGGGGCGTCAGTGCCGACAGGCGGCGCGCGTCGAAACCGGCAGTCTCCGGTTTTGCCTTCTCCCAGGCGGGTATGGGAAACACCTGGCTCCAGGCGAGTTGAGCGAGCAAGAAAACAATCGCAGCGTTGCCTTTCACATCAGTCATTATAGGCCGATAACGAATCGGGCGAAAGGCTGGCGCCGAAACCGGAACGCCGCGCATCTCTCAAAAGAGCGGTTAGGAGGGCCATTCGGTCCACCACCACAATGCGCCGCTCGTCGACACGTCCTAGAAGACGCTCCCAGAGTGGCCGCAGCCGACGAGCGTACTGAGTCTTCGGTAACGGCGTCCCTTCCAAAGATCGCGCGGATCACATCCTTGCCAGCTTCGTTCCTAAGAACCGGATCGCTCCCGGAGTGAAACCGGTAGTAGCTGGTCTCGAGTCGTTCCTGCGCCTCGGCATTGACTCCGCGTTCAGCCATGGCGGCGAGAGCGCGGCGCATGGTTGGGTACAATCAAAGAGAACTTGGCCAGATTCGTCGACAGGATGCGGGAGGACTGGAAATAATCGGCCGGCGAAGGGATCGAGCGCAACGCGATCCGTAAGCTTGCGGCTCGACAGAGGGACACGCCGGTAACCCAGCCATGCTGACAAGAACTCTCCCAGCCCTGTTCTTTTGCGCACTGTTCATACGTGCCCAAAGCCCGAATCCTTCGACACTCGACGGAAAAGTTTTGCTTGGTTACCAGGGATGGTTCCGCTGTCCGGGCGGCGGCCCGATGGGGACAAACTGGAGCCATTGGGCCAACGGAACACCTACACCCTCCAGCCTGGTCATCGACATGTACCCGGACCTGCGCGAGTTCGAGCCGGGAGAGACCTGCGCCGTTCCAGGCATGACGATCGGCGCGAATCCGGCACTTCTCTTTAGTTCCGGCAACAGCAAGACAGTGGACCGGCACTTCCGCTGGATGCAGCAGTACGGGCTGGACGGCGTGCTGGTGCAACGCTTCATCACTGACATCCCCGGCAACCGGTCTCGCGGCGACGTCGTGTTGAAAAACATCATCGCTGCCGCCCGGCGCTATGGACGTGTCTTCGCGCTTGAATACGACATCGCCGGCGCGAACCCCGCGACCGTTCTCACCACGATGCAAGAGGACTGGAAGTATCTGGTGGAGACGCTGGAGCTGACGGCACAACCCGGTTACCTGCGGCACAACGGCAAGCCGGTGCTAGGGGTCTGGGGCATCGGGCTGAACAGCACGAGACACCCGCCGAGTGACCCCGGCGCCGCGCTGCGCCTCGTCCAGTGGTTCCGCGAAGAAGCTCGTGTGACCTACATCGGCGGCACACCCGGCTACTGGCGCACGCTTTCAAACGATGCTGCGACGGACCCTCGCTGGGCCACCGTCTACCAGGAAATGGATGGTATCCAGCCCTGGAGCGTTGGGCGGTACAACTCGCCGCCGGCCATAGACCGTTGGCGGACCGAACGCCTCGAACCGGACCTGGCAGCTACCTCGCAACGGCAGCAGATCTACATGCCGGTCGTGTTTCCCGGCTTCTCGTGGTACAACCTCAACCGCACGGCACCGCAAAACCAGATCCCCCGGAACAGGGGCGAGTTCCTGTGGCGGCAGGCATACAACGCAAAAGCGGCTGGCGCACGCATGCTGAAGATCGCCATGTTCGATGAGGTGAACGAGAGCACGGCGATGTTCAAACTGGCCTCGCGGCGCGCGGACGCACCCGACCAGGGATTCTGGCTGACGCTCGATGCGGATGGGTTCACTCTGCCGAGCGATTGGTACCTGCGTCTGGCGGGCGAGATTACGCGTGTCTTTCACAACCAGACGCCGCCCACTGCCGCGCTGCCCGCAGACCCCGGCCCTCCATATGCCGGCGCGTCTCGACTGGCGGCGTTAAATGGAGCGAGTTTTCAGCCCGGAGCGGCGGCAGCGGGTACGATCGTAACCGTCTCTGGCGAGCGATTGAGGACCGAACCCGACGCTTTCGGTTCCACCTTCACCGTGATCGACTCCAGCGGTGCGGGCCGCACGCCAATCATGCTGTATGCGTCACCCGGCCAGGCAAACATAGTAGTTCCCGAGGGCACTGCGCCCGGACCGGCAACGCTGGCGGCGGAGCGTGACGACGGGTCTCTTGCCTACGGACGGCTGCAGATCCAGCCGGTCGCGCCCGGCATCTTCACCGCGGCATCAGGGGGAACAGGACCTCCAGCGGCGCTCGTGCGGATCGAGCAGCCAGATGGGACGGTATCCACTGCAACGGTTGCGGCGTGTGATGGGGACGGAGTCTGTCGGCCCGCACCGATCAATCTGGGGCCGCCCGGCAGCCTCGCGGTGCTTGAGTTGTACGGAACGGGTATTCGGGGCCGGTCTTCCCTGGAGGCGGTCACTTGTAACATCGGAGGCGAAAACGTTCCCGTGACGCTGGCGGAATCGGCCAAAGACAATCCTGGACTCGACCATGTCCACCTGACGCTTCCCCGCAGCTTGGCCGGGCGAGGTCTGGTGACGATTCGGCTGTCGGTTGACGGAGTGCAAGCCAACGAGACCCAGTTGGCTTTCCGCTAGCGGCCCAACCCGGCAGTTCGAGAGATTGAGGCCACCCAACCACCGCGTTTGAGCTGGAGAGCCGCTTCGCCAAGAGCCTCGTGGCCGCGGCGGCTGTGTCCGTCAATAAGGCGGAATATGCGCCCATTAGCGGCCCTTCCGGCCTGCGCTCGCCCCAGGCCCGCCACATCCGGCCGTAGCCCTACGGAGTGGAACGATCCTTAACGAAGGAGGATGGAATGACGACGGCGTCCTTTTCTCGTGCGGCGAAGAGACGGCCGGCCAGACCATCCGGTCCGAAAGTTTGTGGATGTAGTTCCCCGAGCGCCACAAGCGCGGCCTCAAATTCCAACTTGAGATCTCGCCTCCCCTGCTCTCGGGATGCTTCGTCGGCCTGCCGCCGGATTTCGGATTGGTCCGGGAAATAAACCCCCTCCAACCGTTTCACCTCCGCGCTTTCTGCTGCCCATTTCGCGCAAATCAGCCCTGCTTCGGCCTCGAATCTCATTCCGCCGTAAACGCGCACCACCCAGGCCAGGGCTGCCATAACTTTCCCCACGGGAGCCCGTTTGCTCCAGGACACGTGAGTCAAGCGAAGGAGAATGGGCAGGCTCTGCTCTGCGCCGGCCAGCACACCGTACCAAACAAGGAGTCGAAGCATTGCGCTGCCTGCGGCACTGACTTCCGCCTCATTTTCGGGAAACTGGAACCAGGAGTCCAATGCCGAAAGGAACTGTGCCTCGCCGATCCTTGCGAGGCGTTTTCGACCCTCCCGAAGCCATTTGCTGCTCGGCGCGGAGTTCAGACCGGCAGCGGTGTGGCGGAGGAGCCATTGCCAATGAAAGGCTCGTTCGGAGTCCATCAAATGGATTGCCTGCTGAATCCGTCGCGTCTGGCAAGTTTTCTCAATGCGCCGGGGATCATGCCATAGAATCCAACTCAACTTGCGCTTCACGTTTGTCGCGCCTACCGGCCGGAGGCCTCGAAGTGTCTCCCGGTATGCATGGGCGGCATCAAACAAGACTGTGGAGTACGGCTGATTCTGAAACGCCTCCTCCGCAAACGTCAGAGGCGGCTCTACATCGGAACCGTGCCCGCATCTGTGAAAAGACCTCTCAAGGATTTGCGAAGCCTTATTTGCATCGGGCTGGATTCGGCTTTGGAGAATTGTGCTGATCAGGATACTCCAACAGGATGTCTCAAACGGATCGGCATTCTGGGAATCGCCGCAAGCACTCAGTGCGCGATAGCGGTCGTACGCGTGCAGTAGCATCGGAATGCGCTCCGACGCAGCCAGTTGCTCGACGAAGGCCGCAAAGAGTTCGAAGTCCTCCTTCGAAGCGTAAAAGGGCCCCTTATGCTTAGCCCGCAATGCTCCGAGAAGGGAACTCCATGAATTGTGGCTCATCGAACAGGATTCGGCCGTTTATCTCCAGATCTTTAGCCGAACCCGTCATCGGAACAAGTTTTCTCGTGATCGGCAAAGGGAACGTTCATCCGCCAGGCGTGGTCCGCTGTATGGACCCAATCTGCGGTCATATCGGACGACTAGAGGGCGGCAATCGCCCCCCGCAAGCTTAGGACGGCGCGCCCCCGGCCCGCGCTGCTCCGCCTCACTCGTAGCGGAGGACGATATTCGGATCCACTTGGGCCGCGCGCCGGGCCGGTGCATAGCAAGCCGCCAGAGCCGTTAGACTCAGCGTAGCCAACGCGACCAGGAAGATCTGCGGTTCAAACGGTTCGGTTCTGAACAGCAATCCTTCGAGAACCCGGCCAGCTCCGTACGCTCCCGCCATGCCGGCGGCCAAGCCAATGGCCACGACGAGCATTCCTTGGCCTACCATCAGGCCGACAAGCGAGCCGGGTTTTGCGCCGAGCGCCGCCCGAATGCCGATCTCCCGCCTCCGCTGCTCGACCGTGTAGGAGATGACACCGTAGACCCCGATTATGGCCAGAACTAAGGCTAGGACCGCAAAGGAGGCAATCAGTCCCGTGCGGAGGCGGTTGGACGCCATACTCTGGTTCTTGATCTCCTCCAGGGTCTCCACGTTGGTCAACGCCTGGTTCTTGTTGATCGTCCAGATGGCGCGCTGGATTGTGTTTTGCATGAGCTTCGGGTCGCCCACACTCCGCACCAGCAAGCTCATGCCCAAAGACGGGCTTTGTGCGAACGGCACATACATCACGGCGGCGTCGCTATCCAGTCCGCCGATTTTCTCGTTCGCCACCACACCGACGATCTGCCACGGAATTTCAGGGCCCAACTCTCTTTTGCCTGTGACAATTTCCTCCACCATCACTTGCTTCCCTATGGCTTCCTCGCCCGGGAACATGCGCTCGACAAAGCGCTCGTTCACGAGCATGGCGGGCATCGCTCCCTTGGCGTCCTGCGCCAAAAGGGGCCGCCCCTTGCGAATCCGTAAGCCCGCCGCCGCGAAGTAGCTGGGCGTGACGATCTTAAACGGAGCGGCCTGCCGGGAAGCGTTTGGTCCCGGCGCCCGGCCGGCGATGCGAAACGGCATGCCGCCGCACGCCCCGCGCATGGGTACGCCACAGGCGAAAGCCGCCTCACGAACTCCAGGCAACGCGCGAAGCGAGGCTTCGATCTGCTCCAGGTAGAGGGTGAGCTGCGTACCGTTCGTATCCTTGCCCAGTGCCATCGGAACGTTCATCGCGATGGCATTGGAGGAATCGAAGCCCGGATCCACCTGCATCAACCGGAAAAAGCTCGACGTCAACAAGCCGCCGCAAGTAACCAGAATCAGGGCCAAAGCCACCTCGGCTACGATGAGCCCATTACGCACAGCGTTGCGCCCCCGCCCGCCTGTCTCTCCGCGTCCGCCGTCTCGCAGGGCCGCGGCCGTGCCGCGGGCACTCGTCCAGGCGGGC
>VFZO01000142.1 GCA_016871155.1 Acidobacteriota bacterium | reverse complement strand
GTTCACCCCGGGGATACTGGCGGATTGTAACGTCGAGGACACCGTGTGCTGAAGAACAGCCGCGATCCGCGGGCTGTTCGTCGAAATGCAGTACAGACATAGCAACGGAAACGCCATTGCGGACAGAATCGTCCCGATCTTCGCGAGCATACCTAAACCCCTCCGATTCAGCTTTGTTCGATTATGACTTCTTGCTTCCAGCGAAGAACCAGGAACATGCCAGTCCGCCGAAAAACGCGGCAACGATCAATAGCCCGACTTCCAGTTGTAGCAAGCTCATTCAGGCAATCCCTTTTCTTCACGACTTCGACATTCCAGCAAGCGCTCTCCGCCTCCGGAAGGCAGAGTTCCTTGCCGGCCTTCCTGGTGACATCCGTGCGTTTGTTGTTTGGGGTGTTAGGCTCCAGACTTCGTGGGCAGCGCGTTGGGGTAGACAGCGCATTGGGAGTGAATCATTGCAATTGAATCACAGCGTGATTTTGAATTCAAGGAAAAAATCGCGAAAAATACGGCGAGCCGTCGACGGCCCTCGGCATTCACGCACCGTGGTCCCAGCGCCGCTGCCAGGCCCTGGCAGAACAGCGGACGATTCCGGCCGCGTTTGCGGATTCCCTGGTTCGTGTCCGTTTTTTTAGGCATCAAATCCCTGATTTAGAACATTTTGCATATGAAATGTTCTGAGCAGACGTCTAATCAAAATCACGAGCGGGTGCAGTACCTGTACTTGTAACCGCAGATGGAATCTGGTCTTCTAAGAAGGTATGAAGAGATTTACACTCGTTCTCCCGCTACTGATTGCCGTTCCGGCGGCCGCCCAGAAGTCGAATTCCCATGCCGTGCGCATGGAAGAGGCCGGCGTGGTGCTGCAGGAAATCATGGATGTGAAGGACAAAGCGATTCCGCAAGAACTGCTGGACAAGGCGGAGTGCGCGATTGTGGTTCCCGGAGTCAAAAGCGGCGCATTCATCATCGGCGGCAAGTTTGGGCGGGGTTTCGTCACGTGCCGCAAAAGCGGCGGAGGGTGGAGCGCGCCAGGTTCGATCCGGGTGGAAGGCGGCAGCGTCGGCTTCCAGATCGGCGGCTCCGAGACCGATGTGGTGATGCTGGTGATGAACGAGCGCGGCGCCAAGCGGCTATTCGAAAAGAGCAAGTTTACCGTGGGCGCGGAGGCGATGGCCGCGGGCGGGCCGGTCGGCCGGACGTCTTCGGCGGAGACGGACGCCTCCATGCGGGCCGAGATTCTATCCTGGTCGCGGTCGCGCGGGCTTTTCGCGGGTGTCTCGCTGAAGGGTGCGACGATGCGCGAAGACAAAGACGCCAATGAAGCGCTGTACGGCAAGAAAGACGTGAAGAACGCCGATATCGTGCTGAACAACTCACAGCCGGCGCCCGCCTCGGCCGGAAAGCTGCTCGGCCTGTTGAACAAGTACTCTTCGCGGAAAAGCCAGTAAGAAGGCGCCGGAGGCGCCATGATATTGTTTGTGAGTAAATCAAACTTGCATGACACTCTCCGGCCTGAAACAGACTCGCACGCTGACCCTGAAATCGCGGCGAGAATTCTTGGTGGCGGCTGCCGCCGGCACGGCCCTTAGCCAAGGTGCGGGTGCGCGGCCGCGCATCGGAATTCTGGTTTCCACCACGTACCGGACCGGGACGCTGGAAGAACGTCTGGATGCGGTAAAGGCGCATGGGCTCGAGTGCGTGCAAGTGGGCATGGCCTGCGCCGGATTGCCCGACATGCCCGATGAGATTCCGGCTGGGCTTGCGGAACGGTTCCGGCGGGAGGCGGCCGCGCGCGGGCTGGAGATCGCCAGCGTGACGGGAACGTTTAATATGTGCCACCCGGATCCGGAGCATCGACGAACCGGCCTGCGGCGGTTGCGCGTGCTGGCGGAAGCGTTTCCAGGTATTCCGATTCACATTTGCACGGGAACGCGCGATGTGAACAGTATGTGGCGGCGTCATGCGGACAATGGCACCCCAGAAGCGTGGCGCGATATGGCCACCTGCGTGCGGGAGGCGGCGGAGATCGCCCGGCAAGCAAGAGTGGTATTGGCCTTCGAGCCAGAGATCAACAACGTGGTGAACTCTGCGCGGCAGGCGCGGCAGTTGCTGGATGAGACCGGCTCGCCGCACTTGAAGCTAACGATGGATCCGGCGAACCTGTTTCCCGCGGGTACATTGCCGCGAATGAAAGAGATTCTGGAAGAGGCGTTCGCGCTTGTGGGTAAAGACATCGCGCTGGCGCATGCGAAAGACCTGGATCGCGACGGCGACGCCGGGCATCGTGCGGCAGGAGAAGGCCTGCTCGACTACGACCTGTACATGCGGCTGTTGCGGGGTGCCGGCTTTCGCGGGCCGCTCCTGTTGCACGGGTTGACCGTGGCGCAGGTGCCCGGTTGCGTACGGTTTCTCCGCACAAAATTGGCGCGCGCGGCCGGCTGAAGGCAGAGATCGCGACCCTCGTCGCGCAACGGCTATCAGGCCAGCGCCAGCCGGTCGAGATCCGGCAGCACAAGGCAACCGCCGGTCAATTTGTAAGCGGCTCGGACAAAGGGTCCAATCTTCGGCAGCCGGGCACCGTTGCCGGCGGTCGCGCTGAGTGGGGCCGAAAGGGCGGCGAAATCGTGGGCGGGGAGCGCAAACAACGCCTGTGTTTGCGCGCCGCGAAGAATTGCGAACTTGGCATTCTCCCAGTCCGGCGGACCGTGGGACACTCCCAGCAACGCACTCGGATGAATTACGGGCACGACATGGCCGCGCCACTCGACCATCCCGGCGACGCACTTATCGTTGGCGGAGACACGGAACATTCGCAGCCCCTGGACAATCTCAATAATTTGCCGCAACGAAAATGCGAAGAGAGTCGACGGATCTTCCGACGGTACGGCAAAACAGAGCAACTTTTTACCGGAGGCCGGCGGCGGAGCGCTTGTCCACAGGGACGGCGGCGGCAGCGGCGGGTCGGGCGGCAATGGGGCCAGGCCAGCGGGCAGCGGAGCCAGAAACGCGGGCGAGAGCAGCAGGGCCAGTTCGCCGGGCAGTTGAACCACACCTCGAACACGGCCGTGCGGATCACATAATGCCGGGTGTAACCCTCGCGCCAAGCTTGGGTCCACGGAGATGGTTCGCGCCACTCGATCAACACGAATGCCATACGTGTGCCGCGGTGAGCGGACCATAAGCACCGGTCCCGAAGCCGTATCTTCCTCTCCCAACGCCAGCAGGCTGCGCAGCGAGTACACCGGAGCGGTGCCACCCGGGAATTGTACAGTAGCGATGGCGTCCGGCCGGTCCTCGGCCGGAGACTCCGTTTCTTCCCAGCGGCGGATCGAAGCGACTGCCGGCGTCTCCAAGCAGTAGCAGTCATGAGAGAGATAGAAGCGCACCAATGGCAGTTGGGTTCCGGCGGAATTCTCAGTTGGCATGGGAATCCCCAGGGATTGGCAGGATAATCCTCGAGAGACGGCTGGCAATGGCCTCCGGCGACCCGATGAATTCGGCCGCACCACGCGCAATCGCCGCTCCCGGCATGCCGGCCACGACGCAAGTTGAGGGATCCTGCACCAAAGTTTTTCCACCGCGGTCGCGGATCCTTGCCATTCCGTGAACGCCGTCGGCGCCCATTCCCGTGAGCAAAACGCCTACCGCCGCCGGTCCGTAAACTGCGGCGGCGGATTCCATTGCGATGTCGATCGACGGGCAGTCGGACTCTCCGGTGTATTTGCTCAAGGCGACTCTTCGGTGCGGTTCGAAGGCCAAGTGCATACCGCCCGGCGCGACGCCGACGGCGCCGGCCCGGAGGCGATCACCGGCGCCAATTTCAGTTAGGGGCAGACGTGAGAAACGTTGCAGGTCCGCGGCCAGCCGGGCGCTGAGCGCCGCAGGCATGTGTTGAACGACAACCACTGCGGCGCCGAACGAATCCGGCAGCAGCGGAAGGATCTGCCGCAGCGCGGTTGGACCACCGGTGGACGCGCCGATCACGACCACCGCAGGTAATAGCGAGTCCGGAGGCGGCGCCGGGGCGGTGGCCAGGGAACGGTTCGCGGCGCGCCGGATTTTGGTTACGATTTCCGAGCGGACCGTATCGGGAGACTTCGGCCGAAGCGGATCGAACTTCATAATGAAGTCGTTGGCCCCGGCCTCCAGGGCGCGGAGCGTCAGCACGGCGTCCATACCGCTGGCTCCTGTGATGATCACAACAGGCGCATCTCCGCTGGAGCGAATCTCCCGCAGCACGTCCAGGCCATCGATGTCCGGCAACGTCAAATCCAACGCGACAACATCGGGCGACAAGCGGCGAAACTCATGAATTGCGTCCCGTCCCGAGAGGGCGGTGCCAACGACGTGGAATCCGCCTGCCTCCTCCAGATAGCGGGTCAATAGCCGGCAGAGAAACGGGGAGTCGTCGGCGACAAGTACTCGAGCCGGGGCGCTCATCCGGCCAACGCCTCTCTTCCGGCGACGACGCGGTTCACGGTGGCAATCAACGCCTCGTCCTGATATGGTTTGACCAGGAATTCCGTCGCGCCCAGTTCAAAAGCCTTCTTCTTGTGCTTTTCGGCCGCGCGTGAGGTGAGCATGATCACCGGCAACGTGGCGAACTGCTGTTGACCGCGCAGCAGCGTTAAGAGCTCGTAGCCGTCCATGCGCGGCATTTCCATGTCGAGGAGCACGACGTCGGCGTGCTGGCCCGACTGCAGGATCTCCAGCGCTTCGAGGCCGTCGCGCGCGCTGATCGGCCGCCATCCTTGATTCTGGAACAGGTTCGACAATACGCGGCGGACCGAGACCGAATCGTCAACCACGAGAACGTCGTAGCCCATATGCCGCTTCTGCCGGGCCCGGCGAATGCTTTGCGGAGTGGCGGATCCACCGGCCGTCGAGCGCTCCGTCTCGAACAACTCGCTCGTGTTGACGATCAGAACAATGCTGCCATCGCCGAGGATCGTTGCGCCCGTGACGCCGCGGACGTGCCGCACCATGCTGCCCAGCGACTTGACGACCACTTCGCGCGCAACCAGCAATTCGTCGACGAGTATCGCCGCTTGCTGACCGCCCATGTCGACGACAAGGACAGGCTGCCTGGGATTCAGGTCGCTTGCCTCGTCCTCACCGCGGGCCTTTCCTCCAAGAACCTCCTCCAACCGGGCCGCAGGCATTACTTGCTCGCCCAGCCGCAGGATCTGGCGGTTGCCGGTCCGTTCCAATTGTTTCGTCTCGAGCCGCAAGATGCGCGTGACGTTCGCCAACGGTACCGCGTACACTTCGCCTCGCGATTTGACCATCAGCACACGCAAAATGGCCAAACTCATCGGAAGGCGCAACTGGAAGGATGCTCCGCTGCCGCGTTGCGAGGTGAGACGGACGGTTCCCTTCAGTTTCTCAACGGCCGACTTGACGACATCCAGACCGACGCCACGTCCGGAGATTTCGGTGACTTGGGCAGCCGTCGAAAATCCCGGTTCGAAGAGGAATTCGAACACCTGTCCCTCGTCCAAAACGGATGCGTCCCGTTCGGACACGATTCCGGCGCCGATCGCTTTTCGCAGCACCGCCTCGGAGTCAACGCCACGGCCATCGTCGGTCACTTCCACGACGACCTGCGTTCCAGCGTAGTAGGCCTTCACCGTCACGCGGCCGCGCACGGGCTTTCCGGCCGCTTCGCGCGCCGCCGGCGTTTCGATACCGTGATCGATCCCGTTGCGGATAAGGTGTTCCAGCGGCCCCGCCAATTCCTCCAGCGAAGTCTTGTCCATCTCGATGTCTTCGCCTTCGAGAGTCAGATCGACCAGTTTGCCGACACGTTCAGAGGTCACACGAACCGTTCGGTGCAGGCGCGAGGCGAGATTCGCCAACGGCACCATGCGCATGCGCATCAGCCGGTCCTGAATGTCGCTGGTCAACCGGCCCATCCGGTTTACGTAGCTTTCGAAGTCGCCGGCGACGTGCGAAAGCTGCGCGACGCCGACACTGATGTCGGTGGAGGTCTCGGCCAAATCGCGCGAGGCGAGATGGAGGTCGGTGTAGCGGTCGAATTCGAGCGAGTCGAACTCGGCGCGGCTGTCGATGGGCACCGGACCGGGCGACGGCTGACGCCGCCAACCCATGCCGCCCAGAAGCGCCTGCGCTTCGAAGTCGGTATCAAACTTGTGGCTCAGCCGTTGCAGGCGGAGCAGGGAGAGCCGGAGCTCGCCTACGTCGTGATGATAGGAGTCCAGATGTTGTTCGAACGTCGAGCGGCTCACGACCAGTTCACTGACCAGCCGCACCATTTCGTCGAGCCGGTCGATTGGCACTCGAACGTAGCGGGACGATTGGCTGAGGGCGTCGCCGCGAAGGGCAGGCGCCTCGCCGTCCTTTCGCAGCGACGTGAGGTCGATCGAATCTCCAGCGCCAGATGCCGGCGCCGACTCTGGCTCCGGCTGCCTCGCGAGTTTGGCCGCTGCGCCGGATGGCGCACTCCGAGCCAGGGCTTCGTAGCTGCGCAGAAGTCCGGCGCGCCGGACCATCGCATCGGCCTGTTTCGCCGGGTCGCCGATCAAGTCGGTCAAAACGTCGGAGGTCCGGAACAGCAGTTGCAGCAGCTCCGGATTGAGCACGGCGCTTCCGTCCCATGCACCATCGAGCAGATCCTCCATGCGATGGGCCAGGGTATTGGCCTGCATCAGACCGATGACTCCGGCCGCGCCTTTGAGGGTATGCACGGCGCGGCGGACATCCTGCAGAGCTGTGCGATTGGTGTGATCCGCCGCAAGTTCGCGGAGTCCGGTGGCGATCACCGCCAGATGCTCGTCGGCTTCGGGCCGGAACACCTCCAGGAACTCCTGCGGAATCTGATCGGGCTCCTCCACTTTCGGCAGCGCTCCGCCGGGAGTCGATTGACCCGCCATAATTGCCGCGAAGTCATCGCGGAACCGCGGAATGATCGAGACGGCGGACGCTTCCTCGAGGTCGCCCGTGACAAGATCCGAGATCACGTCGAAGGCGGCGAAAATGAGCCGGCTGGTCTCCGGCGAGAACGCGACGGAACCGTTGAGGAGCCCGTCGAACAGATCCTCCAACTGGTGCGAGAGTTCCACGACGCCGCGCTGCCCGGCGGTCTGCGAAGTTCCCTTCAGGGAATGCACGCCGCGCCGGAGCGCCCGGAGGGTCTCCAGGCTATCGGGCTGTGCCTGAAAGACGCGAAGAGAACGGCCGATTAAAAGGAGGAGATCTTCCCCCTCTTGACGGAAGTTCGCGAGCATATCATCGGAGAGCGCTGCCGCGGGGACGGGGCCTGCGTTGGCGGGCGGCACCTCGTGGACCGGTTCCGAGACGCCGAATATCTCGCGCAGCACAGCCGAATCACCTTCGACGGATTCTCCCTTCGCCCGCCGTAATACTACGATCGCGGATTCGAGCGCGGAACCGCGGTGCGCACCCTCCAGGATGCCGTCCACGTAATCGCCGATGGCCTGGATGACTTGCGCGAGTTGACCGGGCCTCGGATCGCCGGGCAACGGGTGCGCCGCAGCAAAACTCTTGAGCGCCTGTTCCAGCGCGAGGCAGACGTGCGCCAGCGCGGGAAGACCAACCATGGCCGCCGCTCCCTTAATGGTGTGAACCAATCGGCGGGGCTCCGCCAGAGCTTGTGCGTCACCGGCGCCCCAAGAGCGGACGCAACCGGCGGCCTGGCTCAAATAGGACTTCGCTTCCTCGGTGAATGCCGCCGCAATCTCTGGATTGAGCTTGATTTCCATGACTAATTCCTTTCGTAGCCGCGCGCCGCGGCCGTCCGGCGGAGAATCCAGGGCGCCCGAACTGTTCGAGCGCACACCCGGATCTCCGCAGCCGGAGATTCCAAAACAGGTTGAAATAGGTTGCGGGGCCGGCTAAAGCGCGGCCGGCCCCAATCGCAGCCGTTACGCGTTCGCGGGGAGACGGAAACGGTTCATGGACTGGTGGAGTCCGTTAGCCAGTCCGGCGAGTTCACTGATGGAACTGGCGGCCTGTTTGGCACCGGTCGCCGTCTGCTGGGTGACAGTCGAGATGTCGGCAACAGACCGTGCGATCGCTTCCGACCCCTTCGCCTGCTGCTGGGAAGCCGATGCGATACCGGCGATGATCTCGGCCAATTGATTGGAGACCGATTCGATTTCCGCCAGGCGCCGGCCGGCTTCGTCGGCCGCCCGGGAGCCGCCCACCACCTCCTGCGTCATCTCTTCCATTGCCGAAATCGCTTCGTTGGTGTCGGTCTGAATCGATTTGATCAGGCCCGAAATCTTCTTCGTCGCCTCCGTGGACCGTTCCGCCAGGCGCTCGACTTCCTCTGCGACGACCGCGAAGCCCTTTCCGGCGTCACCGGCCATAGCCGCTTGAATTGAGGCGTTCAGCGCGAGAATACTGGTGCGGTCGGCGATGTCGGAAATCAGGTCGACGATCTCGCCGATCTCTTGGGACCCTTCGCCCAGGCGCTTAATGCGCTTCGAAGTCTGCTGCACCTGTTGACGAATGCCTTCCATGCCGCCAATCGTCTTGGTCACGGTCTCGGCGCCTTGCCACGCGGACTCACGCGCCTTGCCGGCGACGTCAGCCGCCAGAACCGCCTTTTGCGAAACCTGCTGAATCGAGGAGCTCATCTGTTCGATCGCGCTCGACGCGGCGAGGATTTGTTCGGACTGCTCTTCGGAACCGGTGGCCAAGTGCTCGGCCGTTTCGCGAATCTGCGAAGCGGAGTTCGACACAACATTCGATGTCTTTTGAACGTCGCCAATCAGCGCGCGCAGTTCGAGGATCATGAAGTTAAACGAGTCGGCGATTGCGCCCGTCATGTCCGCAGTGACTTCAGCTTCCTTCGACAGATCGCCGTCGGCGACGCCGGCGACTTCTTCCAGCAGCTTTCGAATGCTCTGCTGAATCGTGTCGCGTTCATCGCGCGACTGAATCAGGCCCGTAACCGTATCAAGCATTCCGTTCATTCCCGACGCCATCTGACCGAGTTCGTCGGCCGACTCGACCTTGACGCGCGCTTCATATTCGCCCTCGCGGATCTTGCCAAACAGGCCTCCGAGCGAGGTCAACTGCGTGTCGATATTGCGGTACACATAGTAGGCGAGCAGGAGCGCCGCGGCCAGGATGGCAAGACCGGTGGACGCCCGGAAGGTGTTCTCGCCGCTCAAACGAGCGATGCGCTGATCGAGCGCAATCGCCAGCAATTCGGTGGCGGGCTCATAAAGACGCAACAGCTCTGTCGAGGCTTGCTGGCCGCGATCGAAGAAGTCGCGCCCGGCGGGCATTCCGTCCGTCGAAAACCGGAGGAAGCTCTCAGTGGCGGTCACCGCCGCGCTGGTGGCCGCGGGCATCTTGCCCTTCACGGCCGGATTCGCAGCCGAGGACACACGCACGTTTCTCTGCAGCGTGCTCAAATGGCCTCTTGCCGGTGCGAGCGCAGCCGCGATCTGCGGTTTGAATGGGTCCGTAACTACCTTGCCGGCCGACATCGCGATGGTGCGCGCGCGGCTTAGATTCTCAATTGTGTTCGGGATGTCGACGACGATGCTGGCCATCAGGTAGTAGGAATCGAGATCCGGGTCGAGAATCAACTGCGACTTATCGGCTACTTCGCGAATCAGATCAGAGACCCCGGTCAGCAGCGCTGCGTGCGAATTATCGTTCGTACGCTGATCGCCACCCTCGCCGCGGCCGCGGATCACGCTCCATTCGCTTTTCAGCGAGGTGATCTTCCCTTCCAGGCCGAAGGCGCTTCCGCGCTGCGAGTTCACCTCTTCCAGGCGCGCGAACGCGCCGTCAACCGCGGAGGCAGCCGACTGAGCGGGGGCGCGGAAGGATGGGTCGCCGGCAAGCACCGCCGCCACGGCGGCGCCGTGCTGCGGGACGTGGTCGAGCAGGTCGCGAGTAACCTTGAGATACTCGGTACCCACTAATTCGTCCTGGGCGACCGAGATCTGCGTTCGCGCCGACGTGATCAAGAGGTAGGCGAGTGTCACGGATGGGATGCCCATGACCGCGATAATCAACGCCAGCTTTTGCCAGATCTTCAGTTTCGATAAGTTCAACATCGTTCTCTCCTTTGGATTCTCGTTCTGCTAACTACTTTTTCGGCTCGAAATACACGACCAGACCAGCCAACACGGTGGTTTGCTGCTTGGCGTTGGCGATTCCGTTCCCGCGGTCGAAATACGGCTGGTTGGACGCATCGCGGCGGAATTCCACCCGGCCGAGCATCCAATCCGTGAACTTGTACTCGCCGGTGAGCGTTACTTCCTTCAGATTCTGGGCAACGCCGGACGTGACGCCGTCGCGGTCCTGATAGAATTCGAGGCGCGGGCTGAACGCGATTTTTTTGTTGAATTGATATCGCGCCGCGGCCGCAAAACCCTGGAACTGGCCACGGCCGCCATTGATATTCGCCTCGGTGCCGTAGTCGTAGTTGAAAAGCAGCGCAACCTGGTCGTTCACCTTCGCACTGACGACGGTGTCGGCGAAGTTCCGCCAACCCTTGGTCTGCGCTCCAACCTTCTCGGGTCCCGAATAGAATGCGTTGTTAATGACGATCCTTCCAAGAGTCAGACTGCTGGTCACACCGACGGTTTTGCCGCTGTTGAGATCGTCTACATTGTTCCAACCGTTGACTAACTGCGCGCCGACGGTCCAGTTCTTCTTGACCGGAGCCGTGATTCTCGCGCCGAAGTGATAGTACGGCCCGAGCGCGAACAACAAGGAACGCGAGTAGTTCCAATTCAAGTGCGTTTCGGTAACCTCGGCGCCCGCCGAGGTGTAGAACTTGCCGAAGTCCAGTTGCACACCATTCCAGGAGGCCGGTTTGAACGACACATACGCCTGCGCCACGTGCCGCATCACGCCGTTGCCAAGATTCGGTTCGGCGAAGTGAATCGTGTTGAAAGCCCGGCCGCCGCCGATGTCGACGCGGAAGCCAACCGGCCCAGCTGTGTTCGAGATCGCCAAACGCGCCATGTTGAGCGCTGGCCGGCCCGCCTGCGTATCGAAATTACGCACGGCATTGAACGCGGAGTCCGGTTTGTTGCTGTTGTGGCTGAAGTAGCCGTCGGCGACACCGCTGAACTCGAACGAACCGAGGGTGAAGGACGGCTTCGCCGGCGGGGGAGTTTGAGCGGAGAGCGTAGACACAAATAGCGCGATGCTTACGAGTAAGGTTCGCATGGATATCCTTTTCTGAGTTGGTTATTGGACTTATTAGTTAGTGTGCCGAGAGCGCCGCGATTTCAGACGCACGGAATAATTTTTGGAGATCGAGCGCATGCAATACCTGATTGTCATGCTCGGTTACTCCGGCGAGGTACGATACGACAGGATCTTCGAGCGGACCAGCCGGCCGCCGCAGATCTTCCTCGGCAATACGGGCAAGACCGCGAACACCGTCGACAATCAGCCCCGCCACCGTTTCGGTGGCTTTGGGCCGGACGACCAGCATTCTCTCGCGCACTGCTTCGCCGTTACCCCCGACACCCAGGAATACGCGCAGATCGATGACGGCCAGGACCTCGCCGCGTAAATTCGTAACGCCGCGAACGAACTCTGGTACATTGGGCAGGTTCGTAACACGCGGTACCGTCGACATCTCGAGAACCTCGCTGATCGGCACCGCGTACCGGGTACCGGAAAGCAGAAACACGACCTGTTGCGCTTCGCGCCTGGCCGCCTGCGTCTTGGCAGTGTCCTCGCCGGTTGACTGGCCGATTTCGCCATCTATCTTGTCAACCAATTCGTCCAGCGCGTCCGGATCTTCCGCCAGGGAGTTCGCAGGCCCGGCTTCCAAGGCCTCAAGGTTCTCAACGGCGGCTGGCTTGATTTCCCCGTACACATCGTGCACCGATGCCGGAGCGATTGCGGACTCCTCCGTGGTCAAATTGGCCAAGCTTGCGAAGACGGGGGTGGCGGCGTTCAGCGCGATCCACTGCGCCTCAACCCAGTCTGGCTCCGGCTGCTCCTCGACGGCCGCCGGCAGCTCGTCGACGATATCCGGGACGGGTTCGCTGGCCGTGGCCTCTAGATGCTCAGGTTCCGCTTGCGCCTCGACGGCAGCCGGCACTTGCACCTCAGGTTCGACAGCGAAGGGTTCTTCTTCAGGAGCCGCGATCGCGAAGAGTTCCGGTTCAATTGCCGCCGCGATGGGAACTGGCAGCTCCGCCTCGGGCTCGCCAGTGACGGATTCTTCTCCCGAAGCCACGATGCCCAAGTGTTCCGATTCCGCTGGGGCCTCAAATCCGAGGAGCAGTTCTTCCGCAGGTTCGACGAGGACTTCTTCTTCGGCGGCCGCTACTCTGAGAGGTGCCGGTTCAACAGCGGCCTCGATGGCGGCTGGAATCTCCGCCTCGAAGGAAACCGGCAATGCCATCTCGGGAGAGACAGCGACAGAGTATTCGTCCGAGGCGGTGGCTTCGAGATGCGGCGGCTCAACGGCGGCCTCGATGGCGGCTGAATTCTCCGCCTCGGGTTTGACTATGACAGTTACTTCCTCTGAAGCCGCGATTTCGAGGTACGCAGGCTCAATTGCCGCCTCGAAGGAAACCGGCAATGCCATCTCGGGAGAGACAGCGACAGAGTATTCGTCCGAGGCGGTGGCTTCGAGATGCGGCGGTTCAACGGCGGCCTCGATGGCGACTGCAATTTCCGGCTGAGGTTCGACTAAGACGGTCGTTTGCTCTGTCGCCGCGATTTCGAAGGGCACCAGTTCGACTGGTGCCTCGATAGCAACTGGCAGTGCCAGGTCAGGTTCGGCGACGATCCCTTCTTCGCGAATCGCTGAAAGTTCAGCGGGCGCAAGCGCCGTCTGCAATCCGCCGCTCTCCGGTCTAGTTTCGACCACCGGGAATTCCACAGGGAGTTCGGAGGCCACGAGCTCAACCTCCAAGAGCGATGCGTCATCGAAAGCAAAGCCGAGTGGCGCATCATCAATGTACTCGGCGGCTCCGGTATCGGCGAGATCATTCAATAGCGAGTCCAGGTCCCCGTCCGCGGCCAGCATTTCCGAGCCATGCTCGGCCTCGGTCAGCGCAGCAAATTCGAAATCGCCGGGGAACTCCACTGTGCCTGGGAAGTCGTCCGAAAGGGTGGCCTCGGGCCAGACAAATTCCGGCTCGAAAACGGGCGTCCCGGCGGCCACAATGGGTTCGGCGGACGATGGTTCGAAGTCCAAGGCGGCAAGTAGATCCTCGCCACCGCTGACGATTTCACCGGCCGGCGGTTTCAGGTCCCCGGCGGCGGATATCAGCTCGAACAACCCACCCGGGTCCGCGTTGGTATCGGCCGATTCCAGCGGGAAGTCGATGTACACCTGCTCAACATCCGGAGGCGCCGGCGCAACCGAAACTTCGGCCACTGGCGCTTCTTCGTCGATGCTGGCGCCGCTTAGCGATTCCATCAGCGAGAATACCGGTTCGGAGATGAAGACCGGTTCCGATTGTGCGGCGCCGGCGATGTCATCCAACAGCAAATCGAGGTCCTCTTCTCCGGTTCCGGTGGAGCCGAACACGGGAGACGGGTTCTGAGGCGGTTGCCAACCGGCGTATCCGAAATCGGGGGCCGGCAGGACCGGACGCGCGGGTTCCGGCGCACTGACCGGCTCCGGGCGTGCCACGCAAGTCTCCAGCACGGCAGGTTCCGTCGCGACAGCCGTGCTGGGCGCCGAAGAGCTACGAAGAGCTGCAATCAGCGTCTCGACACTTGCCAGGTCGATGTCATCGACAGGCCTTTCGCGGTTCGCGTCGGCCAACCGTTCGCCACCCGGCTGACTTCCATCGATCCGGTCGGCAATCCGGCTGAGCCGCTGCACAAGCGCCTTCAATGTCGCCGCCGATTGTTCCGGTGAGCCCGGCGCGGCTTTGGCGGGCTCGGGCTCGCCGGAGAAGCCGGACCCGGGCGCGATTTCGCGCGCGTCATGAGACTCGTCCCATCGACGGGAGTTTTCGGGATCTTGTGACATGGCTATTTCCTTGGTTGTGAAATTGGCGGGTGGATTCGGTTCGCCGGCTTACGCGAAGCGGGCAACCATTTCGGTCAACTCTTCCGGGCGATACGGCTTGGTCAGATAGCCGTCGGCACCCTGCTTGAGGCCCCAAAAACGATCCGACTCCTGATTCTTGCTTGTCACTAACACCACGGGAATATCCTTGGTTTCGCTCGTTGTCTTGATCTGCCGGCAGATCTGAAAGCCGTTCTTCTTCGGCATGACTACGTCCAAAAGCACAACATCGGGGCGAACGGAGGCGATCTTCGAGATCGCTTCTTCGCCATCCGACGCGGTGATCACGTTGTACCCTCGGCCGTTGAGGGCCGTCAGCATCAACTTCATCTCGGTGGGACTGTCGTCGACAATCAATACGGTTCTGGGCATTTCTGTGTACTCTCCTTGTACTGGCTGAACATCAAACGGGAATGCGAATCTCAGCGATGCTTATTCGCGTGTCTTCGGACCACACTTAGTAATTGGTTCGGTTGAAACGGTTTAGTCAAATAGTCGGACGCGCCGGCGAGCTTTCCCACGACCTTATCGAGAAGGTCGCCGTGACCCGAAACGATTATGATGGGTATTGACTTTGTGGCCTTGTTCGAACGTATTTGGCGGCAGAGATCGAGACCGTCCACGCCTGGCATTGTGATATCGAGCAAGATCGCCACCGGAGCCATCGCCGCGGCAACATTCATCAGATCCCAGCCCACCGCTACAGGAACGGGCAAGTATCCATCACTGTCCAGCAACCGCACCAGGACGTCCCGGATCGTCGCGCTGTCATCGACTACCAGCACCGGTTCACGCGTTAGGTACACGCCCACGCGCTCCCGGGCAATAGCCGTTGCGGCAAAGTTCCGAACGACGGCGCGCTCGAGATGTTCGCGCGCCTTTGCGAAATCTTGCAGGTTACAATAGGCCAGCGTCAATAGCAGTTCGCGGTCGACGGTTGAGGGCATTGGCGACGGCGCATCGATAAACCGTTGAATGGCGTCGCGCTCAACTGGGCGGCTAAGAGCGAACTCCACCGGATTGAGAGGCCAAATGGCCGACTTGCACGATCCGCAAAAGTCCGGACGTTGCAGTTCCGCGACACAAAACGGGCATACCGCGGCCGCGGGCGATGCGGCGGCCTTGACTCGGGATGGCGTATTCAAGAACCGTGCAAGGGGCTGCTCGAGAGGCTGGCTGACGTCCGAGACCGGCTCGACCGCCGGGAGTCTTGGTTCAGCCGGCTCGACCGGTTCAACATACTCATACTCATATTCGACAGGCACGGCCTCCCGCGCATAAGCCACCGATGGCGAAACGGTGCTCGTCCATTGCGGTCCAAAAGTCAAATGCCGCGCAGGTGTTTCGACGAGGCTGGCGCTCGGTGTGGCAGGGACGGCCGGTGGCGGTAAAGGCTCCTGGCGGTCGTAGTCGATAAGCTCGATCGCACTCAACCACGGGTCC
>VFZO01000141.1 GCA_016871155.1 Acidobacteriota bacterium | reverse complement strand
CTATGTGCAGCACTACCACAGCGAGCGCAATCACCAGGGTCTGGCGAACCGGATCATCTGCCCGGAGGCGGGCCATCCGGGAGCGTCGGGTGCCATCCAGCGCCGTCAGCGCCTGGGCGGCATGTTGAACTATTACTACCGCAACGCCGCCTGACCCCACGAAGTCGTGACCGCCCCCGCCATGTTGCATCAGTGATGAACGGCTGATACGCCGAAGGTCTGCGCCGTGTCCACGATTTTGGCGCCTCTTGCTTGATCTGCGGAGTCTCCGGAGCATTCGCCGGCTCAAGTTCCGAAGTTTCGCACAGACCTGAATCCACTGGGTGGCCTTGGGGTGCGGCTGATCGAGTTTTCGGACCATACGGGGTGGCCTTGGGGTGAGGCTGATCGAGTTTTCGGACCATACGGGGTGAACCAGGATCGCGACCACTATCAACGCAGAAGGGATAGCCAAGGCCGCAGAGAGCAGGACCAAGAAACGCATCACGCGGGTGGCAGTGGACTGAGCGGGGCGCGGGTTGGACATGGCTTCCTGCATTATCGTCGGAAAGAGGCTTCCACTGTATGCCGAAAGGCGCAAGGGCCGGCGCTCCAGAGGAGGCCGGCCCTTGCGGTAGGTTGCGATGGTTAGCGGATTACCAGGTGGCGCGAAGACCGAAGCGGAAGGTCCGCTGGTCGTCGACGGCGCTGGTGATGCGCATAAAGGCGGCGTTGTTGAAGTTATTGTTCGGGTTGTTGAAGTGCGGGGTGTTCGTGAAGTTGAACGATTCCGCACGGAACTGGAGCTTGAAGCGTTCCCCGATCGGGAAGTCGCGGAACAGACTCAAGGAGAGATTGGCGACACCGGGCCCGCGGAGGATATTGCGGCCAGAGGTACCGAAACGAGTCTGCGTGACGCCGGCGAAGGCAGTCTTGTCGAAGAACTCGTCCAGGCTGCCAATCTTGGCAACATCCGTCTTGACCTGGTCGGCGGTCTGGGTGTTGCCAGGAGCGTTGAGGGAACCGCCATCGGCGACGACCGTGAAGGGCCGGCCGGCGATGAGGGAGACGTTACCGTTGAGCTGCCAGCCGCCAAGGATCTTGGAGGCGACGCCTTCCTGAGCGAAGGCCTTGCCCTTACCGGTGGGCAGTTCATAGACGAAGGCCATCTGGAACATGTGCGGCGTGTCGAAGCCCGCCAGCGCGCGGTTGCGGCTGAGGTGGGGCAGGTAGTTGAAGGTCATGCCGGCCCAGCCATCGTCGTCGGTCATGTTCATGGCCTTGGACCAGGTATAGGCACCCTTGAGCATGAGGCCCTGCGAGAACTGCCGGTTGATGGCAACCTGCAGCGAGTGGTAGTTGGTGTTGGCAAAACCCTGCCAGTAGAGGGTAGATGCCGTGCGGCCGAACCTGGCGGCAAAGGGACGGCCGGCGGCGCCGGCACCGGGGGCGGCGGCGTTAGCGTCCCAATCGGCGAAGGACCGAACGGTGGCCGTGCCGACGTAGCCGACGGAGGTGATGAGGTTGGCCGGGAGGTTGCGCTCCACGAAGAAGTTCCAGGACTGGACGTAGCCGCGTTCGACCGAATCGCCGGCGATGGTGCGCATCTGGGCGGTGGGCGGAAGCGGGACGGCCGGCTGGCTCAGGTCAGGACCCGAGAAGAGCGGGATGCCCTGGGAGAGCGACTGGAACGGCTGGTAGGCGTTGGGAGCGTTGAACTCCTGCGCCACGGTGGAGGGATAGAAGCCGCGCAACGGACGGGCGAAGGGCATCGGGTTGTAGGTGATGCCATAGCCGGTGCGGACGACGGTCTTCTCGTTCACGCGGTAGGCAATGCCGAGGCGGGGAGCGAACATCTTCTTGCTGGTGCCGATCCCGAGGTCCTTTGGATTATTGCCGCGGCCGCCGAGGAGCACCATGTTGGTGTTCTCATCCCACTGTTCGATACCGCCGAAGCCGGAGCGGGTCATCATGGGATAGAGCTCATAGCGGAGGCCCATGCTGATGGTCAGCTTGCGGTTGACCTGCCAGCGATCCCGGAAGTAGAAGCCCATCTGGTTGTTGAAGGCAACCATCTTTTCCCACTGCAGGGTCTTACCCATGAGGTTGGGCAGGCCGAGCAGGAAGGCGCCGTAAGAGTTGAACTGGCTGGTGGGCGTGCCGGGGGTACCGGTGACGGTCTGGTTGAAGATGAAACGGCCGCGGGGACCGAAGCCGATTTCCGGCTGCCAGTGGTTGAGCCAGTGGCGGACGGCTTCAAAACCGAAACGCATGTCGTGGGCGCCCTTGATGACGCCGAAGTTCTGCGTGGTGGTGTAGGAGGTATCGGAGTAGAAGTAGGGGCTCCAGCCTTCGGGGTTACCGAGGTCGGTGTAGCCGCTGACGGCGAAGCTGGGCATGCCGCTTTCCCGGATGCTGGCGCCGTTGGTGCCGGGGATTCCCAGGGTGTCGAGGCCGATGTTCTGGCCATAACCGTCGGGGGTGATGGCGGAACCGGTGCGGGTCCAGCCGGCGACGCCGTCCCAGAGGAAGGTGGGCGAGATGGTGTAGGTCCAGCCAACGGTGGTGACCTGGGCGAGCACGGTGGCATCACCGATACCGCCGTCGCAAACGCAGGGACCGCCGGCGGCGCCGAGGCCGAAGTTGCCCTTCACGAGGGCATCCATGGCGCCGTACTTGCCGAAGAGGGCGAGTTTGCTGGTGGGGTTGTAGTTGATCTTGATGTCGTAGTTGTCTCGATCCATGCTCTGGGTGCCAGACGAGAAATAGTTGGCGTTGTTGCCGAGCTGGTTCGGGAGCGGGGTAAGATCAACCAGCTTCCGGGCTACGGGGCTGATGCGCGCGGCCGGAATGAGGTTGCCAGGGAAGGGGGTGCGGCCGGAGCCGTTGACGGCGCCGGTGTTGGGATCGAACAGCGTGTTGTACGCACTGAAGTTGCCGGCGCGCTGATCGGCCGTGGGAACGGTGAACAGGCGGCTGCGGTTGACGCGCTCCCGGAGACCTTCCCAACCGCCGAAGAAGAAGAGCTTGTTCTTGACGATGGGTCCGCCGATGGTGAAACCGGGGATCGTGATGAGGCTCTTGGGGGTCTTGGGGTCACGGAAGAAGAAGTTCTTGGCGCCGAACTTGTGGTTTTCGTGCATCAGGAAGGCGGAACCGTGCAGTTCGTTGGTACCGGACTTGGTGATGACCGTGATGGCGGCGCCGCCGGCCATGCCCTGTTCGGCGTCGAAGTTATTGGTGGAGATGTTCACGGTTTCGACGGTTTCGGCCGGGGCCACGTAGGCGGTGTGGTGCGGGAGCCAGATGTGGACGCTGGTAGCGCCGTCGAGCTTGGTGACGTTGTTGTTCCGGTTGACGCCGTTGACGTTGGTGGTCAGCGAGCGGCCGGGGGTGGAACCGGGCGAATTCTGATAGCGGCCGGGCGTGGCGCCGGGCACGAGGTCAATCAGACTCTGGTAGTTGCGGTAGCGGGGCAGGGGCAGATTGCGCACCTGGGTTTCGCCGAGTTCGACGTGAACGTCCGCTTTGTCCGTCTGCAGGGAAGCGCCGGAGGCTTCGACGGTAACCTGGTCGGCGACCTGGCCGATCTCAAGAGAGATGGGGACACGGGTCACGGTGTTGACCGTGATGGCGATGCCGGTCCGCGAGACGGTGCGGAAGCCGGTGGCCGTGGCCTTCAGGTCATAGTTGCCGGGTTGCACATTCTGGAAAAGGAAACGGCCTTCGGTATCGGTGGTCGTTTCCCGGGTCTGGCCGGTCTGGGTGTTGGAAATGGTTACGTTAGCAGATGGGACGATAGCGCCGGACTGATCGGACACGGTTCCGACAAGGGAACCGTAAAGCACCTGAGCGTTCGCAACGGGTGCGATGGACAGGATCATGATCAGGGGCAAAAGGAACCGCAGCTTCAGAAATTCTCGATTCACTGTTTCTCCTGTGAAAATTTAATGCACATCTCAGAACGATACAGTATTGGTTACTCGTAGCACAATAGTCAATTGGGGTAGTCGAGTGACGGTTACCGAGGGCGGCCGGTCCCTTGGCGGAGTTGGAGGCGGCCGGAGGGAGGCGCCGGGAAGGATTCGGAGGTGGCGCCGGGCCATTCGACGAGAATTTCCGCAGGCGCGGGAGAGGGCGGGAAGCCGAAGTGGACGCGGGAATCGGAGGCACTGAGGTAGCTGCCGTCGGTCTGAGCGCGGCGCCATAGGGTGGGTTGGCCGGGACGAAGTAGGCCGACGCGGGCACCGAGCGCCTGGCGGTTGGCGGCGGCGCCGGTGAGTTCGACTGTCAGCGAGGTTCCCTTTGCCGGGGCGTCGTTGCGCCAGAGGCGGACGGGCCCGTTGTTGTTCGAAATGATGGCGTCGAGGTCCCCGTCGTTATCGATATCGCCGACGGCGAGGCCGCGAGAGACCTCCTCGGGCTGGAAGCGCATGACTTCGGCGAAGCGGCCGGCAGCGGAGCGGAAGAGTTGGGAGGGCTGGCGGAAGGGGGCAGGCGAACCGCGCTGCGCATCGATAGTCGTGACGGCACCGTTGGCGACCATCAGGTCGAGGGCGCCATCGTGATCGAAGTCGAGCAACCGGGCGCCGAAGCCGGTCATCATGAGGCTGGCGGGGCCCATGCCGGAGGGGAGGATGGCGTCCTCAAAGTTGCCGGAGGGATCGGGGCGATAGAGATTGTTTGTTTCGAGGGCGAGGTTAGTGACGAAGATGGAGTCCCGGCCGGAGTTGTCGAGATCGGCGGCATCGACGCCCATGCCGGCCTGTGCCTTGCCTTCGGCGCTGAAGGCGACGCCGGCCAGAAGCGCCTCTTCGGTGAAGCGGCCCTGACGGTTGCGCCAGAGATGATTGGGGACGCCGTCGTTGGCGACATAGATATCGATCCAGCCGTCGCGGTCCTGATCGAAGCAGACGACGCCAAGGCCCTTGCCGGGAACGGCGCCGATGCCGGAGGAGACGGTGACGTCGGAGAAGCGGCCGGCGCCTTCGTTGCGGAAGAGGCGGCTGGGCAGGCCTTTGTAGCTGGAGGGGTTGCAGTAGTCGGGCTGGCCGGTGGGGGCGGAACAGGGGATATTGCGGGCGACGGCGTAATCGAGATAGTTGGCAACGAAGAGATCGAGGCGGCCGTCGCGGTCATAGTCAACGAAGGCGGCGCTGGAGGACCAGCGGGGATCATCGACGCCGGCGGCGCGGGTGACGTCTGCGAAGGTGCCGTTGCCGTTGTTGCGATAGAGGACGTTGGGGCCGAAGTTGGTGAGGTAGAGATCGGGGTAACCGTCGTTATCGAAGTCACCGACGGCGGCGCCCATGCCGTAGCCGGTGTGACCGAGGCCGGCGGCGGCCGTCACGTCGGTGAAACGGAGTTGGCCGGAGGGGATGAACTCGTTGCGGAAGAGGCGGTTGGGCGGGTTGGAGGCGGATTCGAGCGAGCCGGATTGGACGAGGTAGACGTCGAGATCGCCATCGCGGTCATAGTCGAACAGAGCCACGCCGGCGCCCATGATTTCGGGGAGGAGGAAGCGGCCCGACGCGCCGCTGGTGTGGGTGAAATCGAGCCCGGCGGCGGCGGCGTGTTCGGTGAAGGGCTGTTGCGGGGCGGCGGGTGTTTCGGGCCGGGAGCAGGAGTAGGAGAGCAGCAGGAGGAGGAACGGAATGGATTTCATTTGGATGCGGGGCGGCGCGACTTCAGGGAGGCGAGGAGTTGGAGGTAGTGCGTGCGGTTGGCGTCGTTGGCGGCGGCAGCGGCTTCCAGATGGCGGATGGCCTCCGGGATGTTGTTGCGGCGGATGTAAATGTTGGCGGCGTTGAAGTGGGCCTGGGGATAGGCGGGGCGCTGGGCGAGGGCGCGTTCGGTAAGGCGGAGGGCTTCGTCGAAGCGGCCGGTAGCGGCCAGGATAGCGGCGAGGTTGTTGTTGGCTTCGGGATGATTGGGATTGAGGGTGATGGCTTGGCGGTAGGCGGCGGCGGCTTCCTGGGACATGCCACGGGAGCTGAGAAGAACGGCGTAGTTGTAGTGGGTTTCGTCGCGGTTGGGATTCAGGGCGAGGGCCTGCTGGAAGTGGTGGGAGGCTTTGTCGAACTGGCCGGCGCGGCCGTAGAGGGAAATGAGATTGATGTGCGCCTGCTCCTGGCGGGGGTCGAGGGCGAGGGCCTGTTCGTGGAGGAGGATGGCCTGTTGCCAGTCGCCATTGGCGGCGACGGCCTTGGCCTTGGCGAGGAGGGGCAGGACACCGGCATTGAGGGCGTGGACGGCGACGAGGAGGGGGTCCTCCGGCGGGGGAGCGCCGGTGCGGTTCTGTTCGTAGAGGGCGAGGTGGGCGCGGGCCTCGTCCTCCCGGCCGAGTTGGCGGGTGGCGAGAGCGAGGGCGTAGCGGGCAGCGCCATAGGAGGGGAAGAGCTGACAGGCGGCGGTGTAGGCGGCGACGGCGCGTTCGGCATTGCCTTCGGCGGAATAGGCGCGGCCGGCACCGTAGCGGGCGGTTGGCGATTGGGGGTGGGTGGCGATGATCTCCTCGAACATGCCGCGGGCGGCGGCAGTGTCGCCGGAGGCGAGGAGTGCGTCGGCAAGGCCGAGGCGGGAGGCGAGGTAATCCGGTTTCGCCTTGAGGGCGCGGCGGAAGGCTTCGACGGCCGCGGGGTAGTCGGCCGCGGCTGCATGGAGAAGGCCGAGGTAGTGATTCCAGCGGTGTTCATTGGGCGCGAGCAGGTGGGCACGGCGGTAGAGGACGAGAGCGGCCTGCGGGCGGTCATGCGTGTGGAGGCGCATGGCCACGCTGCCGTTTTTCTCCGGATCCTCGGGGGCGGCCTGGAGTTCGCTATACGCCTGTTCGAGGCTCTGGCGGACAGAGGGGAGGAAGCCGGCGGTATCGAGCGGGGGAATGGCGGGGAGGCCGGGCCGGCTGCAGGCGGACAGGACGAGGAGGAGAGTCAGCAAAACGCCCTGGCGGTGCATAGGTAGAAGTCTAGCGCGGTAGCAGCGTCCGCCGCCCGGTTTCTAGACTCCCCCTTTCAAACCGTGCGTGCGGTTTTCCCGCACACGGCTTACCGATGATCTTCGGGCAGTGGCTTGCGCCGGGTATTTCACGGTGCCCATCAACTTATGCAGTCCCATTCCACCGAGTTGATCGCCAGTAAAAGGCGGACGTTTCGTCGCTCGCTGTCCTCCCCGCCGATACTGCCAGCGGCGCAAACTCCGAAAGACAAACCCATCCATCTTGTTGAACTCCCGGTCGGCATTACCCGTCCGGAAGTAGTTTCCCCAGCCGCGAAGCACGGGTGTCAGTTCCGCGATGATCTGCTTCACATCTTTCCCGCTTTGCCGCTTACTGGTCAATTCTCGCACGCGGTCCCGGAGCTTCTTCGTCGCCTTCGGGCTCGGCCACCGCTGCATATAATGCTTACTCGGCGCCCGCTGTATGCTCCGCTTCTTGCGAATCGTGCATCCCAAAAACACAAAGCTCTCCTTGCCCCGGCTCAAATTCACCAGCCGCGTCTTCGCCGGATGCAGCGTCAATCCCAGCCGGTTCATCACCAGCCCGATCCGCCGGAGCGCTTCCTTAGCCTGCGATTCCGTCCGGCACATCGCCACGAAATCATCGGCATACCGGACCAGGACTCCAAGCTCGCTACACCGCGATGCCCAGATCCGGTCCAGCTTGTTCAGGTAGATGTTAGCCAGCAACGGCGAGATCACTCCGCCCTGCGGGGTTCCCGCCAGCGTTTCCCTCACCGTGCCGTCCTCCATCACTCCGGCTTCCAACCATTGGCCGATTAACTTCAATACCCTCCGATCCGAAATCCGCTCCCGCAACAACTCCATCAAAGTATCTCGCTGGATGTTGTCAAAGGAAACCGCCGCAGACTACCCACCTCCGGGACTATCCGGATCGGGTCACCATCATCCGCAGGCATCATCCCTTTGAAGGAGAGTGCCTCGAAGTCCTTCGTCATCTAAAGAAGCAGAACCGGTTGCTCTTCGTCGTCATTCTGCCAGATGGCAGTAAATCGCATATACCCGCCGAGTGGACCGACTTCAAAGCAGGCCCGTCCACGGCGGCACAGAACACAGCAGTCGTTGGCGCGCCGGAGCACTTGCTTGCCCTCCGCGTTTTGACAGATGCTCTCTTGCAACGCACCACCTCAGCGGCGGTGACGTCACAGTCGAGTCCGGCGCAGGAGAGCCATGCCGCAACTGAATCTGAACTTCACCGACATTCCCATTCCACAGGAGTCTCTGTGGGAGGACCTCCACAACGAACAGAAGCACCTGATTATCGAGGCGTTCGCCAAGCTGATGCTGAAGGCCGTGGCGGATTCGCATCCGCCGAGTCCGGCGGAACCAATAAAGGAGGTTGCCAATGACTGACCTCTCGAAAGTGAAGCCGTCCCATTCGGCGCGGCAAGCCTTCATCTACGTCCGCCAATCCTCCGTCTCGCAGGTAGAACATAACCGCGAATCTACGGCGCGCCAATATGCACTGGGAGATCGCGCACAACAACTCGGCTGGCCAAAAGACAACATCGTCATCATCGACGACGATCTCGGCCTCTCCGGCTCCACGACCAATAAGCGCTCCGGTTTTGCGCGCATGATCAGCGAGGTGGCGCTCGGCCACGTAGGGATGATTCTCGGCCTCGAAGTCTCCCGCCTTGCGCGCAATAATGCTGACTGGTACCGCCTCCTTGAATTGTGCGGACTGACCGACACGCTCATCGGCGACGCCGATGGCGTTTACCACCCCGCCCTTTTCAATGACCGGCTCCTGCTCGGACTCAAAGGCACGATGAGCGAAGCGGAACTCCATATCATTCGTGCCCGCCTCGACGGCGGTATCCGGAACAAGGCCGCGCGCGGCGAACTGCGCCGCGGCTTACCAGTAGGCTTCGTTTGGGGGGATGACGACGGGGAGGTCCTCTTTCATCCCGACCAAGCAGTGGTAACCGCGGTCCGCTCCGTCTTCGAACGATTCGCCGAATTCGGCTCGGCACGGCGCGTCTGGCTATGGCTACGCGCGGAGGCGCCGTCGTTCCCGCTTCAAGATGGCCCGGACGGCCAGATTCGCTGGGTCGCGCCCACTTACACCGCGGTCCATCATATTCTGACCAATCCGGTGTATGCTGGCGCTTATACGTATGGCAAGAGCCGCTGTGAACGCTACGTGGATGAGAACGGCACAGTCAGGAAGCGTATTCGCAAGCTCCCGATGGACCAGTGGGGCGTACTCATTCGCGAGCATCATGCGAGATTCATTGATTGGGCCACTTACGAGTCGATTCAGAAGCGGCTCGATTCCAATACCCGCCCCGGGCCACACCGCAAAGGAGGCGTGGTGAGAGAAGGCGCGGCGCTTCTACAGGGGATCGGTGTGTGCGGCCATTGTGGCCGGCGATTAAGCACGCACTATCGAGGCCGTAACTCCACGCCCGGCTATCATTGTGCCGGCAAGAACATTGTCGAAGGTCGCGGACTCTACTGCCTCAATGTAGGCGGCGTAGCGATTGATGAAGCCGTTGCGCAGGCGTTTCTTGAAGCCGTTACGCCCGCCGCCGTAGATGCGATGAAAACAGCCGTCGACCAGGCGCACGGCAATCACGACACGGCGCTGATGCAGTGGCGGCTCGAGATCGAACGGCTGCGCTACGAAGCTGGAAAAGCGGAACGGCGTTATCGTGCCGTGGAACCGGAAAACCGTCTGGTTGCGCGTGGGCTGGAAGCAGACTGGGAAGGCAAGCTGCGCGAGTTGGCCAACGCGGAGGCTGATCTTCGACGAAGGGAATCCCAACGTCTGGCCACCATCAGCCCCGACCAGCTGCACCGGCTTCGCATTTTATCGACAGATCTGAAACGCGTCTGGTACGCAGCCACAACGACGGATCGTGACCGCAAGGAGCTGCTACGCACGATCCTGGAGGAGGCTGTACTGAATTTGAAAAGAACCGAAGGGCACGCGCAGTTGATTCTGCGCTGGCGCGGCGGAGCGATCACGACACTCGATGTAGCTGTCCCGCGCTTCCGGCCGGAAGGTCCGCGAACGGATGACGACACGATCGCGTTGTTGCGGCGCCTGGCTCTGTTGTATCCCGATGAAGTCATCGCAGGCATTCTGAATCGTCAAGGCCGGAAGACCGCGATGGGCGAACGCTTCACTGCCAATCAGGTGGGGTCCCTGCGCCGATATCGGGATATCCCGCGCTTTCAGCCGTCCGCTGATCCGCCACCCAGCGGCGAGTTAGTGACGATCCGCAAAGCGGCTGAGATCCTCGGAATGAATACCTCGAGCATCCATCGTTGGCTCGCCGACGGTTTCATTCAAGGAGAGCAGGTCACGCCAGGCGCGCCATGGCAGATCCGGATGACCGATGAGGTGCGCTCGCGCGTTGTCGCACAGGCGCCTCCTGAATTTCTTCCGATGCTCGAAGCAACCATGAAACTCGGTGTGTCGCGACAAACGGTGTTGCAGCGTGTTAAGCGCGGGGAACTGGAAGCTCTGCTAGTCCGCGAAGGCCGCCGCAAAGGCTTGAGAATCAAGGTTATCGATCAACAGCCACAGCTTTTCGACTAACATTCATCAACCAGGGGGCAATATGAAGCTGGATCCAAGTAACCCTGAATGTCCGCGTCCACGACAAAGTTATGGCCCCGGTTGCCCGCTTCGCGGATCGCTTCCAGCGCCTGTGCCGCACTCCTCTTCGGACGGAATCCATAACTGCTGGGCTGGAAATCCGCTTCGAAAATCGGCTCGATCACGATCTTCGCCGCCATCTGCGCCACTCGATCCCGCACCGTCGGTATCCCCAATGGCCGCTGCTTCCCATCTGCTTTCGGTATGTACCGCCGCTTCACCGGAGAAGGACGATACCGGCCTGCACGCAACGCCGCTTCGATCTCCCACAAAAACTCTCCCGGCCCTCGTTGTTCGATGGCCGCGATCGTCTCGCATTCGATCCCCGCCGCGCCGCCATTGGCACGTACTCGATTCCATGCTTCCCACAGGACGTCACTCCTATAGATCCGGTCGTACAGCGCATGGAACCGCCGTGTCTTACTCTGCTTGGCACACATCCATAGTCTGCGCTGGAGTTGTCGTACTTTTTCATCAGGGTTATTGGCCATTGCTAGCATGCCCTCGCACTTACCTCCCGCCCAGACGCGATCAAAGCAAGGCCCCTTCCCTCCAACGTGTTGTGATGCACGCCTTCCCAGGTACATATGGGCCTCTCGGACTCCCTCCCGGCTCCGTGCGACTTCAGCCTTCCGGCCTTATACGCCCGGTCTTTGCCCGACGTTTTTACTGCTTGGGCTGCCAGGTAGGGTCTCTCCTGTTCCGCTCTGTTCTTTTCCAGCGTGCCACCGCCTGCGACCCCGGAGAGGTCCAGCATCCGTTCCGTCCCAGAATGCTGTCTGTTGCCTTCGCCGTGAAATGAGCGGCTCGGCCCTCCCAAACACCTTTCGGCTGAGAATTTGACGAGGCTATTGCGTTCACTGATTGTTGCGGCCCGCTGGTTTGCTTCCTTCTCTTTCAAAGGCTTTCGACACTCCGCTTCGGCCGGCCGGATCTCTCCTCCCGCCGGGAGTCTGCTACCGGGCGCTACGGCACTTACCCGGACGGGACTTGCACCCGCGAGAACATCGCGTCTTTCAGGACGCACCATTCTCCCATGCTATCGGCCGGAGAAAGGACGGGTCAAATGGCGGGTTTGCCATAATCAGGGATAATCATGCGGAAGTTCTGCGGCTGGTTATTGGCGGCTTGTTGGCTGGTGTCCGGGCAGCCGCCGGAGCTGGTTGAGAAGTCGCAGCAGGCGAAGGCGCTGATGGGGCAGGGGCGGTTCGCCGAGGCGGTGCCGTTGTATGAGGCGTTGGTGAAGGCGGTGCCCGGCAATCCGGGGCTGTTACTGAACCTGGGGATGGCGCAGCACATGGCGGGGCAGGATGCGGCGGCGGTGGCGCAGTTCCGCAAGGTGTTGCAGGCGGTGCCGGACGCCTACCCGGCGCTGGCGATGGGCGGGGCGGCGCTGATGCGCCTGGGCCGCGCGGGGGAGGCGATCCCGTTGCTGGAGAAGGCGCAGGCGATGCAACCGGGCGTGGCGGCGGTGCTGGAGGCGCTGGGGGACGCGTATTTCCGGGCGGGACAGGCGACGAAGGCGGCGGGCGCGCTGGAACAGTTTGCCGCGGCGGATCGCGGGAATCCGAAGGGATGGTATCTGCTGGGGCGGACGTATGAGGACCTGGCAAAACGATCGTTCGCCGAGGTGGAGAAGGGGGGAACGGGGTCAGCGTGGTGGCTGGCGCTGGTGGCGGAGTCACGAACGCGGATCAATCAACGGTCGAGCGCGTTTTATTTCTGGCGGCAGGCGTTGGCCAAGAATCCAAATCTGAGGGGCGCGCACGCGGCGATCGCTGAGATCTACCGGATAGAGGGGAAGAAGGATTGGGCGGCGGAGGCGGCGGGGGCGGAGATTGCGCTGGGCCTGCCGGACTGCAGCGGGCAATCGGCGGAGTGCCTGTTTGCGGCCGGACGCTGGCGGGAGGCGGCGGAGGCGGGCGCGGCGGCGAAGACGGTGGAGGGACATTACTGGCGGACGAAAGCGATGAACATGATGGCGGGCGAGGCGTTCGGGCAACTGGCACAGCTGGGGCCGTCGGTTTATCTGCATCAGTTCCAGGGGGAGATGTACCGGGAGGCGGGCAAGCATGCGGAGTCGCTGGCGGAGTGGGAATCTGCGCTGCGGCTGCGGCCGGGCGACGCGCTGCTGGAACGGGAGAAGGCGCTGACGGTCTACGCAAGCCACAACTACGCGGCGGCGGAACCGTTGTTGACGAAGCTGGCGGCACGCGGCGGGGATGCCGAGATCGATTACTTTCTGGGCGATACGCTGCTGCAACTGCAGAAGGTGGACGCGGCGATTGCGCGGCTGGAAGCGGCGGTGCGGCGGGCGCCGAAGCTGCTGCCGGCGCGGGCAACGCTGGGGCGGGCGTACCTGCAGAGCGGACGGGCCGCGCAGGCGGTGCCGCATTTGAAGGCGGCGCTCAGTCTGGACGAGGACGGGAGCCTGCATTTCCAGCTGCTGCGGGCTTACCAGACGACGGGGCAGGCGGAACTGGCGAAGGCGACGATGGCGAAGTACCAGGAGATGCAGAAGGCGAACGAGGCGGCACAGCGCGAATTGGCCGCGCAGGCAGTGATTCAGGCTCCTTAACGGCGAGCACCTGATTGGCGGGGACACCGGCGAGTCTCTGCACGCGGCCGGAGGGCCAGCGGATTTCGATCTCCGGGGTGCGGGTCAGCGAGCCGAGGCCGAAGTGGACGTCGGTGTGGCTGGAGGAGGCATAGCCCAAGGCGGAGGTGCGGAGATTGGTCTGGCTGCCGATGCGGATGGCGGCGCCGATGGCGTCCCGGTTGCCGCGGGCGCCGGTGAGGCGCAGGACGAGCCAGTTGTTCTTTGCCGGGGAGATGTTGCGCCAGAGTTCGGCGGGCTCGCCGAGGCTGGAGACAACGGCGTCGAGCCGGCCATCGTTATCGAAATCCGCAACGGCGCAGCCACGATGGGCGCGGGCCGTTTTCAAGCCGGCAGCGGCCGGGGCGAAGGTACCGTCGCCGCGGTTGGCGAAGACGGTGTTGGGGGCCTTATAAGTGGTTGCCTCGAAGAGTTCCACCTGGTCGTTGACGTGGGAGTTGGCGGTGAAGAGATCCTTCCAACCGTCGTTGTCAAAGTCACCGAATGCGACGCACCAGCCGGAGTGGGGCGCGGTGAGTTGCCCGAGGCGGGAGGAGTAGGAAGCGTCGGCGAATGCCTTGCGGCCGGTATTGCGAAAGACGGGGAAGGTTTCGCCGAATAGAGCGGTGAGGACGATATCGGGGTGGCCGTCGTTGTCATAGTCGCGGAAGTCCGTGCCCATGCTGGCGACGGGTTTGCCGTGATCGAGGAAGGCGACGCCGGCGATGAGGGAGACCTCTTCAAAGGCGCCATTGCCACGGTTGCGGAAGAGGAAGTTGGGCAGGTTGTCGTTGGTGACGAAGGCATCGGGAAAGCCGTCGCCGTCGTAATCGGCGAAGGCGACGGACATGCCGCGGCCGATGTGGGGGGCGATGCCGGCCTTGACGGTGACATCTTCAAAAGTGCCGTCGCCGCGGTTGCGATAGAGGGTATTGGGGAGCCCCTCAAAGTACTTGGGATGGCAGTAGACGCGGAGCTTGCGGGCGGCATCGCCGCAGAAGCGGTTAAAGGCGGGTGACCATTTGGCGTAGTTGACGACGAAGAGATCGAGGTGGCCGTCGCGGTCATAATCGAACCAGCCGGCGGCGACGGACCAGAGGCGGCTGTGAATGCCGGACCGGGCGGTGACGTCTTCAAATGTACCGTCGCCGCGGTTGCGATAGAGGATGTTGTGATTGACGCCGGCGACGAAGAGATCGGGGTGGCCGTCGTTGTTGAAGTCGGCAACGGCGGCGCCCATGCTGTAGCCGTCGCCGGCGACGCCGGCCTTCGCTGTGACGTCCTCAAACTTCCAGTTGCCGAGATTGCGGTAGAGGCGGTTGTGATATTTCGGGCTGGTTTTGCGGAGGGCGGGGATTTCGGCGCCGTTGGTGAAGAAGATATCGGTAAGGCCGTCGTTGTCAAAATCGAACGCGGCGACACCGCCGGCCATGGTTTCAATCATGTGCCGTTCGGGGGTGACGTGGTTTTCGACGGCGAATGCGATGCCGGCCGCGGGGGCTACGTCCTCAAACTGGATCTGGCCGAGGGCCGGAACCGCGAGGAGTAGCGGGAGGAGGCGCATAGTTTGATTTTAGTGGGGGCAGTCAGGCCTTCGACCGGGCACAAAGAGAGTGATAGACGTTCTGAATAAAGGCCAGATTGTCGCACTGCGTGTAGTGCATGGCGCCACCCATGCGGGAGAAGCTCTTGCAGAAGCGCAGGTAGTAGGCGGGGTTGGTTTTGGGGGGCTCGCCGGTGGTCCAGTCCCAGTTGCCGCCGTCCTGGAGGTCGACGACGTGGATGGTGAGGTTGCTGACGGTGGGGCGGCCATCCTGGAGGCGCAGATTGTTGACGCTGCTGAGGCTTTTTTCAAAGACCTGGGGGGCCATGATGGCGGAGCCGACGGAGAGAACGACGCCGTTGTCGAGGGTCTCGACGGAGTCGCCGAAGAGGCGGAAGTCGAGGCCGGCGGCGCGGCCGATGGCGGCGCCATTGAACATGGGATGGTTGGCGATGATGTCGTAGCCGACGCCGGGGTGGACGGTCAGCAGTTTCCAGCCCTCGCCGGCCTGACTGCGAACATATGCCGTGGCGGCATCGCGCTGGGCGTCGAGCGAGTTGAAGTCCTGCTTGAGCCCCTCCTCGGTCGACTTCCTCGTATAGATGGCGCATCATATTGTCGTCGGTGCGCTCGTTGCGTTATTCGCCATGCTTCACCCCTGGGCGGTGGCCGAGGTTATAGAAGGCGAAACCGTTCCACCGGGTTCCGGTGGCCTGGGTGACAGCGGCGCTGAGCGAGGAGAAGATGCGGCCGTCGCACTCGAAGCTGCCGTCGTGTC
>VFZO01000140.1 GCA_016871155.1 Acidobacteriota bacterium | reverse complement strand
CCGCAGGCACTGGCCCGCCCTCGGAAAGGGGATTCTGATCAAATCCGGCACGGGAGTGAGGCGTTGGTGTATACTGTGGGGGTCCGGGAGACCCAAAATGGAAATCCCGGTTCAAAATACTTTTCGACGTTTCGAAGGCTGACCAGTGGCGTCATGCCGCGGGGGCCTCGGAGGTCTCCTCGACAATTCGTCCGTCAAACAGGTGAATGGTGCGGTCAGCGTAGCGCGCGTAACGGGGGTCGTGCGTCACCATGCAGATGGTGGCGCCGCCGCGGTGCAGTTCGCGCAACAGATCCATGACTTGCTCGCCGTTCTGCGAGTCCAAGTTCCCCGTCGGCTCGTCGGCCAGCAGAATGGAAGGATCGCCGCCCAGCGCGCGCGCCACCGCGACGCGCTGTTGTTGACCGCCGGAAAGCTGCGACGGATAATGCTTGACGCGGTGGCCCATTCCGACGCGCTCCAGCGCTTCCATAACGCGCTTCTTGCGCTCCGTGCCGCTCATGCCGCGATAGGTCAACGGCAGCTCCACGTTCTCGTACACAGTCAGGTCGCCGATCAGGTTGAACGCCTGAAAGATGAACCCGATCTCGCGATTGCGGATGCGCGCGCGTTCGGCCATCTTCAGAGTCTGCACCGGTTTTCCGTTCAACGTGTAGGTCCCGCCGCTGGGTGAGTCGAGCAGTCCCAGGATTGCTAGCAGCGTGGACTTGCCGCACCCTGAGGGGCCGGAAATCGAGACATACTCGCCGCGTTTCAATTGCAGATGAATGCCGGCCAGCGCATGCGTCTCCACCTCGTCGGTGGTAAAGACCTTGGTGACTCCGTCCATTGTGAGAAGTGCGTCGCTCATTGTGTTCGAATCTCCCGTTCCTATCTCTTAAGTTTGATGCGATTCTGCGAATCGTACTGCGACATGTCGGAGAGGATGACGGTATCGCCTACGTTCAAACCCTCCAGAATTTCAATGTGATTCACCGATCCCCGGCCCAGCTTCACCGGCACGCGGATCGCTTCCTCGGTCCCTGGCATCAGCTTAAACAACGTAATGGTGCTGTTGGGCTGTCCGTAAACGGGGCGGCCCACGTGCAACGCGTCCGCGATACGCTCCAGATCGACGTTGCCGTCCACGCTCAGGTCCGGCCGCGCGCCCTGCGGCAACGGCCCGTCCAGCTTCACGTCCACCGTCACCGTTCCGTTCACCGCCGCCGGATCGATGCGCACTACGTGGCCCGGAATGATTCCATTCCGAGTGTCGACGCTCGCCGGTTGCCCGATCATGATGTCCTTCATCTGCGTTTCGGCAATCTTCAACTCAGCCTTCAATTTCGTTGGCTGCGCAACCTTCGCCAGCACGGCGCCGGGCAGCACTTTCTGCCCCACCTCCACAGCCATCTGTTGCAGCACGCCGTCGGCGCCCGCGCGCACCTTCAACTGATTGACCTGCTGTTTTTTCAGATCCCAGGCGGCCTTGAGTTTTTCGATGTTCACTTGCTGCGCGGAGATCTGCGCTTCGACGGACTGAGAAAAGATCCGGACCCGTTCGTCCTCGATCTGGGTGCGCCCGGAGAGTTCGTCGGCCTTCGCCTTCGTGAGCTTGTATTCGAGATCCGATTTCAGACCGAGGCGGATCAGGGCCTCATCCCGGTCGGCCTGGAGCTTCGCCTGGGAGAACTCGCTCTTCACGCGCGCGGCGTTGGACACCTGATCCAGCCGCTGTGTTTCCAGCTTCACCCGCAAATCCTTTATGGTCGCCTCGGCGGCCTTTACCTGCCACTCGGCGTCGAAGGCGGCCAGTTGCAACTCCGGGTTGCTCAACTCCAGCAGCACCGTGTCCTTCCCGACATTGGCGCCGGCCCGAAGGTGAATCCGGTCCACGCGCCCTTCGCTGATGGCGGGAACGAAAAGAATTTCCTCCGGAACCAGCGTACCCATGCCGCGCACGTTGCGCAGCATCGGGCCTCGCTTCACCGTGTCCGGCCAGACCGTGGAATATTCGACCGTGACCGCAGCGGGTTGAAGCTTACTCAGCCAGTACGACACGCCCCCGGCCGCCGCCAGCAGCAGCACTGCAATCGCGGCCCGGCGGATCATTTTTTGCTTGGCTACGCCCTCGCGTGGTACGTCCATGTTGCTTCCCGTTCCTTTATACGCAAACGGCGTGCCATTTGTGCAGCGGCCCGCAGATGCTTGCGCTGCTACAACTTATGGTAGCTGCTACCGTGGTCGTACAGGAAGGTCACTGTCCGGAACTGGGACAATGTGCGCGTTACTGGCGCGGCAGCAAAGACTGAATCCGGCTGGAATCCCTCTTCCGGCCGGCCTTCCGCAGCGCCTCGGAAAACGCCTGGGCTAGGCGTTGCAGGCGGTCTTGCATCCCAGGCGCCGACGCGCCGGAATGGCTGGCGGCCCGGCGCAGGTACTGCTCGCCGCTTTCGTAGCGCCGCTGCAGGAAATGATTTAACGCAAGCTCCGACAGGATCTCGGCGTGCCGGGACGGAGCCGTCCTTCCGGATTCGATGCTCTCCAATTCGTGCCGAAGAATCGCTTCGGACTCAGTGTACCGGCCCAGCATTTGAAGCGCTTGCGCCAGATGATGACGGGTATCCGCGGCCAAGGGGTGATCCTCGCCGAGCGAACCGGAACGGATGGCGAGTGACCGCCGGAAGTACGACTCGGCGGCGCTGTATTTCTCCTGGCGGAGGAACAGCACGCCCATGTTGTCCAACACAACGGCGGTCTGCGGATGTTGCGGTCCCAGCTTCGATTCGAAAATCGAAAGCGCGTGACGGAAGTACGGATCGGCTTCCAGAAAATTGTCTTGGGTCAACAAAAGTTCCGCGACGTTGTTCATCGCCGCGCCGTAAGAAGGGTGATCCGGGCCCACCGTCTCGCGCCAATGGCCGGCTGCGCGGTCCAGGCTCTGGCGCGCCTCCGCCATTCGTCCCAATCGCCGTTGCGTTGTACCAAGATTGTTGATCGCCGCGGCCAGCGCGGCGCGGTCCACCGGCTGATGTTTCTCACGAATCTGGATCGACGTCTCGTAGAGTTGAAGCGACTTCTCCAGGTTGCCGAGGTCCTGATGCACGGCGGCCAGATTGTTCAACACCGTGGCCAGATCGGCGTGCGCGTCCCCCAGAATCTCCTTCTTGAGTTCGTAGGCCCTTTGAAAGTTAGCCAGGGATTCCCCGAGCTTCTGCTGAACCCGCTGTACTTCACCGAGATTGGAGATCGTATTGGCGGCCTGCAGTTCGGCATCCACTCCTGGCCCGGAAGCCTCGCGTTGCGCGCTCCCCAAGTTATTCAAAGTCGTTGCGATCAGCAGGCGATTCTCGCGCACAATGGCCTCGCGAACGGCCAGAGAATTCTTGTAGGCGTTCTCGGCATCGGCGAAGCGGCCCATCTGCCGGTACACTTCGCCCAAATTGTTGAGCGTCGTGGCGCGCTGCGAGCTGTTCTCGCCGGTCGAGCGAGACCAATACTCGGCCGCGGTCTTATAGGCGATCTCGGCCTCGGCGTATTTGCCGCTCGTGGAGAGCATTGCGCCGTGGTTATTGCGCACCTTCGCCTTCAGCAGCAGCGGGAAACCATGCGCATCCGCGGCTTCGGCAAGCAAGCGGTACAACACGTCCGACTCACTGAACTTGTGGGCCCGCGCCAGTTTCGCGGCAGCCATCAAGTGCATCTCCCAATCTTCGGTCCGCCGTAGTTCCTCCACCGTCAGAGCATGAGCGTTTGAGAAAATCAGAATCATCAAAGCGAACCGCATGGCAGGCACTCCTTGTGTTGCTATACGGTCGAACGGCCGGTTTGTTCGGAGCTTGTGGCGGGATGCGGAAGCCGATGGCGAACGCACGATTTCGCGTGGTTGGCGCCCGCCGCGCGGTCCCCGGCGCATCTGTACTATACTGACCCCCATCCGGAGGAACGATGCCGACCGTGATGCAATTGCAAGGATGGCGCTGCTACTTTAACTCCAACGAAGGCGAGGAGCCCATGCACGTGTACGCGCAAAAAGGGCAAGCCGAGGTGAAGTTCTGGCTGCACGCCGATCAATACGTAGCCGAAGAGGATTTTGAGCAGAACCTCACCCAAAGAGGGCGCCGGGAAATCCGCCGCATCGTCTACTCCCACTTCGACGAGATCGCCGGCGCATGGTACGACACCTTCGGAGGCCGGCGTGCCTACTAACCTCACTATCTATGCGCGTGAGGCGTCCGCCACCGATTCGCACCTGCAGATCGGCACGCATCGCGGTAAACATGAGATCCGCTGGGAGCTGTGTTCGGAGCGCTTATCCCAAGCGACGCAAGCCGAGCGATCGCTGCTGATTTTGTCTCCATCCGGATGTTCCATCCGCTGGCCGCTGATCGATGAAGATCTTGCCATTGGCCCGTTAATTCTGCCGAAATCCTGAAACACTTGCCTGGGGTGGTGCTTCTATCCCAAGGGCGGATGATTGCCCGCCCACTAGAGCGGTCCCGGCCAGTTCTTGTCCCAGGATTGGTTGTGGAGCGCAAGGGCGGCGCAGCCGTGCGCCCTATGACTACCCTGTACCGCCGGTTACTTGCCGGGACCGCTCTTTACTCCCACCGCCAGGACTGTCTCAAAATGCGGTGACTCCTCTTCCCTGTGTACGTTGGTAACCTCGACGGCGCGGAAGCGGGCCTTCTTCAGGCAGTCCATTAGCTCCACGTGCGAAAAGCCCAGCCACACATCGGCGTAGAGTTCCCGCGCCTCCTCGAAATTGTGTTTCAGCAGGTCGAGTACTACCACACGGCCTCCCGGCTTCAGGACCCGCCAAGCCTCCTGTGCCGCGCGTTGCGGATGCAGCGCATGGTGCAGGCTCTGGCTGAACAGCGCCAGGTCGATCGACTCGTCTTCGAGCGGAATCTCTTCCAGGTCGCCAAGCCGGTAGGAAACGTTGGAGACGCTATTCTTCTTCGCGACATTCGACGCGTATTCGACCATCTTTTCGGAGCTGTCGATACCGATCACCGCCGTGGCCCGCTGTGCCAGCAAGAGCGACAGCGTGCCTTCGCCGCAACCGATATCGGCGATCACCATCGGCGGAAGCAGCTTGATCAGCATCTCCGCCAGGCCCTTCCACGATCGCCCCGGCACGTAGTCGCGCCCGAACCGGCCGGCCAGACCGTCGAAATACGCGCGCATCTTGTCCTTGCGTTTGCGCAGAATCAACCGCAGCGCCTCGCCATCGCCATCGGTCTCGGCGATCTCGGCGGCCGAGGCCTCCACCACCTCCAGCAACGCCGGCGGCACCGTGGCCTGGTACAGATTCTTCTGGCCCGCGCGCCGCTGCTCCACCAGTCCCGCGCCCTTTAACTGCGCCAGGGCCATGGAGATACGGCTTTGACCCATCCCCAGGATTTCCTGCAGCTCGGCGACCGATAGCTCCTCGCGCGCCAGCAGGCGCAACATCCGCAACCGGCTCTCGTCCCCAAGCAATCGCAACGCTGGCAGAAGCATTCCCATGTAAAACGATAGTCTATCAATAAATCATGATTTCTTGATAGAACTATGGTACAGTGGAAACAAGGAGCTTTTTGGAAGCGAAATGAGCACTACTGCAAATCCGCTGGCCACCGAATATAAGGTTGCCGATCTTAGCCTGGCCGATTGGGGCCGCAAGGAAATCGAAATCGCCGAGCACGAAATGCCCGGCCTCATGTCCATCCGCGCCAAGTACGCGAAGGCGAAACCGCTGTCCGGCGTCCGCATCACCGGCTCGCTGCACATGACCATTCAGACCGCCGTTTTAATCGAGACGCTGGTCGACCTGGGCGCCTCGGTGCGCTGGGCGAGCTGCAACATCTTCTCGACCCAGGATCACGCCGCCGCGGCCATCGCCAAGGCCGGCGTTCCGGTCTTCGCCTGGAAGGGCGAGACGCTGGAAGAGTATTGGGACTGCACGTTGCAGGCCGTAACGCACCCCGGCGGCCAGGGCCCGGAGCTGGTCGTCGACGACGGCGGCGACGTGACGCTGCTCATTCACAAGGGCTACGAGCTCGAGAACGGCAGCGACTGGGTTCACACCGCGTCCGGCAGCCACGAAGAGAAGGTCATCAAGGACCTGCTGAAGAAAGTTCACGGCGAGAATCCGAAGTTCTGGCACGGTGTTGTGGAATCCTGGAAGGGCGTTTCGGAAGAGACCACCACAGGCGTACACCGCTTGTACAAGATGCAGCAGGAAGGCAAGCTGCTGGTTCCGGCGATCAATGTCAACGACTCGGTCACCAAGTCGAAGTTCGACAACCTGTACGGCTGCCGTGAGTCCCTGGGCGACGGCATCAAGCGCGCCACCGACGTCATGCTGGCCGGCAAAGTGGCCGTGGTTTGCGGTTTCGGCGACGTAGGCAAGGGCTCGGCGCAATCGCTGCGTGCCATGGGCTCGCGCGTCATCGTGACTGAAATCGACCCGATCAACGCCTTGCAGGCCGCCATGGCCGGCTACCAGGTCACGACGATCGAGGAGACGCTGGGCCTGGGCGATATCTACGTCACGACCACAGGAAACGTCGACATCATCACGCTGGAGCATATGCAGCACATGAAGGATCAGGCCATTGTCTGCAATATCGGCCACTTCGACAACGAGATCCAGATCGACCGTCTCAACGAAGCCAAAGGCGTCGTCCGGACCAATATCAAGCCGCAAGTGGACAAGTACACCTTCCCGGCCGGCAACAGCATTTACATGCTCGCCGAAGGCCGCCTGGTGAACCTGGGCTGCGCCACCGGCCACCCCAGCTTCGTCATGTCGAACAGCTTCGCCAACCAGACGCTGGCGCAGTTGGATCTTTGGAAGAACAAGAGCGTTTACAATGTCGGCGTTTACACTCTGCCGAAGCAACTGGACGAGGAAGTTGCCCGATTGCACCTGGAAAAGATCGGCGTGAAGCTCACCACTCTTACGCAGAAGCAGGCCGACTACATCGGCGTGCCGGTGGAAGGCCCTTACAAGCCCGATCACTACCGGTACTAAACCGGATTCAATTGACCAAGGCCCGGGAGCGATCCCGGGCCTTTTCGTTTTCGTTTACGCCTTGGTCAGTTCCCGCACAGCCGCTACTGCGGCATCAATCTGCCCTGGCAGGTTGTAGATGTGCGGGGAAAACCGGATTCCTTCACTGTCGCCGGACAGCGTCGACGCGGTGGCGATGCGGTGCCGCTCCCACAGCTTGCCGTACACGGTCTTGGTCGCAATGTCGCTCAGTTTGAACTTCACCACGCCGCCGCTCAGTTCCGCCTCGTGGTTCGTCTTTAACTCCACTCCGCCCAGCGCGGCCAGTTGCGTCTTCGCCCGCGTCGCCAGCGCGCGCATTCGTGCCTCCACGTTGCGCATGCCAATCGTGTTGACGAAATCGAGCGAGGCCTCCAGCGCCACCACCCGCGGATCGTCGCGCTGACCGTACACCTCGAACTTCCGGGCCCCCTTCAAATCCTCGGCCCACCCCGCGGTGACAACGGCGGGCCACAACTCGGCGATACGGCGGTCGCGCACGAAAAGCAGCCCGGCTTCCAGCGGGCCCATCAGCCACTTGTGCGCGCTGGTGGCGTAGGAATCGCAATCGATCGACGAAAGGTCGACGTCCAGCGCTCCGAACGTCTGCGCGCCGTCCAGATGCATCCAAATACCGCGCCGCCGCGCCAGTTCGGCGATCGCCTTCGCCGGATAGAGCACGCCGGTCGTGCTGGTCAGATGCGTAATGGCGATGACTCGCGTTCGCGGGGTGATGGCTTTTTCAATGCCCGCGGTCAGCGCATCCGCGCTGCCCGGCAACACGGGCGTTGAGACGGTCTTGACGGTGAACCGGTCGCGCCGCGCGCGCACGTTCCAGGAATCGAGATTGGACGGGTGGTTGTGGGACGTGACAATCACCTCGTCGCCTTCTTTCAAATCGATCCCCTTCACGACCAGATTACTGCCTTCGCTCGTATTTCGAGTCACGGCAATCTCGTTGGCGCTCACGCGCAACATTTTCGCCGCCTTGGCCCGCAACGATTCCCGCATCTCCACGTACTTGTCGCGATTCTGAAACGACGGGTTTCCGTGAAAATCGCGCAAAAACGCCAAATGCCGGTCCATCACCGGGTGCGACGCCGGGCAAACGTTTGCCGCGTTCAAGTAGATCAGCTTCTCCGCCAACGGGAACTGCTTCGCCACCATGTTCCAATACGGCTCATCGGCCGGCGCCTGCGCGGCCAGCGCCGCTGGTACGGCAAGGGTTGTCTGAAAAAGGGAGCGGCGAGTGAGGCTCATGTCCGCCCATTATAGGCGCCCTCCGCATCGGAATAAACTATCCCTGTGACCTTCCTGCTGGCCGCGATGGCCATGGGCGCCATTCTGGGCTGGCTGTATCCCGGCGTCACCGTCTATGCCGAGCCGGTGGCCCGGTCGTTCCTGAAACTCATCCAATCGATCATCGCGCCGGTAATGGCGGGAACGTTGATCGCGTCTTTCGCGCGCGGCGGCGGCCTCGGGGACCTCGGCCGCACCGGGCTGAAGGCGATCGTCTGGTTTGAAGCCTCCACGTCGGCCGCGATGGCGGTGGGTTGGCTGGTGGTCACGAGCCTGGTCCCCGGCGCGGGCGCCGGCCTGAAAGGCTCGGTGGAGCCGGTGGCCGCGCCCTCGTTTGGCCGCGTGCTTGAGAATATGTTCCCGTCCAGCATCTTCGAAGCCATGGCGCGCGGCGACGTCTTGCAGATCGTTCTTTTCTCCATCGCGATCGGGCTCTCCTGCGCCGCCGTAGGCGAACGTGCGGAGACCTTTGTTCGCTTTTGCGAGTCGCTGTCGAGTGTGGCGTTTCAATACATGCGCTTTGTAATGAAGCTGGCCGCTCTTGGCGTCGGTGCGGCCATGGCGGCGGCTATCGGCGCCAACGGAACCGGCGTGCTGTTGGGCCTGGGAAAATTCGTCGCGGCGGCGTGGACCGCCCAACTCGCGTTCCTGGCGCTTGGGCTGATCCTGCCGCTCTGGCTCCTGGGCGTTCCCCTTGGACGCTTTTGGGCTCACGCGAAGGAACCCTTTGCCGTGGCGTTTGGCACAACATCCTCCGCCGCGGCGATCCCGCCGGCATTGGAACAAATGGAACGTTACGGTGTGCCTCCCCGGTTGCTCGGCTTCGCGCTGCCGCTGGGCATCAGCTTTAACAACTGCGGCTCCATCCTGCATCTGGTCATGGCGGCGTTCTTCGTCGCGCAGGCGGCGGGCGTGACGCTCACCATCGGCCAGCAGGCCATGATCCTGCTGACGCTCAAACTGACGGCGAAGGGCGTGGCCGGCATACCGCGCGCCAATTTCGTCATCCTCTCCAGCCTGTTTCCAAGCTACGGACTGCCGCTGGAGGGTCTCGCAATGCTGCTCGGCGTCGATGCCTTTATCGACCCCATCCGGACCGGCAACAACATCCTGGCCAACTGTGTGGCGCCAGTCGCCATCGCGAAATGGGACCGTCAGGGCTTCTCGCTGTAAGCGATATTGCCGCCCACGCCTTCCGACGACTTTCCGATCGAAATTACCAGATTGCGTTTGCGGTCCGCGTTGTGAAAGGTCATATGCGCGCCTTCGTCATTCCCACCCGTTGCGGTCATCGTGCCTTTCTCCTCGAATCCGCCCGCCTTCGCTTTGTCCAGGAAGAACGCCTTCAGGTCGGCCAGCGGCATCGTGGAAGAGAACACGACGCTGCCAACGTTTTCCCCTTCGCTGGCCGCGGTCATGCCGCCGATAATCTTCGCGCCGGGCGGCACCGGCACCCAGGAAGGAGCCTTCACATCCGTTCCTCCGCCAATCACCGCTTTTCCTTCGTCTGTCTCGAACTCTATCTTACCGTCCTTAATGCTGTCGGCGTCGATGGTCACGACTTTGCCCGTCTTCTTGTCGCGTACCGTGATTTTCCCGGTCTGATCGTCGCTCGACACGATATCGACATCCGGGTTCGCCGCGGCGGCCAGTTTGACAATCGCCGCGACCGGGTTCGAACCGGCGTCCTTGACCTTGTTAGCGAACCAGTAGAAGCCCACTCCGATCGCTCCTATCATCAGCACCCCCAGAGCTACGAAGCTCACGAGGATCCACACCCAAATCGGCGTGCCCTTCTTTGGTGCCGGCGGCATCTGCTGGGGATAGGGATGTTGGGGCGGCTGCATGCGGTTATTGTGGCATAAGGCCCGGGAGTAAGATAGGGGTGATGAAGCCGCTGATCTTGCTTGCAGTCGGAGCCGCCGGCTCGTGGGCGCTAGACTTCGCCACCGATGTCCAGCCTATATTGAAACGGCGCTGCGTGGCCTGCCACGGCGCCGGGATGCAAACCAACGGTTTGCGTCTGGACGACGGCGCGTCGATCCTGAAGGGCGGTTACTCCGGCCCTTCCGCGATTCCTGGCAAACCGGCGGAAAGTCCGCTGATCAAGCGGCTCACCAGTTCCGAAAAGGGCTTCATGATGCCGCCCGCCGGCGCTCGGCTTTCGGCTGCCGAAATCGCCGTGGTCGGGAAGTGGATTGAGAACGGCGCGATTGTCCCGGCCTCCACTCTCGCCGCCGGCGCCCGCCGCACCTCCACCCACTGGGCCTTTCAACCGGTGCGAAGACAGACGGGTTCCATCGACTCCTTTGTCCGCGCGCGCCTGGCGAAAGCGAAAATCGAACCGGCGCCGGAAGCGGATCGGCGCACCCTCATTCGCCGGCTGAAACTGGACCTGCTTGGCCTGCCTCCCACCCCGGAGGAGGTCGCGGCATTCGCCGGTGATACGCGCCCGGACGCCTGGGAACGCGTGGTGGACTCGTTTCTGGCCTCTCCGCATTACGGCGAGCGCTGGGCCCGGCCCTGGCTCGACCTGGCTCGCTACGCAGACAGCGACGGATATGAGAAGGACCAGGTCCGGCCCCATGCCTGGCGCTACCGGCATTGGCTGATCCAGGCTCTGAATCGGGACATGCCGTTCGACCAATTCACCATCGAACAAATTGCCGGTGATCTGCTGCCGGGCGCCACCGCGGATCAAAGGGTCGCCACCGGCTTCCACCGGAACGTATTGGTCAATCGGGAGGCGGGCGTCGACCGCGCCGAAGCCCGCTTTGAACAGCTCGTGAATCGGACCAACACGCTCGGCACCACGTGGCTCGGCCTCACCGTGGGCTGCGCACAGTGCCACGATCACAAGTACGACCCCTTCTCGCAGCGAGACTACTATCAGCTCTTCGCCTTTTTCAACGAAGCGGACGATATCGATATCGACGCGCCGATTGATGGCGAAATGGGTCCGTATCTGAAGGCGCTGCCCGCCTATCGCGCCGAACGCGCGAAGCTGCTTGCCGAATACAAGCTCGCCGGCTATCAGTCCCAATGGGAAGACAAGATGCGCGCTGCCTACGCGAACCCTGGCAAGGACCCGGAGTTCGATTTTTGGATCACCTCGATTTCGGCGATGGTCGACCACGCCATGCGCCTGTTGCACAAGAACGATCGCAACGAACGCGAGCAGGCCATCCTGACCGATTACTTCGTCGCTAATCCCGGTCCCGAGTTCAATCGCGATAAGGAACTGACGGGAAAGTTGAAGGAGCTGCGCGAAAAACTCACGAAGCTCCGGACCTCCTTCCCGAACGTTTCGCAGGCCTACACCATCGGTGCGCACCCGGAAAACCCGAAGACCCACATCATGATGCGCGGCGATTACCGCAGCCCCGGGATTGCGGTCACCCCGGACACGCCCTCCGTGCTTCCGCCCATCGCCGGCGCACCGACACGTCTGCGCTTCGCGCAGTGGCTGGTTTCCAGGGACAATCCGCTCACCGCGCGCGTCGCCGTGAATCGCGCATGGCAGGAGTTTTTCGGACGTGGCCTGGTCAAAACGTCGGAAGATTTCGGCATTACGGGCGACAAGCCCAGCCATCCGGAACTGCTCGATTGGCTGGCCGCCGGATTCATCGAGAACGGCTGGAGCGTGAAGCGGTTACACAAAACGATCGTGATGAGCGCTACGTACCGGCAGTCGTCGAAATACCGCCCGGAGTTGGCCAACGTCGACCCGGATAATACGATGCTGGCGCGTCAGCAGCGCCTGCGTCTGCCGGCCGAACATATTCGCGACTCCGCCATGTACGTGGCGCAAATTCTCAACCTCGACATCGGTGGCAAGTCCGTTATGCCCTACATGCCGAAAGGCGTGGCGGAGCTCGCTTATGGCGGCAGCAAGTGGCGGGAAACCAGTGGCCGCGACGCCTACCGCCGCGGCCTCTACATTCACTATCAACGGACCACGCCTTACCCGATGCTGATGAACTTCGACATGCCGGAATCGACCGTCGCGTGCTCGCGAAGGCGTACGTCGAACTCGCCGCTGCAGGCGCTGAACCTGTTGAACGATCCGGTATTCAACGAGGCCGCGCACGCCTTCGCCGTACGAGTGGCCGGCGAGCCGCTGGGCACGCCAGGCGGGCGGCTGGACCGCATGTTCCAATTGGCTCTGGCCCGTCCGCCGACCGCCACCGAAAAACAGGCCCTTTCCCGCTACCTGGATTCGCAGTCCGGCGATGCGAACCTCTGGACCGGCGTGGCCCGCGTGCTCTTTAATCTCGACGAGTTTGTGAACCGGGAGTAGGACGATGAACCTTCCACAATTTGCCCATTTTGACGCCCGCCGCCGATTCCTTCGTGAATTCGCCTGCGGCTTTGGCGGCATGGCTCTGTCCGGCCTGCTCGACGCCGCCGAGTCGCCCAATCCTCTTGCGCCAAAACCGTCGCACTTTCCCGGCAAAGCCAAAAGCGTAATTTTCCTCTTTATGGAGGGCGGGCCCAGCCAGATGGATCTGTTCGACCCTAAGCCGGCCCTTGCCAAGCATGATGGCAAGCCCCTGCCCGCGGAATTCACCAAGGACCTGAAGCTAGCCTTCACGAAGCCCAATGCGGCGGCGCTGGCCAGCCCGCGCCAGTTTCAGCCGTGCGGTCAGAGCGGCGTTGTCATCTCGGACTACCTTCCCCATCTGCGGGAGGTCGCCGACGATCTCTGCGTCGTTCGCTCCATGCACACGGAGGCGGTCAATCACCATCCGGGCCAGTTGATGCTCTTCGGCGGCAGCATTCAAGGCGGCCGGCCAACGTCGGGAGCCTGGGTCACCTACGGTCTTGGCAGCGAGTCGAAGAATCTGCCAGGATTCGTCGTACTGTCGAGTGGCTCGGGGACTTCCGGCGGCGCATCGAATTTCTCGTCGGGCTTCCTGCCCTCCACCTACCAGGGCACGATCTTCCGCAGCGCCGGCGACGCGATTCTCTATCTATCGAATCCGGAAGGCGTCTCGCGGAACGCGCAGCGCGCCGGTCTGGACGTACTCAAGGAACTCAATGAGGAGCACCTGGCCAAACACGGCGACCCCGAGATTGCCGCGCGTATTCAGAGCTACGAATTGGCGTTCCGCATGCAAATGAGCGCCCCCGAACTGCTGGACTTCTCGGGTGAGTCGCAGGAAACGCTCGAGATGTACGGGCTAAACGACGAAAAAACCAAACAATTCGGGACCAACTGCCTGCTGGCCCGTCGCCTTGTGGAGCGCGGCGTCCGGTATGTGCTCCTAATGGACGCCTCCTGGGATACCCACACGAACCTGAACAAGAAACTTCAGGACAAATGCCTGCAGACCGACCGCGGGTCGGCGGCGCTGATCAAGGACCTCAAGCGGCGCGGACTGCTGGATTCCACTCTCGTCGCCTGGGGCGGCGAGTTCGGACGCACGCCGATCTGCGAAATCCGCAACACGCGTGACCCGGAGAACGCCGGCCGCGATCATCATCCGTCCGGCTACTCCATGTGGCTGGCTGGCGGTGGCATTCGCGGCGGGGTCACCTACGGCGAAACCGACGAACTGGGCTTTACGATCACCCGCGACAAGGTCCACATCCATGACCTGCAGGCAACCATGCTGCATTGCCTTGGCCTGGACCACCTGAAGCTGACCTTCCGCCACTTGGGGCGGGACTACCGGCTGACGGATGTCGGCGGTAACGTGATCAAAGGGCTACTGGCGTAACTTCCGCCGGCGAATGGCCAGGTAGGCGGCGCCCATGCCAAACAGAAGTGGCGCGGACGGCTCCGGAACGTCAGCCGCAGCGCCCGTGAGCGTCGGGGCCCACCCCGTTGTGCTGAACACACCGCTATAGGTGTTCTCATAGGTGCCATCCACGAGCCGGATGGTGCTGGTGGAACCATAGGCCACCGCGTTCGTGCGGATCACGAGTGTCGACGACACCTCGCCCGGGTTGACCATCGCCGAGTAGCCTCCGGTTCCAAATGTGAAATTCACCGTGGAGATGGCGGAGCGGCTGGCCTGGTACGGGGCCTGCGTGCCGGACCGGAAATTGACCGCCGTCGTCCCCGATCCGTCCCAGTTGTCGCTGCGATACAGAACGTCGGTAGTGAAACCCGCGAACCCGGTGGCCGAGAGTAATCCCACCGAGCCGGGTGAGTAGTGCCCATTTGAGAACTGATAGTAAAAGTCCAGGGTCCCACTTGTGTTCCGATACACGGCGGCGCGGAGTGTCCCATTGAATTCGGGCTCCGTGACCGAGACGGTTTTGCCGGCCAGGAGTGTTCCAATACCGCTGAAATTGCTCCAGGAAAGAGTCCCGGCGCATCCGGAAGGTCCGGCGCATTGACCGGCGCCGATCACGGTGGCAGAGGCCGAAGCGGCGCCGATCAGCGCGGCGGCAAGCAGTTTGATAGTCATAAGAGAGGAGAAACCCGAATGAGAATTCAGACCTCTGGAATATAACCGTCCAATGGCGTCGCGCAATCGGTACCGGCTGGCTAGGCCATTTTGCGTGCGCGGGGCATTGGGACCCTCCGTCATCTTCCGTTTGGAACGCGGGTACCAGGTTTTGGGACCAGCGTTAGGGGTCTGGACCCGCCGAAAGGCTAGGACTAAATCTCGTATTCGGGCGGAGGTTGTGTCTTGGGCCGGCCGAAACTAATAAAATTCCAGATGCGCTCGTGAATAAAATAGAGTCCAAGCTTCACGACGCTGTCCATTGCGCCTGCACCGGCGGAAAGCTTCCAATCGCCGGTCAGGACGAGGAAAATGAGCGCAGTGGACATGGAGCCTAAGATTCGATAGCTCAACGCTTTTGCCACGCTGCGTGCGTTGGATTCCATACGGCGACTTCCTCAATCATAGCAAAGTCGATAGAGTATACGGAGATTATTTGGCGTGCATCGGTGGGCCCTGTTGCGGCATCCTGGTATGAGCGTGCCGAAAGTCACATTCCTTCCCGCAAACGTAACCATCGACTACGATCCCAAGACCATGCCTTATTCCGAGCACGGCAGACAGGGGTCGCTGCTCGATATCGCTCTGAACCACGGCTTTCATTTGGAGCACGCCTGCGGTGGAAGCTGCGCCTGTACGACCTGCCACGTCGTAGTCAAAGCCGGTGACGCGAACCTCTCCGAGCCTGACGACGATGAGTTGGATCGCGTCGAACAGTCCGCGGGCTACACCCTCAAGTCGCGCCTCGGCTGCCAATGCGTAGTCACCGGCGACGTCACGGTCGAAATTCCGAACTGGAACCGGAACTATGTCTCGGAGGG